>NZ_JBNDLE010000002.1:0-442133 GCF_050435905.1 Pseudomonas sp. 2835 | reverse complement strand
TCTGCATGTACCGGGTGTGAACAAGACCAAGCCGAACGAGCAGACACCGCCGTTGTGAGACCGGGGGACGCTGCGCGCCCCATCGCCGGCAAAGCCGGCTCCCACAATGGATTTGCATAGGCCGGACCTGCGGGAGACCCGCTACGGCTATGCCCACGGTGGTGAGCCGGTGCACTTCGTCGCCAACATCCGCCGCTACTACGACATCCTCACCTGGGTGACCCAGCCGCAGCTTGAAGGCAGCCAGGTGGCCGAAAGCAATCTGCATGTACCGGGTGTGAACAAGACCAAGCCGAACGAGCAGACACCGCCGTTGTGAGACCGGGGGACGCTGCGCGCCCCATCGCCGGCAAAGCCGGCTCCTACAATGGATTTGCATAGGCCGGACCTGTGGGAGCCGGCCTTGCCGGCGATGGGCCGCAAAGCGGCCCCGGGCTCAGGCCTTGGCCCGCCGCGCCTTGAAGAACTCGGACAGAATCGCTCCGCACTCCTCTGCCAGCACCCCGCCCTCGAACAACACCCGATGGTTGAGAAAGCCCTGGGTAAAGAACTGCCCCTGGCTCTGCACCACGCCCGCCTTGGGCTCCAGCGCACCGTACACCACACGGTTGATCCGTGAGTGCACGATCAGTCCGGCGCACATGCTGCACGGCTCCAGGGTCACGTACAGGGTGCTGCCCGGCAGCCGGTAGTTGCTCGCGGCCTGGGCGGCGGCGCGGATGGCGACCATCTCGGCATGGGCACTGGGGTCGCTGCCGCTGATCGGGCAGTTGAAGCCACGGCCAATTACCTGGCCATGCTGGACCAACACCGCGCCCACCGGCACTTCGCCCATGGCCGCGCCTTGCGCCGCCAGCTCCAGTGCCAGGCGCATGAATTGCTGGTCGCGGCTGCGATCGATGATCTGCGGTTGACGCATCAGGCCACCTCGATCGCGGCCATCAGGCCGGTTTCCATATGATCGATCACGTGGCAGTGGAACATCCAGGTACCCGGGTTATCCGCCACCAGGGCTACCCGTGCGCGCTCGTTCTTGCCCAGCAGGTAGGTGTCGGTGAAATACGGTTCGATCTTGCGCTTGTTCGAGCCGATCACCTTGAAACTCATGCCATGCAGGTGAATCGGATGCTGGTACTGGGTCATGTTCTTCAGCTCGAAGATGTAGCTCTTGCCCTTTTGCAGCGTGGCGATCGGCCGGTCGGCACAGGTCTTGTCGGTGATGTCCCAGGCCTTGCCGTTGATCTGCCAGAGGCTCGGCGGCTTGCCGTTGTCGGTATTCACCGAGACCGAGCCGACCCACTCGAAATTGAAGTTGAGCTTTTCGGCGTTGGCCAGGTCCGGCTCGGCGATCGGGTTGGCCGGCAACGCTGGCGGCCAGTCACCGGGGGCTTCGCTGCTGGCCACCGAACGCAGGGTGCCCAGACGCACGGGGCCATCACGCAGCGACAGCTCTTCACCGGCTGGCGGCATCTTGATTGCCAGGCAGATGCGCATGCCCGGGCCCAGCCAGTAATCCTTGCCCAGCGGGCGCGGAGCGATGGGGTTGCCATCGAGGGCGTAGACCCGCGCCTCGAAGTTGCCCTTGAGGTTGATGCGATAGGTCAGGGTATTGTCGAGGTTGAGCAGGCGC
Organism: Pseudomonas sp. 2835; assembly: GCF_050435905.1. NCBI lineage: Bacteria > Pseudomonadati > Pseudomonadota > Gammaproteobacteria > Pseudomonadales > Pseudomonadaceae > Pseudomonas > Pseudomonas sp. 2835. Next base: position 440,503 of record NZ_JBNDLE010000002.1, on the reverse strand, counting down.
ACCCGCACGATCTGCCCGGCGGGCATCTCGACCACGGCGTTGGCCTGGCCGTTGATGGTGATCAACCGCCCGGCGGTGCCGCCACGGGCAGCCTCACGGGGGATGCTGAAGGGCAGGTAAGCGCCCTGCTCGTCGACGTGCCAGTTCTTCAGGCTCAGGGTGCGTTCGTGCTTGAAGCCGGTGGGCTCGCGCTCCTCGACGATCAGCGGGCCGACCAGGCCGCGGCCGAGTTCTTCGGAGCTGTTGACGTGCGGGTGGTACCAGTAGCTGCCGGCATCCGGCACGCGAAACTTGTAATCGAAATACTCGCCCGGCAACACCGGCAGTTGCGATACGTAGGGCACGCCGTCCATTTCCAGCGGCAGGCGGATGCCGTGCCAATGGATGGTGGTGGCCACTGGCAGGTGGTTGATGAAGCGTACCCGCAGCCATTCGCCCTGGCGCACCCGCAACTCGGTACCCGGCGCCGACGGGCCGAACGCCCAGGCTTGTGTCTTGAACCCGCAGACCAGCTCGACATCCAGCGGCGCGGCGATCAGCTCGTAGTCATGCCCGGCATTCGGATCGGTACGCCCCAGCCAGTAACGGGACGCACCACCGGCGCCCAGGCCAATCGCCACCAGGCCGCTCAGGCCACCGAGAATTTGTCGCCGGGTAAAGGACATGCCGCAGGTACCTCACATCGCAGGAACAACATGCCGGCACCTGGCGGCAAAGTGCCAAGGTACCGGCGATGAAGGGCGAATACGATACACCTGCAATTGAGAAAGATTAAGTGAAGAGTTGCCGCAGGACCAGGTCAGCCTCCTGGGCGGATTACCCCCGGTGGCGCTGTAGCCGGATCGAGAAACACCGCCGGCCGCTCCAGGGTTTGCAGCGCCAGGCGCAAATCCCCCTGAACGATACCGTCAGGGTTGCCCATGCTTGGCAGGAAGTACTCACCCGGATCCAGGGTGATGCCGCTGGCCTGCCCCGGCCCGGCATCGACCACGCGCAGGCCGGGGACACCCTGCAACTCGGCCAGCCCCGGGACGCGTTTGTACAGGTTGCTGTGGGTATTGCCGACCAGGGCCACCCATTTATCTGCAGGGTGTTCAGCTTGCCTGGCAGAAATAACCTGATTGGCATGGTAGTTCATGACTTTTTGCCGCAAGGGGTTGCCCGGCTGTTCCACGGTCAGCCCCTCCAGTTGATAGCTGGCGACACAATCCACGGCCTGTACGCGGATACCGCTGGCGCGGGTTTTCCTTACCAGTTCGAGAAAGCTGTAGCGCCCGCCAGGGTCGGTGGCATGGCCGGTGTCCAGCCGCTGCAGGTAGCGCCTGAGCTCGACGCTCATGCGCCCGCTGCGGTGAAACACCTCGAGATCAGCCTGGTGCAGGTCAGTCATCAGGTGCTCGAGGTAAAGGGTGCGCACCCCTTTGGCGTACATCGGATTGAGGTTTTCCATGAGCCAGCGCTTGCTGGCAATCGAGGCATGCGACTCACCGAGCACCACGCCGGCATGCTCATCGAGCAACTGCATGAACGCACGTTGCGGGCTGACCGTTGCCACTGGGGCATTCACCCTGAGCCTGGGCAGCATCACGTGGACAAAGAAGTTGCTGGCATCGGTTCGCAAGCGCTGGCGTATCTGTTCAAGGCTGTCGCGCACCTGCATCAGCGGCGAGGCAGGATCATAATAATCACCGCCGATTGCCCGGCGGTTGCCGGCACTGATCAGCTCTCGCACCGCGGGACGGGCACTTTCGGGCACCTCGTAACTGCCGGGGCTGGCGACAAAGGGCGAGTAGTCCGCCACCCCAGCTGGCTGCTCGGGGGTCAACCCACCCAGGCACTGACCGCCGCCGCGCAGACAGGCAGATTCGAGCACTGCCCACTGGCCCTGCTCGTCAAGACGAATCGGGATGCCATTGAAGGCAAAGGGGTTATCTTCCGGCACAATCAGCCAGGCGCCTATGGCCTTGTCAAAGCGCACCCGGTACGGCACCCCGTCCATTTCCACGTACTGGCCACCATCGGCAAGCGTACTGACGCCCCGCCCGGCGCCGCTTTGCGCCGGCGCCACGTCGATGATTTCATTCCCTTCACGCTCGCGCAGCAACTGGCCAACATCGCGCCCCAGGGGTATCAGGAACGGCAGGTTGAGCAGCACATCGACCCCGGCCAGGATCGCCCCGAGCAAGCCCGCTTTGCGCTCCTCGGGACTATCGCCATCAACGGCCTGTGCGATGTTCACCCCCAGGCTGGCGCTGCCAACTGCCACCGCCAGAAGTGCCAGCGGCCACCCCGCCGGCGCCACATAGCCAAGCAAGCGGCGCGCCACCCCGAGGTAGCCTACCCACAACTGCAGGCGCAGCTCGGCATTGGTACGCAAGGCAGCATCGGTTTCAGCCTCCATATGTTGCCTGGCGTTATCGCGCATCCAGGTGAAGACCTCGCCGTTGATCGGTGCGGGTCGCACCTGGGCAGCAAATGCCTCAACCGAGCCTTGCGCCCAAGAGGCGAGTTGATCACGCAGCCTCTGCACCTGTTGCGGATCGCTGGAGAAATAAGCCAACAATTGCTCACGGCTGGCGGCCACCTGCAGCCAGCCAAACAGCCATTCGACCAGTTCCCGCTGGCTACCGAAAGGATGGAACGACGGCACAGCACCGGGCATATAGAGCACATGCTGCGCCCCCGGCCCCTGCAACCAAACCAGCGCCGATGATGCTTGCCCAGCCAGGCTCAAGGTCGCAAGCCGAATGCCGGCGGCAGGTTGCTGGAGCTGTTCAATATGCTGCAGACGCGTTGCGACACCGCTGTCGAAGCCGACAGCGTCGAACACCAGTTGCAGCTGCTGCTCGTTCAGTTGCCCGCCCAGGCCAGCCTGCAACGCTTGCGCGAGGTAAGTGAGCTTGCTGAGGGATCGCACGTGCTCACCGTGCTCGACCCAGAACGCCTTGCGCCGACGCTGGAATCCTGCGCCAAAGTCCATCTGCCACAGGGCGTTGAGGACCTTTTGCGGATCCAGACGCACTTCATTGCTTTCATCGAAACGCTGCGCCTCTGGCCCCTCGGTATAGAAGCCGCCGTACAACTGCAGAAGGTCGGCGTTGTCCTGGTCACTGACGCGAAAGCGGCGCATGACTAATTCAGTCAAGGTCCAAGACTGATCAGGCGTTCCATAGTGCTCCCAGCCGGTGTAGCTGCGGTTGCTGCTGGCGGCGTGGGAAAAACGATTCCAGTAGATCTTGTCCGGATCCCCGTGCTGGTTGGTTTGTGTGACTAGCAGTTGCATCGCCGCAGCGCGAGCGCTGGCATGCAGGTCTGGAAAGGCGGCGAACACCGTTTCGGCAAGCTGGCGCAGCGATGCACGCGCCGCCTCCAGGTGCAGGTTGGACTGATCAACAGACTGCGAATGTTCCATGACATGAGTTCCTTTGCGTAAGAACCCCTCAGCCTGGGTCATGCGTCGTTGCCATCAGTCCTAAATAAGTATCCCCGTCAGTCATCAGCTAAACAGCGAAACGGCTTAGAAAGACGTCAGGAATATCTGTTTCGTCGTAACAACAAATAACTATGACAACAGGTATGACGCAGACTTTCTCAATGGGCATTCGCCTACAAGGAGATGCACATGCCTTATCAATTAAATGTTCATGCCGATTCCCTGGCCTCCAGCCAAGCTCAGAAGCAAGCGCTCGACACGATCGCCAGCACGCTGGTGACTAAATGCCCGGATATGTGGGAAATGGCCCGCGAGGTTGCCCGAAACCTGTTACTCAAATTCACCGAAAAGACCCCGGAACCAGACTCAATCTACTGGCACCGCTTCGATGGCGCGGTAAGCAGTACACGAAGTTTCACCGGCTGGGAGCATTACGGCCCACCGATTGAATCGATGACTTTGCCGCAGTTGGTCATGCGCCGTTTCAACAGCCACGACCAGGACAACAGCGATCTTCTGCAACAAAACAGCGGCTTTTACCGGGCCGGGCCGCACAGCCCGGTTTTCAACGAAACCAATGAAATACGCATGCTGGGCCAGGATGTGCTCAACGAACTCTGGCACATCGACTTCAGCACGCTGTTCAAACACAGGCTTGATACCTTCTGGCAAGCCCATGCCGATGATTTTCGTCTGATGGCAAAGGTCAACTTCCTCGCCAAGGCGTATGAGGACTACCAAAGCGGTGCACTGTACCCGCAGCACTGCCAGGCGATCTTCAAGGCAGTGGCGGGCGACTTGCGTGCACCGATCACCCGCAAGCAATTGGCTGATGAGGTGCAGGCGGCGCAGGGCTGGAGCTTGCGGACCTTCGACATTGGCGGTTACCTGGCAAGCGACATCGTGCGTATTGTCTCCCCTGAAGGTCATCAGTTTGTCTATGTGCCCGGGGAAACAACCAGCCTGCACAGCTTCGAAACCAACAACGACCTGCACATCTGGGTGCTGCAACAGGCCTGTACCGACTTGGTCAGCCTCGCCCGCTTCGAATCGCATTTTCCATTGTCGGCCCATCCGCCACGGGGCTCGGGTGTCGGCCTGAACAACCTTATCGAACTGTTAGTCACCAGTTACGGTCATGGTGACCATTCGTTGATCAACCAGCTCGACCGGCCAATCAGCGCAGATCTGTTCAGCTACCTGCGAGACCAGGCCCGCGAACGCATGTATGCCGACGCTGATACGGCACTGCGCTCGAACACCGAACTGCGCAAGCAGATGTGGATCGGTTACCTCAATGCCTTTACCAACACCTTTGGTGTCATCGGTGCAGTGTGCTGGCCAGTGGCTTTGGCGGTGGTCGGCGCGGACCTGGCCAGCCTGGGGCTGAACATCGACCAGGCGGTCAACGGCGACACCACGGCAGAACGCAAGGCCGGTGTTACTGGCGCGATCATCAGCGCCGTCAGTGCCGCTTTCGATGCCACCCTCGTATTGGGTGCCAGCGCAGCCGGCGAAGTCGCTGAAATAGCCGACCCACTTGAAGCCGAGCGCAGTGCCAGCGGCATACGCACACCTCGACCAGCCTTCGCCAGTGAATCCCGTCCCCTGCCAGAGATGCTTGATCTGCCCTTGGAGCGACCACTCGCCAATGTCATTGTCGATGGGCAAAGCCTGCAACTGGAAGGCAACCTGCGCGGCACATATCTGCTCGATGGGCAGACCTACATCACCCTCAACGGTGATCCTTATGCAGTTCGCTACGTTGGTGAAATGAAAACCTGGGTGATCATCGATGAACAGAACCCGTACGCGTTCTACCGCAGTCAACCCGTGAGGCTCAACGCCAATGGCCAGTGGGAACTGCTGCCCAAGCCTGGCCTGCAAGGCGGCGGCAAGTTCTGGAGCAAACATCCCTGGGGCTCGAGCTCGGCAGCGCAAGCACCCGTCGTTCTGCCCCCGTCGCCCTACGAAGTACCCGTCGAACTACGCGCAAAACTGCAAAGCGCCGCCAGCAAGCCAGGCGATAAGTTGCTCGAAGGCTACGTCGTCATGAATGATCCCGAGCTCAACGCAGCGGGCAGATCTTTCATCCGGATACGCGAGCAGTTGGCAGAGGAAAGCCGCACGTACCTTGGTACGGTACAGGTGCCGCCCCGGGTAGAGATCCCATCGCTCCCGGCAAGCAGCACGCCCAAGTCAATTATCCAGGAGGTTTTTCAGCGCGCCGAGGGGCTGGTGATTGGCGAGCGTCACAGCTCGATTGCGAGCAAGAAGTTCCTGATCGAGAACATGGAGCTACTTGCCAAGCAAAAAGTCCGCACGCTGTACATGGAGCATTTACTGACCGACTTCCATCAGGCCGACCTGGATACTTTCATGCGCACAGGGAAAATGCCCAAGAGTTTGAGCAAATACCTGGAAAGCCTTGATCGCGGGTTCGGAACCGATCCGTCAGGCCAGTTCACTTTTCTCAACCTGGTCAAGGCTGCGCAGCGCAACCACCTGCGCATCCAGGCCATCGACTGCATGGCCAGCTACCGTCAGACGGGCCTGGTGGATCCGGAGGGCACCCTGCGCATCGAAATGATGAATCGCTATGCCACTTCAATCATCAGTGCTGTAGAACAGCAAAGCCCGGGGCGCTGGATTGCGCTGGTAGGAGAGTCCCACGCCAATACCTTCGAACAGGTGCCAGGGCTCAGCGAGCTGAACAAGGCCATTGGCCTGCGGGTAGCCGATGCCGAAGCAGGAACCACCGTCGGCCTGTTTGTCGATGAAGGCAGGTTTGGCGAGCTGTCCAAAAGCGAGCCACCACGCTTCGTCAAGAACGACCTGGTCTTGCGAATGGTAACTACGGGCTCCTGGCCTGCTGATGTAGTGGCTACCCACGAAGCTCGCCTGCCGCGGACCGGTATGTTCCTGATCGAACGCCAGGGCGACCAAACCCTGCTGTTCCATCGCAGCAACAACCGTTCGATCGTACGCACCGTTATTCGCGTTACCGAGGACCATGTCTCAATCGACCGACCCTCCTGGCGGAGCGTCCACAAGCGGCGCTTCAACGACCTGCGCGAACTGGCCGCGGCGCTCAAGCTCATAGGGCTGACCGAGGCCTGAAAAAACAAACGCCCCGACATGTCGGGGCGTTTGCTTCACGCGCTACAGCGGTTCACGCAGCGGGATCATTCCCACTCGATGGTCGCTGGCGGCTTGCTCGACACGTCGTAGGTGACGCGGGAGATGCCTTCGATCTCGTTGATGATCCGGCCGCTGACGGTTTCCAGCAGCTCGTAAGGCAGGTGCGCCCAACGGGCGGTCATGAAGTCGATGGTCTCGACCGCACGCAGGGCCACGACCCAGGCGTAACGACGGCCGTCACCGACCACGCCCACCGATTTCACCGGCTGGAACACCACGAAGGCCTGGCTGACCTTGTGGTACCAGTCGGCCTTGCGCAGCTCTTCGATGAAGATGTGGTCGGCGCGACGCAGCAGGTCGGCGTACTCCTTCTTCACTTCGCCGAGGATGCGCACACCCAGGCCCGGGCCTGGGAACGGGTGACGGTAGACCATGTCGTACGGCAGGCCCAACTCCAGGCCAAGGCGACGGACCTCGTCCTTGAACAGCTCGCGCAGCGGCTCGACCAGCTTGAGGTTCATCTCTTCCGGCAGGCCACCGACGTTGTGGTGCGACTTGATCACGTGGGCCTTGCCGCTCTTGGCGCCAGCCGACTCGATCACGTCCGGGTAAATGGTGCCCTGGGCCAGGTACTTGATGTTGTGCAGCTTGCTCGACTCGGCATCGAACACGTCGATGAAGGTGCGGCCGATGATCTTGCGCTTCTTCTCGGGGTCGGCTTCGCCGGCCAGGTTGCCGAGGAACTGCTCTTCGGCGTTGGCGCGGATTACCTTGACGCCCATGTTCTCGGCGAACATGGCCATTACCTGCTCGCCTTCGTGCAGGCGCAGCAGGCCGTTGTCGACGAATACGCAGGTGAGCTGGTCGCCGATGGCCTTGTGCAGCAGCGCTGCGACCACCGAGGAATCAACGCCGCCGGACAGGCCGAGCAGGACGTTATCGGTGCCGACCTGGGCGCGGATCTGGGCAATGGCGTCTTCAGCGATGTGCGACGGGGTCCACAGCGCTTCGCAACCGCAGATGTCGAGGATGAAGCGCGAGAGGATACGACCGCCCTGCTTGGTGTGGGTCACTTCCGGGTGGAACTGCACGCCGTAGTAGCCACGGGTGTCGTCGGCCATGCCGGCGATCGGGCAGCTCGGGGTGCTGGCCAGGATGTGGAATTCTTCCGGGATGCGGGTGACCTTGTCACCGTGGCTCATCCATACGTCCAGGCCAAACACGCCATCGGCGTCAACGTGGTCTTCGATGCCGTCGAGCAGGCGGCTCTTGCCGACTACATCGACGCGGGCATAACCGAACTCACGCAGCTCGGAGCCTTCAACCTTGCCGCCCAGCTGTTCGGCCATGGTCTGCATGCCGTAGCAGATACCGAATACCGGTACGCCCAGGTCCCAGACCGCCTGTGGCGCGCGTGGGCTGTTGGCTTCGTGCACGGACTCGGGGCCGCCGGCGAGGATGATGCCGCGCGGGGCGAATTCGCGAATCGCTTCATCGTCCATGTCGAACGGGTGCAGTTCGCAGTACACACCGATTTCGCGCACGCGGCGGGCGATCAGCTGGGTGTACTGGGAACCGAAGTCGAGGATCAGGATGCGGTGAGCGTGAATGTCGAGGGCCATGACTCAATCTCTGATGCAGCTGCAAGCTTCAAGCCGCAAGCTGCAAGTTGTTCGGGAATTACGCGGTAGCCGCTGCAGAGCAACTACCGCTTGGAGCTAGAAGCTTGTCACTTGCCGCTGGAGGCGTTAGCCGACCCGATAGTTTGGCGCTTCTTTGGTGATTTGAACGTCATGCACGTGGGACTCGGCCATGCCGGCACCGGTGATGCGCACAAATTCTGGCTTGGTGCGCATTTCTTCGATGTTGGCGCTGCCGGTGTAACCCATCGAGGAACGCAGGCCGCCCATCAGCTGGTGGATGATCGCGGTCAGGGTGCCTTTGTACGGCACACGGCCTTCGATACCTTCCGGTACCAGCTTCTCGGCACCGGCCGAGGAGTCCTGGAAGTAACGGTCGGAAGAACCCTGGGCCTGGGACATGGCGCCCAGCGAGCCCATGCCGCGGTAAGCCTTGTAGGAACGGCCCTGGAACAGCTCGATCTCGCCCGGAGCCTCTTCGGTACCGGCGAACATCGACCCCATCATCACTGCCGAGGCACCGGCAACGATGGCCTTGGACAGGTCACCGGAGAAGCGGATACCGCCATCGGCGATCAGCGGGATGCCCGTGCCTTCGAGGGCAGCGGCAACATTGGCGATGGCGCTGATCTGCGGCACGCCGACACCGGCGACGATACGGGTGGTGCAGATCGAGCCAGGACCGATACCGACCTTGACCGCGTCAGCGCCGGCTTCGGCCAGGGCCTTGGCAGCAGCGCCGGTGGCGATGTTGCCGCCGATGACCTGAACCTGCGGGAAGTTCTCTTTTACCCAGCGAACGCGATCGATCACGCCTTTGGAGTGACCGTGGGCGGTGTCGACCACCACCACGTCAACGCCGGCGGCAACCAGTGCCGACACGCGATCACCGGTGTCCTTGCCGGTACCGACCGCGGCACCGACGCGCAGGCGACCCTGGTCGTCCTTGCTGGCCAGCGGGTAGGCCTTGGCTTTTTCGATGTCGTTGACGGTCATCATGCCCTTGAGGGCAAATTTGTCGTCGACGATCAGTACGCGCTCGATGCGGTGCTTGTGCAGCAGCTCACGGGCTTCGTTCTTGTCGGCGCCTTCCTTGACCGTGACCAGGCGCTCTTTAGGCGTCATCACTTCACGGACGGTGGCATCCAGACGGTTTTCAAAGCGTACGTCGCGGGAAGTGACGATGCCGACCAGGTCGCCATTGTGCAGCACCGGAACGCCGGAGATGTTGTTCAGCCGGGTCAGCTCGAACAGGTCACGGACCGTGGCATCAGCCTCGATGGTGATCGGGTCCTTGACCACGCCCGCCTCGAACTTCTTGACCTTGCGCACTTCGGCAGCCTGCTGCTCGATGGTCATGTTCTTGTGGATGATACCGATGCCGCCTTCCTGGGCCATGGCAATGGCCAGGCGGGCTTCGGTCACGGTATCCATGGCGGCGGAAACCAACGGAATATTCAGCTCGATGCCACGGGTCAAACGGGTCTTGAGACTGACTTCATTGGGTAGCACCTCTGAATAACCAGGCACTAGGAGAATGTCGTCGAAGGTCAGGGCTTCTTGGCTGATACGCAGCATCGCGGGGGCTCCCGGGCGGGAAAAATGGAAGCGCGCCATTATACTCATCCAGTGCCCTTCGCTCAATGCAAAGATGGGCCTTCGGTCAGTTACCTTCGCGGCTTACCTGCACCACGGCCACCGGCTGGTCCAGCCAATCGGCGAAGTTATCCAGAAAACCCTGCTTGAACCCCGCCGCGCTCCAGTTATTGAAGATGAAACCGAGGTTGGAAAACGCACAGGGCTGCAGGAACAGAAAGCCGTTGATGTCATCTTCATGACCGCACAGCGGGCAGACGAAGTTTTCCGTGCGCCCGGGCATCCAGTCTTCCAGGCTCTCGAACAGCGCCACGCCGACTTCCTTGCGGCACTCGGCGCAGCCGGCTTCTTCGAGAAAGCCCTCGGTGGGGGTATAGATGCAGCGCTTGGTAATCACTTCGAGGCCGTTGACCGGCTGCCCGAATGGCAGCAGTTCGGGCCGCTCGACCACCTTGCGCGCGCCCTCGGCGATGGCATAAGCCATGCGGTTGCCGGTGCTGCCACAGGTGCTCAGTTGCTCCTCGATGACTTTTTCGCGCACCAGCCAGCGCAGGGTCGCCCGGGCGCGGGCCTCATGGACGGGTACGGTGGAAATCTTCGGGACAATAATGCTCTGGTTTGTCATCACAGCGGCCAAACAGGTTCAAAGATGCCAGTTTACCTCACTCAGGTAACGGCCGATCAGGGCAATGCCGCTGGCCAGCACCAGCCAGGTGACCAGGCGCACGAAGCTCTCGCGCGACATGTTCAGGGTCAGGCGCCGGCCCAGGTACACACCGGCCAGCATCATCGGCGCCAGGCACAGGGCCAGCAGCAACAGCGGCAGGTCGGCATACACGCCGGCAATCAGGAACAGGCTCAGGCGTACCACGGTGCTGCAACTGATCAGCGCGCTCTGGGTGGCCCGCACCTGCTCTTTGGAGGGCAGCCGGGCATTGAGGTAGAGGGCATAGAGAAAGCCGCCGCTGCCGAACAGCGCGCCGAACAGGCCACCCGCCGTGCCCATCGGCACCGACCAGGCCGCCGACAGCTGCGCCGGCTTGACCTTCACCGCCAGGCTGTAGAGGGCATAGGCGCTGATAAACAGCCCCATCAACAGCAGCAACACGTCGGACTTGAGGTTGAGCAGGAACACCACGCCGAGGGTGCAGCCCAGCGCCATGCACGGTAGCAGGCGCATCAGTTCCGCGCGCGCCACCGCCTTGCGCGCCGGCAGCCAGTTGCCGAAGGCGGCGACAAAATCCAGCAGTACCAGCAACGGAATGATCCGCGACAACGGCATGAAGTTGATCAGCACCGGGCCGGCCACCAACGCCGTGCCGAAGCCGGCGATGCCGAAGACGATATAGGCGGCGCCAATACCCAGCAGGATTGGCAGCCAGTCAAGGGTGGTAAACGGCAATTGGGCAAACAGGGTCGAGAGCATGGCGGTCTTCACCAGAGGAGGTGTGGAAACTTTTGCCAGCCGCAAGCCATGCCGACTAATATGCAATTACCTTACAAGCCATCTTGAAACGGCATAGCAGCGATGATCTCTACCCGTCAGTTGCGTTACTTTGTCGAAATTGCCGAAAGCGGCAGCTTCAGTGCGGCCGCCCAACGCCTGTTCATTGCCCAGTCGGCCTTGAGCCGGCAGGTCAAGGAGCTGGAGTCGCAACTCGACACCTTGCTGTTTGAGCGCACCGCCCGCCAGCCGCGCCTCACCGCTGCGGGCCAGGCTTTTTTGCCACGAGCACGGACCTTGCTGGTGGACCTGGAAAAAGCCGAACGTCTGGCCCGTGAGGTTGGCCAGGGCGTGCGTGGCAGCCTGCGCCTTAGTCATTCCAGCACGGTGCCCCTGACCGGGCAGTTGCTCGCGCGTCTCAGTGGCTATCTGAATGACAACCCGGGCGTATCCATGGAAATCGCCCAGCAGTCGTCCGAGGCGCAGCTTGAGGAACTGGCCGAGGGTCGCCTGGAGCTCGGCCTGCTGCGCTTGCCGGTGTTGCGTCAGCACGAAGGGCTTTGTATCCGGCCATTGTTCGAAGAACCCTTGTTGCTGGCGGTCGCCGAGGGTCATCCATTGGCTGAAGAAAGCAGCGTTTGCCTGGCGCAGCTGCGTGACGAGCCTTTTATCTCCATCCCCCATCGCCAGCGTGGCGGTTTGAGCTACCTGTCTGCCGAATTGTGCATGGGTGCAGGGTTCTTTCCGCAATCGGCGCGCGTGGTGTCGCGCAAGACCACTCAGCTGCAGTTGATCCAGGCAGGTTTTGGGGTGGCGTTGTTGCCGCAGTGCATGGAGGAGATTGCCCCGGCTTCGCTGCGTTTCATTGCCCTGGCCGATGAGGGTTGCCGCAGTACGGTGGCCCTGGCCTATCGGCGCGATGCCGGGGCTTTGGTTGAGCAGTTCATCCTGCATATGGGGGCTGCTGCGCAGCCCATCGCCGGCAAGGCCGGCTCCCACAATGGGCCGGAGTACACAGCTCCCGTGGGAGCTGGCCTTGCCAGCGATGAAGACACCGCCGAGCCACTGCCACCCCAGCGCCACAATCCTTTATGATGCAGCCCATGATCAAAGACCCCTTCGAAAGACTCGGCCTGGACCGCGAAGTCCTGACCGTCAGCCAACTCAACGGCCGCGCCCGGGTGCTGCTGGAAGACGTGTTCCGCAATGTCTGGGTCGAAGGCGAGATCTCCAACCTCGCCCGCCCGGCCTCCGGTCATGTCTACTTCACCCTCAAGGACAGCGGTGCCCAGGTGCGCTGTGCATTGTTCCGCCAGAACGCCGCAAGGGTCCGCCAGGCCCTGCGCGATGGCCTGGCGGTCAAGGTGCGCGGCAAGGTCTCGCTGTTCGAGGGCCGTGGCGACTATCAACTGATCCTCGACACCGTCGAGCCAGCCGGCGACGGGGCCCTGCGCCTGGCTTTCGAAGCGCTGAAGGAAAAGCTCGGCGCCGAGGGCCTGTTCAGTGCCGAATCCAAACGCGCCCTGCCCGCTCACCCGCAGCGCATCGGCATCGTCAGCTCGCCTACCGGCGCGGTGATCCGTGACATCATCAGTGTGTTCCGCCGCCGCGCGCCGCAGGTCGAGCTGACCCTGATCCCCACCGCCGTGCAGGGCCGCGAAGCCATCAACCAGATCGTCCGCGCCCTGCAACTGGCCGACAGCCGCGGCTTCGACGCGCTGATCCTGGCCCGCGGCGGCGGCTCGCTGGAAGACCTCTGGTGCTTCAACGAAGAAGCCGTGGCCCGCGCCATCGCCGCCTGCCAGACGCCGATCGTCAGCGCCGTCGGCCATGAAACCGATGTCTCGATCAGCGACTTTGTCGCTGACGTGCGCGCCCCGACGCCGTCTGCCGCCGCCGAGCTGCTGGCCCCGGACAGCAGCGACCTGCAACGGCGCATCGACAGCCTCAAGCGCCGCCTGCTGCTACGCATCCAGAGCCGCCTGATGCACGACCGCCTGCGCCTGGACAGCCTGACCCGGCGCCTGCGCCACCCGGGCGAGCGCCTGCGCCAGCAGGCCCAGCGCCTGGACGACCTGGACATGCGCCTGCGCCGCGCTTTCGAGCAACGTCTGAACCAGCGCCGCGAACGCCTCGCACGCCTGGACACGCGCCTGGCCGCGCAACACCCCGGGCGTACCCTGGCCCTGCTCAAGCAACGTCTTGACAGCCTCGCCGAACGCCTGCCACGGGCCATGCGCGAGACCCTCAAGGACCGCCGCCAGCGCCTGCAGGCGCAGGTCCAGACCCTGCACGTGGTCAGCCCCCTGGCGACCCTGGGCCGTGGCTACAGCATCTTGCTCGACGAGCGCGGCCAGGCCATCCGCAACGCTGCCCAGACCCACAACGGCCAGCGCCTGACCGCTCGCCTGGGCGAGGGCGAACTGCAGGTGCGGGTCGAAGACAACCACCTGACCCCGGTCACGCTCTCTTTACTGGACTGAACCATGCCGCGTCTATTTACCCCGCTGTTGCTGCTGTGCCTGGTGTTCGCCAGCAGCGCCCAGGCCAGCTACATCACCCGCCAACTGAACAAGCCGGTACCCGGCGGCGTCGCCGTCGTCGACCTGGGCCCGGCCGCCACGGCACCCGGCGCCCGCTTCGATGGCAAGCCGGTGCTGGTGGTCAGGGAACAGGACACCTGGCTGGCCATCGTCGGCCTACCTCTGACGCAAAAGCCCGGCACCGCGCAGCTCACCCTGGGCAGCCGCACCCTGAGCTTCAACGTGGGCAGCAAGAAGTACCCGGAACAGCGCATCACCTTGAAGAACAAACGCCAGGTCAACCCCGACCCTGCCGACCTCAAGCGCATCGACGCCGAGCTGGCCGAGCAGATCAAGGCCTACCGCAGCTTCAGCCCCACCCTGCCGAGCAACCTGATCCTCGACAAGCCGGTCAACGGCCCGCTGTCGAGCAAGTTCGGCGTGCGCCGCTTCTTCAATGGCGAAGAACGCAACCCGCATGCCGGCCTGGATTTCGCCGTACCCGCCGGCACGCCGATCAAGACCCCGGCCAATGGCAAGGTAATCCTGATCGGCAATTACTTCTTCAACGGCAACACCGTGTTTGTCGACCATGGCCAGGGCTTTATCAGCATGTTCTGCCACATGTCGAAGATCGACGTGAAGCCCGGCCAGCAACTGAGTCGCGGCGCCGTGGTGGGCCGTGTCGGCTCGACCGGACGCGCTACCGGACCGCATATGCACTGGAACGTCAGCCTCAACGATGCGCGGGTCGATCCGGCGATCTTCATCGGCGCCTTCCAGCCCTGATGTCTGGCTTGCGCCATTCAAAAAGACCGCGCAACTGGCGCGGTCTTTTCATTCATGTAGCGCCATAAAAACTCGACAATTCGCATTTTTTAAGCATTTCTCTCAATTTTCTCGCAAGGCTTGCCATCTTTAACCCCACTGGTTAGGGTTGAAGCCATGAAAACCTTTCAGACCCTCATCCTGCTTCGTCAACACCGCAGCCTCTGCCTGGTCAGTGCACGACTACCAAGCTGAATCGCGTCGCCTCGCCTTTTCATCTCGTTTTCGTTCGGCGGGCCCCTTTCAAGGCCGCACATTCAAGGATTGCTTTCATGACCATGCTCAAAGACCCTTCGAAAAAATACAGCGCCTTCGCGACCGTGAACTTGCCGGACCGCACCTGGCCTTCGAAGACCATCACCCAGGCGCCGATCTGGTGCAGCTCGGACCTGCGCGATGGCAACCAGTCGTTGATCGAGCCCATGGATGCGGCAAAGAAACTGCGCTTCTGGAAGACCCTGGTCAGCGTTGGCGTGAAAGAAATCGAAGCCTCGTTCCCATCTGCTTCGCAAACCGACTTCGACTTTGTTCGCACCCTGATCGAAGACGGCCACATCCCGGACGACACCACCATCCAGGTGCTGACCCAGGCCCGTGAAGACCTGATCGCGCGCACCTTCGAATCGCTGCGCGGGGCGAAAAAAGCCATCGTTCACCTGTACAACGCCACCAGCCCGTCGTTCCGCCGCATTGTCTTCAACCAGGACAAGCAAGGCGTCAAGGACATCGCGGTGAACGCGGCGAAACTGTTCGTCAAATATGCCGCCCAGCAGCCACAAACCCAGTGGACCTTCCAGTACTCGCCGGAGACTTTCAGCGCCACCGAGCTTGAGTTCGCCAAGGAAGTCTGCGATGCCGTGATCGAGGTGTGGAACCCGACCCCTGAGCACAAGATCATCCTCAACCTGCCGGCTACCGTCGAAGTCTCGACGCCGAACATCTATGCCGACCAGATCGAGTGGTTCGGCCGCAACGTCAACCGCCGCGACAGCGTGATCATCAGCCTGCACACCCACAACGACCGTGGCACTGGCGTCGCCGCCACCGAGCTGGGCCTGATGGCCGGCGCCGACCGTGTCGAAGGCTGCCTGTTCGGTAACGGCGAGCGTACCGGCAACGTCGACCTGGTGACCCTGGCGTTGAACCTCTACACCCAGGGCATCGACCCTGAGCTGGATTTCTCCGACATCGACGGCGTGCGCAAAGTGGTCGAGGAGTGCAACCAGATCCCCGTGCACCCGCGTCATCCGTACGTGGGCGACCTGGTGCACACCGCGTTCTCCGGCTCGCACCAGGACGCCATCCGCAAAGGCTTCACCCAGCAGAAAGACGATGCCAAGTGGGAAGTGCCGTACCTGCCGATCGACCCGGCCGACATCGGCCGCAGCTACGAGGCGGTGATTCGCGTCAACAGCCAGTCGGGCAAAGGCGGTATCACCTACCTGCTCGAGCAGGAATACGGCATCAGCCTGCCACGGCGCATGCAGATCGAGTTCAGCCAGGTCGTACAGGGTGAAACCGACCGCCTGGGCCTGGAGATGACCGCTCAGCAAATTCACTCGCTGCTGCACCGCGAGTACCTGCAAGCCAACGCGCCGTACGCGCTGGTCAGCCATCGCCTGCAAGAAGAGAACGGCCACAGCGCGGTGGAAGTGGAAGTTGCCGGTGAAGGCGAAACCACCCTGCACTGGCGCGGCAAGGGCAACGGCGCCCTCGAAGCCCTGGTGGCCGGCTTGCCGATCGCCGTCGAGATCATGGACTACAACGAGCACGCCATCGGCGCCGGCACCAACGCCAAGGCCGCGGCCTACATCGAACTGCGCGTAGCCGGTGGTCGTCCGGTACACGGCGTGGGTATCGATGAAAACATCACCACCGCGAGCTTCAAGGCACTGTTCAGTGCACTGAACCGTTCGCTGAGCCAGCAGGCGGCCAAGGCGGCCTGAAGCCACTGCCAGTACTGAATAAGCCCGCCTCGGCCAACGAGGCGGGCTTTTTTTTGGGGCGCCAGAGAGTTGCCATCATTTCGCCCTGTACTATCGGTATACTCGCTTGCAAGTGTCACTGACACTGCCCAAGGAAGACAGATAAACGCACAAGGCTGAGCCTATGACCTCCGGCACTATCATGGCCGCCGTGGAAGACAACGCCCTGCACTTCGAAGAGATTCTTGGTAACGCCGAGCAGGCTCTCGTCGACGCCCAGGAATTCCAGGTGCTACTGGAGCAAGACATCATTGCGGGTCTGCGCTGCACGCCTTCAGCACGGCTCAAGGATGACCCAGCGCCGGAGTTCGAGGTTCGTCAGGCGTTGCGCGAACGGCAAATGGAGCACGCACGTTTACGCCTGCAACAGAAACAGGCGCAGCAAGATGTAGTGCAGTCGCTACATGCATTGCGGAGTTTGCATAAACAACGCGAGGTGCTCGAGCAAAAGGTCCGCGTTGAGCTGTCAAATGCGCCTGAGTCCATAAGCCTGTCGCAACAACTGCAGCTAGCTAAACAAGCCCGGCAATCCGTGGCCGCTCACTACGGGGCAATCCTCGAAGAGTGCACAACCAAGCTACCTGTGTTCGATAGCAGCCCTGTTTACAGCTTTTTGCGAAAACGCCAGTTCGGCACCTCTCAGTACCATAGTTTTCCGGTGCTTCGCGCGCTCGATGGATGGTTGGCGAAAAAGGTCGGTTACCTGCAGAACCGTGGCAATGAACAAATCCTCCTGGCCATGCGTGCACACATCGACAACGAGCAAGCGGAGCGCACTGGGCTGATCGCCTCCCTGGAACAACAGATACTCGAACAGTCGCGTGTTGCGCAGCGCCAATCGGGCCTGGAGGCCTTGCACGTTAAAAGAAGTCTTTTGGCCAAGCACGTTGTCATGGCCAAGGAGCGTGTCCTCGAGATTGACTGTCTACTGGATGAGTTCAGCGAATTCAAAGACTCACGAGCGCTGGATATCTACAAATGGCTCACCTATCAACTGCATTATCGCGATCTGGAGGCTGTGCTCGAACAGGTAGGCAAGTTTTCGCCCTCCGACTACCACTGGACTTCCCGGCAAAGGCAGGCGCTCAGAGACCACTTCCTGCATCTGCGCAGCCTGGAAGAAGACCGGCAGCAGGCACGCCAAACCCATCACCTTGCGGCCCAGCTCGAACACACCCTGCGCGCCAGCCTGTTCGCTGAACAAAGTTGCGAGCAGCAGTGCGATTGTCACTGCCAACAGGCTGATTGTCATTGCAACGCTTCCTGCAGCGACGCATGCTCATGCCGCTGTCACAACTTCTGTGCCTGCACCTACAATTATGACCTGCATGCCATTTGCATCGACACGCAAGACTATCCGCAGATGCTCGCAAGCTACATGAAAGGCAACCTTGCCCTGGACGACCTGATGAAGCTGTTCGCACGCCCGCGCGCCAGGGCGACCCGGCCAGCCTCACACAGAAATAAGCGTGACCGTTCAACGCCAGTGAATGATCAGTGGCGCGCCCCTCCTGAAGAAGAGTGGCTCGCCCCGCCTGAAGAACTCGATGAATGGGGCCTGCCACGCAGGATCCGACGATGAAGAAGCCTTTGATTTCCGAGCATCTGGGCGCCATGGCGCTCGTCGACGAGATGCGCCACCAACAACTGCAACTAAAGGAACACCTTGATCTGCCACGCCGCCAGGCCGAGGTCGCAGAGCGGATCAGGACCCATTACCTGCAGCAGGGGATCCAGTGCGATGACGAACTGGTCGAACAAGGTGTGCACGACTTTTTTGCCCGGCGCCTTGAGTTCGAAGCGCCCGACCTTGCCTGGCATGAAAAGCTGCTGGCGCGAATTCTGATGGCCCGCAGGTCGCTGGCACACCTGGTTTTGGTGGCGCTTCTCGCCTCGGCCCTTTTTGAACTTGCGGGATTAATTTGACCGTAGAATTTTTTCTGCCATTTCACTGCGCTTCTGCCGGCTGGCCGCTAAGCCTGAAAATGCCTGCCCCCCTTCAACAGATCAACAGAGGCAGGTATTTTCTTTTCATCCCTCGGTATACTAGCGCCCTGCACCTCACGCAGAACTCGACAGGATGTTGGATCGGCATACGTTATGACTTTCTTCCCTGAAGCCCTTTCGCCAGATCCACGCGAGCAAGGCATACATCCGGCGGACACCCAAGCTGCGCAAAACTACGCAGAGATCCGTCAGGAATGCCGTGACAAGCTGAACGCCTTCAACGCCAGTCAGGCCTACGTGTTCCTGCGTAACCGCGGCTACGGCACCGAGGGATACGCCTACAATTTTTTCCAGCGCTGGCTGGACGGTTTGCTCGCCAAACGCATCAACTACCAGGCCAATCGCGAGAACGAATTGTTGTTGCTTGCCATGCAGGCACGCAATGAAGAGCTGCATGCCAAGGCTCGACAGATGAGCAGCGCAAGCTGATGATAAACGTACCGCTCTCGGAAAAACTGGGTGCCATGGCCGTGGTCGACCGCCTGCGCCATCAGCAATTGCAAGTGCAGGAGTGCCTCGACCTGCCCAGACGCCGCGACGAAATCGCTGTCGGTATCCGTGACTACTACCAGACCCATGGCATTGCCTTCAATGACGCGCTGGTCGAGCAAGGCGTGCGTGAATTCTTTTCCCAACGCCTGGCCTTCGCACCTCCAAAACTGGGCGGGTTCGGCAAACTGCTGACCCGGCTGCTACTCCTTCGCGATACGCTCAACCGACCCGCAGCAAGGCGCGGTGCAGACCTGGGTTGGCTGATACCCGTGCTGCTCGGCGCTCTGCTACTGCTGACGTTCTTTGCCTTTGTGATTGCCCAGGACATCAAGAGCAAGCAGGCTGCCGCGCCCGAAACCAGCCCCGTGACAACCATCACCGCACCTGTCGAAACGACTCACTCGCCAGCACCTCAGGGCTCACCCCGCGCCCAGCAAGCCCAGCCACCCGCAATGGTACAGACCGAGCCACCGGCTGCTGATCCGGGCAAGGACATGCCACGTCAGGCCGAGCCAAGCCAGGACCTGCGCACCATCGAACTCCACCCGTTTTGAGCACCGGTATACTCGCCGCAAGACTCCGCCCCTCTCAGACTGCAGACATTAGTAAGGACACTCGATGAGCAACTATCTTGAACGCGCGCTGAGCAACCTGCGCACCATCGGCATCAACCTCTTGCGCCCCGTCCAGGACGCTCCCGTACTGGTGCTGCTCGACCGCGTTGCGCAGTACGACAGCAGCAAGGTCACCTCGATCGCCGCCGTGCTGCAGCAAGCCACCGCCTTCAACAGCATGGTCCGCGAGCAGATCGAGGGCATGGACATTTCCACCCGCTTCATGGACATCACCCAGAGCTTTACCTCGATCCGTGAAGACGCCGCCGCCATGGCCGGCTGGATGGACGACGGGCGCCTGGACAGCATGGAAAAACTCAAACTGGCGTGGATGAATGTACGCCGTGGCTCGATCCCCAGCCGCTTCAACGACATTCGCCACAATTACCTGCAAGTGTGCAAGTCGGCCAACGACCAGATCAGCCGCGAGACGGTGATTCTCGAGTCCTACATGGACTTTCGCATGGCCATGAAAGCCGCCGAGGTGGAGGCCCAGCAGGTGCTGGTGATTGCAGGCCAGACCCTGCAACAGCGTACCGCGGAACTGGACCAGGCCAACCAGCAGGTCGCCGCTGCCGAGTCCGCCGAGCCTGCCCAGCGCTCGGCCCTCGAGCTGCGCCGCGACGAAGCCGTTCGCGCCCTGCAGGACGAAGACAAGCGCTATCAAATCGTCAAGGATATCGCCGATGACCTCAAGGTCGGCTACAACACTGCCGAGATGGTCTTCGCCCGCATCAACCAGGTGCATGTGATCAAGGAGCGCCAGTACCAGCGTATGGTCTCGTTCTTCTCGACCAATGAGGTTGTGCTCACCGGCCTTGCGGTTTCGTTTACTGCCAACAGCGGCCTGGCCGAAGCCACTCATACCCTCAATGCCACCACCGATGGCATCAGCAAGGGCCTCGAGGCCCTGGGCACTACCGGCAACCAGCAACTCGAAGCGGCGGTCAAGGCCAGCTACGGCTCGACCATCAAGGTCGACTCGGTACGCGCCCTGGCCGATGCCACGCTGTCGTTCCAGAACGATATGCACAGCCTGACCGAAACCTATCGGGCCGAGTCGAGCAACGCATCGCGTGACATTGCTGCCGCGGTCGAGGACTCCAAGCGTAAATTTGCCGCGCTGCTCAGCAAGGCGGCCTGATGAGTAGCATTCCACTCTCCGAACAGCTCGGAGCGATGGCGTTCGTCGACGAGTTGCGCCATCAGCAAATGCACGTTCAGGAACACCTGAACCTACCCAAGCGCCGCGCCGAAGTCGCGGCGCGCATCCGAACCTATTACCAAAGCCACAACATCGCCTTCGATGAGGCGTTGATCGAGCAAGGCGTGCGTGACTTCTTCGCCCGCCGCCTGATGTTCGAGGCCCCACCGCTGAGCTGGCGGCAAAAGCTGCTGAGCAAGGCGTCGATGGCGCGCAGCCAACTGTTCAAGCTGGTCCTGGCGTTCATCGCCGCAGCGCTGATCACCCAGTGCACACGTATTGTCCATGACAGCGGCATTACCGTCGAAATCGAAAACAGCGCCAACGACCTGCGCCGCCATGATGAAGACGTGCGCGCTGACATCCAGCTCAAGCACGAGCAGCTCAAGCAGTGGCAGCAAAAGGCGCTGGCCCAGCCCGATGCCGCTGTCAGCCGCATTCTCGATCAGGTCCGGCAAACCTTGCCGCCGCTGGAGCAGAACTTTGCCAGCGATGTACCGCAGTTCGTCAACAAGACCAACCGCGACAGCGTCAAAGCCCTGGTCAGCAAGCATGAGGCGCAGATCGAGCAGGCCGCCAAGGCCGTTTCT
Organism: Pseudomonas sp. 2835; assembly: GCF_050435905.1. Taxonomy (NCBI): domain Bacteria; kingdom Pseudomonadati; phylum Pseudomonadota; class Gammaproteobacteria; order Pseudomonadales; family Pseudomonadaceae; genus Pseudomonas; species Pseudomonas sp. 2835. Next base: position 419,007 of record NZ_JBNDLE010000002.1, on the reverse strand, counting down.
TCGGCCCGCTCGGCGTTTACCACGGTAGAGGGCATCTACGAGCAGCGCGATAACCTGACCAGGCTCCTGGCTATACCGGCCTACCTCGAAGGCCTGAAGCCGTTCCCCGAGCTCAAGGAGCTTGCCGAATCGGCGGACCGGCAACTGTTGCAGGTTACCGATAGCGCTACGCTCAAAGTGGCCGGCCAGCAAGTCGCCAAACTGAATCAAGAGATCTATCGCATCACTTACTGGCTGGAACAGAGCACCCTGCGCGATCAGTTGCAGCAGCGCCTGCAAGCGATGCCGCTGGCCGCCGGTGACCGCGCGCAACTGCAAGCGTTGCTGGCACAAGCCAACAATACCCTGCATGAGCAGAACGTCCCCCAGGCCCGTTATCAGCTCGAGCACCTCAAGCAGATGCTCGACTTTGCCGCCGTGCCATTGACTGTGCAGATCGTCGACCGCACCGGGATCAAGTCCGGGGTCGAACGATGCTACGACCCTGCCGGCTGCAACCGCGGCGAGGAAACCGACAAGGGCAAGAGCTGGTTCCTGGTGGTCGAGGCCACCGACGCTGGCGGCATCCGCGCTGAAGTGCCGGTTACCAGCGCCGAAACCGGTGAACAGCGCTGGACCCACCTGTTCGCCGTGCGTGTCAGTCAGGCCGAATACCTCAAGGTCAAAGTCGACAAGCTCGACGATGGCCACGTCGACGACCGGCTGATGGGCAGCAAGGCTGCCAACTCGCTGACCCTGCGCTTCAACCAGCGCACCACGGGCCACCCTGACATGATCATGGACTGGTGAACACATGACCCCTTCTACCCTCACCGGCACCGTGGCGCAGAACGCTCGCAGTTGCGAGGCCGTGCTGCGTAGCGCCGAACAGTTGCTGTCGGCCCTGAGCAGTCAGGAAGCGCGCCTGGAACAGGACATTCTTACCCGCCTGAGCAACATCGCCACACTCAAGCTCGAACATCGCCCGGCCCTCGATCAGGACACCCTGCAGCAACTGCAGGCACGCCAGGACGCCGAAGCGCAATCGCGCGCCGAACTTGCCCGGGTCGAAACGGATATCGCCGAGTCGCTGGCCGCCCAGCACCAGGTGCGCAGCCGCATTGAAAGCATCGATCGTCAGGTCAAGGAGCAACTGGCACTCGAACCTGACTGGTGCGAGCTGGGCGTGCAGTTGCTGGCCGCGCAAGAGGCCAACAGTGAAGTGAATACCGGCTACCAGGAGATCCGCCAGGAGTGCGTCGACAAGCTGCCGACGTACAGCGCCAACCCGATCTACTACCACCTGCTCAAGCGCGACTATGGCACTGAGCAGTACCGCCACAACTTTCTGCACCGCTGGCTCGACAACAAGCTGGCCAAGCGCGTCAACTTTGCCGGCAACCGCAACAACGAGCTGATCCTGCGGGCCATGCAGACCCGCAACGAAGAAATGCAAGGCGAGCGCCTGAGCCTGATTGCCGGGCTGCAGAAGGCTGTCGACCAGCGCCTTGCCCAGGCCCGTACAGCGGCAGGGATGGACCCGCTGAGCCATGAAGACGTTACCCTGAACAAGCACATCGTCGCCGCCAAGGCCCGGGCCAACGAGCAGCACCTGCGACTGGCCAATTTTGCCGGCAAGCAGGACCCGCATTACCTGCGCATCCGCCAGAACATCACCGAGCGCCTGCAGGCGCAAACCATCGAGCAACTGCTGGTCGAAGTACAAAAGACCCCGGACAGCAACGACGACAAGATCGCCGCCCAGCTCAAGGAACTGTACCCGCGCCTGCGTGACGTCCAGGACCGCCTGCCAGAGCTGCGCGCCCAGCATGACCGCGCCCTGCGCGATTATGAGCGAGCCAAGGAACTGGAGCGGGCGCTGCGCACCGACTATTACCGGGACAGCGACTACACCTACAACACGACCTTGAGCATCGAGCGCCTGCTGGCCGACTTCATGACCCGCGACCTCAGCCTGCACGCCCTGGAAACCGTGCTGCAAAGTGGCCGACGCCTGGTGCCGCGCAGTTCTTCGTCGAGCAGCTCTTCGTCATTCAGCTGGTCGAGCTCCGGCTCCAGCAGTTCGAGCTCAAGCTCAAGCTCCAGTGACTTCTCCACCTCCAGCAGCAGCGGTGGTGGCAGCTTCAGTACTACCGACAGTTTCTGAGAGCCTGGCCCGTCACGCCCGGATATCAGGCGTGATGGGTTGTTGACCATCAGTTTGGGTTAGTCAGAAGCCCCAGAAACCGATATCACCTTGCTCGCCATAGTGTTGGTAGCCTTCAAACAGGACCGCCTTTTTGATCTGCTCCCAGCTGAAAGGATTGATGGAATCGGCGCTGGGTAACATGACAATCTTCTGGGTGGCAAACGAAGTGAGAAAGACCAGGTCTTGCCGTACTACGCGGTCATAATCATCGACGACCAGATCGACGAGATTGTCATCCGCCGCCCGTTTCAGTTTGCCGCCTGCCAGCATCTTGTGCGCATATACCATATTGACTTGATATACATAGTTCGTCTCTCGAGCGGGAACCGCCAATGAACACTCGTCAGTGCTGGACTCTGAAAATGCCTCGCCATAGACACTTGCCTCGGTGATATCCGCCCCCAGTTTGATCGCCCCCAGCTTTATCCCGGCGCCGTAGGTTTTCGAGACGGCGGTCGCGTAGCTTTTGCTCATACCCTGGTGGGTGGTTACTTTAAAGGTTTGTTCAACACTGAGTTTGTTGACCAGTGGCTTGAGGTATTCCAGATAAGCAAATATAGGACGTGTCAAAACGTTCCATGAGGATCCCAGGTAGCTGACATCACCTTCGACTGTCATACCCTGCACCCAGCAGCCATAACTGGATGCACCCTCTGCAAACAAGTAGCGATCAATTTCGTAAGTGCCTTCTTTGAACGGCAGGTTTCGTATTTCCGGTTGATGATTCATAAGTGCATTCCTTGTCGTAACGGGTAGTGTTTTTATGTCCGAGCACGCCTGCTGATCAGTAGCGTCTTTTCGGATCGTTCAGAGCTTCCATGTCAAAACTCCAGGCGCCGGTATTCGCACCCGCAGCGTGCTTGTCGAGCAGTAAAAGTTTGAACAGCTCTTCTCTGGAGGGCGGCTGGTTTACCTCTCGGTCCAGCGCGTGGGCGCAAAGCCGGCTAGTGGCAACCGAGGACAGGAACAGCAAGTCCTTTTTTCTCTCAGCCTGGGCGACGCAGGTATGGGAGGAACTGAACAGGCTACCGACGGTTTCAGCGGCATTGAAAGAACGATGGGCGTACACCAGTGCCACTTGATAGATCACGTACGTAGCCTTTCCCGGAACCAGCAATGATTGTTTATATGGCCTCGCTGGCGCCCAGGCCCGCTCGGAACTCATGCCGGTTTGAAGGTTTGAGAACGCATTGACTTGATCAATTGCAGCAGACACCGAACAGTCTTTGGCTGTGCCTTTGAAAAACCAGAGTTGATGCCCCTGAACAGCGGTGACCTCCAGGGACTGATTGCCAGCCCCCTGCATGACCCGCGTGTCTACATGTGCCAGATAGGCAAACACCGGCCGGCTGATGGTTGGCCACTTGCGCCCTTTGAAATTGACTTCGCCATAGATCGACTGCCCGGTAACCCAGCAGCCGCGGGCAAGGCTTTGATTACCCACCAGATAACGTTCAATTTCGTACGAACCGCTCATGAGCGGGTAGCCGAGCAGCCCGGCTTTGTCGCTTGCTTCTTCGTCTTGCATAACGCACCTCAGTTGAAAGTCGTTCAGCCTTTCAACCGTACGGCGCTGTCGACAATCACGACAGCCGGACGTCCTTCCTTGCAGCATCGAGAAATCACAGGCAAAAAAAAAGGTGCGCCGACCAAGCGCACCTCAAAGCCGTGTAGCACACAACGAATTTGCTTTCAGTCCAGCAGTGCCAGGGCCTCGGCGCTGCAGGCTTGAATACGGGCCCAGTCGCGGTTGTTGATCCAGCTGCTGTCGAGCATCCAGGTACCGCCCACGCACATCACATTGGCCAGGGCCATGTACTGTTTCACATTGCCCGGGTTGACCCCGCCGGTGGGGCAGAAGCGCACGTCGCCGAACGGCCCGCCATAGGCCTTGATCGCCGCTACACCGCCGCTGATTTCAGCCGGGAACAGCTTGAAGCGCCGGTAGCCCAGGGCATAACCCATCATGATTTCCGATGGCGTGCTGATGCCTGGCAGCAGCGGGATGCCGCTGTCGACACCGGCCTCGAGCAAATCCTGGGTGATGCCCGGGGTGACCACGAACTGCGCGCCGGCCGCTTGCACGGCGGCAAACATGTTGCGGTCCAGGACCGTGCCCGCGCCGATGCACAACTCGGGGCGCTGCTCGCGCAGCACCTGGATGGCCTTGAGGCCATGGGACGAGCGCAGCGTCACTTCCAGGGTCTTGATACCACCGGCTGCCAGGGCGTCGGCCAGGGGCAGGATGTCTTCTTCGCGGGCGATGGTGATTACCGGCAGAATGCGCGCCTGGGTGCAGATCTGATCGATCCGGGCAATCTTGTCGGCCATGGAAGCTCCCGGCTGTTTCAGTTCATGCGTGGTCATAACGGCAGATCCTTGGCTCATGGGCACCAGTAAATATCCAGAGGGTCTTGTAAGAAGGCACGAATCGGCATCTCGGCCAGGTCATCGCCAGCCAGCGCGGCGCGCAGGGTAGCGAGTTTGCCCGGGCCCTGCACCGACAAGGCGGTAAATTCAGCGCTCGCCAGCAGCGCCCGGGTCATGCTCAGGCGCTGATGCGGCACGCTTGGCGCCAACATCGGCAGGCAGCGACGAACACTGGCCGGGTCGAGGCCTTCGGCCAGGTTCGGACTGTTGGGGAACAGCGAAGCGGTATGACCGTCATCGCCCATGCCCAGAACCAGTACGTCGATTGCCGGCAGCTCGGCCAGTGCCTGGTCGGTTTCCTGCGCAGCTGCTTCAAGGTTCGCAGCAGCGTTGTAAAGATTGAGAAACCGTGCCTTGGCAGCAGGGCCAATCAACAGGTGGCGCTTGAGCAGGCCAGCATTGCTGTCGGCATGCTCCACTGGTACCCAGCGCTCATCGGCCAGGGTCACCAGTACCTTCGACCAGTCAAGCGGTAGCTTGAGCAGCGCACTGAAGAACGCCACCGGGCTGCGGCCGCCCGACACTACCAAGGTGGCCTGGCCCTTGTCGGCAATCGCCGCATTCAGGCGCCCAGCGACGTCCTTGGCCAAGCCCTCGGCCAGCAGCGCGGGTGTCTTGAAATCATGTGCCGCGACGTTTGCCGGCAGTTGCAGTTCAGATATCGCCATACCAGGAGCTCCCATCGCGGGTAATCAGTGCAATCGAGCTCATCGGCCCCCAGGAACCGGCGGCATAGGGCTTGGGCGCGTCGCCCGACTGTTTCCAGCCGGCGATCAGTTGATCGCACCACTTCCACGCGTATTCAATTTCGTCTTTGCGCACAAACAGGTTCTGATTGCCGCGCATCACTTCCAGTAACAACCGCTCGTAGGCGTCGGGGATCCGCGCGCTACGCCAGGTGTCGGAAAAATTCAGCTGCAAGGGCCCGCTGCGCAGTTGCATGCCTTTGTCCAGGCCCTGCTCCTTGGTCATCACCCGCAGCGAGATACCTTCATCCGGCTGCAGCCGGATGATCAGCTTGTTGCCGATTTGCAGGCGCTGCTCCGGGGCGAAGATGTAGTGCGGGGTTTCCTTGAAGTGGATAACGATCTGCGACAGCTTTTGCGGCATGCGCTTGCCGGTGCGCAGGTAGAACGGCACTCCGGCCCAGCGCCAGTTGCGGATATCGGCGCGCAGGGCGACAAAGGTCTCGGTGTCGCTCTGGGCGTTGGCGTTGTCTTCTTCCAGGTAACCGGGCACCGGCTTGCCTTCGCTGTAGCCGGCAATGTACTGGCCACGCACCACCTGGGTGCTCAGGCCCTCGCCCTTGATCGGCGCCAGGGCCTTGAGCACCTTGACCTTCTCGTCGCGGATGCTGTCGGCCGAAAGGTCGCTGGGCGGGTCCATTGCAATCAGGCAAAGCAGCTGCAGCAGGTGATTCTGGATCATGTCGCGCAGTTGCCCGGCCTTGTCGAAATAGCCCCAGCGCCCTTCTATGCCGACCTTTTCGGCAACGGTGATTTCCACATGGGAAATCGAGTTCTGGTTCCACTGGGTTTCGAACAGGCTGTTGGCAAAGCGCAGGGCGATGAGGTTCTGCACCGTCTCCTTGCCCAGGTAATGGTCGATGCGGTAAACGCGATTTTCCGGAAAGTACTGGGCCACGGCGTCATTGACCCGCCGCGAGGACTCCAGGTCATGGCCGATGGGCTTTTCCAGCACCACCCGGGTACGGGCACTAAGGCCGGCCTTGTCGAGGTTCTCGCAGATGCCGCCATACACCGCCGCCGGGGTGGCGAAATAGGCGATCAGCTGGCTGTAGCTGCCGACCTGCTCGGCCAGGGCCTGGTAGTCCTCGGCCTTGAGGAAATCGACGTGCAGGTAGCTCAGGCGGGCGAGAAAGCGCAGCAATACCGGCGCCTCGATCTGCCCGGCGGGCACGAACTCCTGCAGGTGCGCCTCGATCGATGCCAAGTGCTCATCGACACTGCCCGGCTCGCGGGCCAGGGCCAGCACGCGGGTATCGGCGTGCAGCAAGCCGGCCCGGTCGAGCTGGTAGAGCGCCGGAAACAGCTTGCGCAAGGCCAGGTCGCCAAGGGCGCCAAACAGGGCAAAGGTGCAGGGTTCAACGCTGATCGAAGCCATGATGTTGGTTCTTTTATCAAGTTGACGTAGAAATACCGTTTTCAATCGCAGTTTTCAAGGAATAATGTAGTAAAAACCACAACATTTTACCCAGTGGACAGATTCAAGTGGTGTGCCATCCATGCCATCAGTACGATAGGCCACCGTGTCAAAAGCCCGCTGCTGTCGCCAGCCGGCTGTCTCAACGACCCAAGGAAAACACCCATGGACCGCGTGCGAAACCTCCTGGAGCAGATCCAGGGCCGCCTCGAAGAGCTGAACAAGGCTGAGCGCAAAGTCGCCGAAGTCATCCTGCTCAATCCCCAGCAAGCCACCCGTTTCAGCATCGCCGCCCTGGCCCAGGCCGCCAAAGTCAGCGAACCGACGGTCAACCGTTTCTGCCGCTCGTTCGGCGTCAGCGGCTACCCCGAGCTCAAGCTGCAACTGGCACAGAGCCTGGCCAGTGGCGCCGCCTATGTCAGCCGGGCGGTGGAAGCCGATGACGATCCGGCCTCCTACACTCAAAAAATCTTCGGCAGCGCCATCGCCTCGTTGGACAGTGCCTGCCAGCAACTTGATCCACAGTTGATCAGCCGCGCGGTCGACATGCTGATCCAGGCCCGGCAGATCCACTTCTTCGGCCTTGGCGCCTCGGCGCCGGTGGCCCTGGATGCCCAGCACAAGTTCTTCCGTTTCAACCTGGCGGTGTCGGCCCATGCCGATGTGCTGATGCAGCGCATGCTGGCCTCGGTGGCCCACACCGGCGAGCTGTTCGTAATCATCTCCTACACCGGGCGCACCCGCGAACTGGTCGAAGTGGCACGCCTGGCCCGCGAAAACGGCGCCTCGGTACTTGGCCTGACGGCCGCCGACTCGCCACTGGCCAAGGCCAGCAGCCTGAGCCTGAACATCCCGCTACCGGAAGACACCGACATCTATATGCCGATGACCTCGCGGATCATCCAGCTGACCGTTCTCGACGTGCTGGCCACCGGCATGACCCTGCGCCGCGGCGTCGATTTCCAGCCGCACCTGCGCAAGATCAAAGAAAGCCTCAACGCCAGCCGTTACCCGATCGACGACGAACTCAACTGAGTAGGTGCGCCTGCAGCCGCAGGTGCGCTTGCTCGCCGGGCGCCAGGCTCAGGCTGTCACTGCTGCCGCTGGCCGCCTCGACGCAGACGAAACCCAGGGTTTCGCTGCCACTGACGCCCATCAATGGCCGGCTGCCGGGGTGCCAGACCACGGTGTCCTCGCTGTCACCGGTATCGATGCACAACTGGCGCTGCCAGGCCGGGTCGTGCAGTTGCAGGGTCGCCGCATTGGGGAATACCCGCTGGCAACCACCATGGACCTTCAAGGCGCCCTTCTGACGGCAGGCCTGACGGTTCAAACGGTCGTAACCCTCAATGTTTTCTAGCCCAGACAGCGCTATCTCGGAAACGTCACTAATACGCCAGTAAGCCAGCAGAGCATGACTCAACTGACAAGGCTGGCTGTCCTGGTGTTCGGTACTCAGTTGCAGCTCCATGCGTTTGCCCAGCTTGGCCAGCAGATCAACCTGCCAGTCGCACAATTGCAGGCGCCACTTCAGGGTCACGCCGTCGTCCTCTTCGCTGCTGTCGATCAGCTTCCAGTCGAGCAGCCGCGCCCAGCCATGGGCCGGCCACATGTCTTCGCTGGGGTGACGGCCGTACCAGGGCCAGCACACCGGCACACCACCACGGATGGCGCCGACTTGTGGCCACTGCGCCGCACACCACAGCCAGGGGCGCTCGCCCTGGGGCTGGAAGTGCAACAACTGCGCGCCCTGACGGCTGAATACCGCCTGGCATTGCGGGTGATCGATGATCAGCACATCGCGCTGCTGGTAACGCTCCCACTCGAAGGTCGGCCTGGGCCTCTGTGAGGTGAAGAAGCGTTGTAGCGGGTGCTCTGGCATGGCGGGAAACTCTTGTTATTCAGTGGGAACGCTATCGCTGGCAAGCCAGCTCCCACAGGTTCTGCGCAATCCATGTGGGAGCTGGCTTGCCAGCGATCGACCGCACAGCGGTCGCAATATGCGTAAATTTACAACATATCGCCTCAGAACGACGACTGAATCTTCAACCCGGCGACCAGCGCGTTATCCACCTCATCCACCCCGCCCGGGCTCTTGATGTACTGCAGGTTCGGCCGCACGGTCAGCCAGTTGGTGACGTGGAAGCCGTAGTACAGCTCGGCGTTGTACTCGGTCTTCTGGATCGGCACGAACGCCGGATTGTCGTAATCGTCGATGCCGCTCTGCTGGTTGAGCAGTTTTGCCCTGTCCTGCACATCATCGTTGACGTGGATGCGCGCCACGCCAAAGCCGATGTCATCCTTGGGCCGGCCATCGAAGGCACCCTTGTAGACCATGCCCACCTGCTGGTAGTTGTCGACCACGTTGGTGGCCTTGTCGTGCACAGTGAAGTTGGCGAACAGGCTCAGGCCACGGTTGGCATCACCGTTGTGCGTAGTGACTTGCTGCTGGGCCACCACCCACCAGCCATGTTTGCTTGAATGCGATTTGAAGGCGGCGCCAGTCAATGCCTGGGGCTGGCCATTGAGGTCGTCGTAGACGTCATCGGCCTTGGCCGTGCTGTAGTAGTAACCCAGGCGGTACTCGCCCGGCAGGCCATTGACCTGCGGCGACCAGACCAGCTCCACCGGCAGGATCATGCCCTTGGTGCCGCTGCCGCTGAGCTTGAAGCCGTTGCCGGTCTCAAGGTTGGAGGGGTTCTGTTCATACACGCCGACCTGGGCGAAAAACTCCGGGGTGATGTTGTACTTGACCCGCATCGCCCACTGGCTGACCGGCCAGTTGTACCAGATGCCGCCCACCCAGTTGCCCACTTGCGAGCCGCAGAACGCCAGGTTCTGGAAGTCGCAGGGAAAGCTGTTGAAATCCTCGCCCTCACCGAAGCGCCCGACCTTGATGTCCAGGGCGCCATCGAAATACTTCTGCTTGACCCACATCTGCGTCAGGCGCCAGGTCTGGCCACGACCCCAGACTTCCTGCACCGAACTGAACTGGCCGGCGCGCGGGTCGCTGATGCGGTCGTTGGACAGGTTGCGACCGCTACGTTCGGTGATCGCCAGTTTGAACTCGGCATCGTGCCAGCCGAAGATCTTCTCCAGGTCCAGGTGTGCGCCAAGGGCGAACTGATCGCTGTAGCGCGCAGTCTTGTCGTCGTTGTAGCCACCGTTGAGGTTACCGGCCACCTCGCCGACGTAATCGAGGGTGAAGTCGTAGCCCTTCTCCAGCAATTCGGTGCGGGTGCCGCCCCAGTCACCGCTCATCCATTTCGACTCCGGGGCAAAGGCGCCGGCCGCCTGCGCCCCGCAACTGACGCCCAGGGCCGCCAGCAGGGTCAGCGGCGCCAGTGGCTTGATACGCTTGAAGTGATCCATCCCTTGTTTCCTCGTTTTATTGTTCTCGATGGGTTTCTACGTTCTATAACGAATTCAACGGCCTTTGAATTGGGCGACATTGTCGTTGCCGGCCTGCACGGGCGCGGCAACCCCAAGGCGCTCGCCAGTAGCGGCATCGAACAGCAGCACCCGCGCCGGGTCGAACTGCAGGTTGAGGGTGTCGCCGACCTGGGTCGGCACATCCGGGGCCAGGCGGCAGCAGACCTTGGTCTGGTTGAGCATGACGAATACCAGCAGGTCCGGCCCGGTGGGCTCGGTGATCTGCACTTCGGCACGAATGCTCGGCAAACCGTTGGCCTGGGCCGGGGCCAGGGCGATCTGTTCGGGACGAATGCCAAGGATCACTTCGCGCTCCTCCAGCCCCGCCACGTTGAACCCCAAGGGTAGCTCGCAACGGGCCTGGCCACTGTCGAGCAGCGCCAGCAGGCGGCCGTCCTTGCGCTGCAGGCGCAGGGGAATGAAGTTCATCGGTGGCGAGCCGATGAAGCTTGCGACGAACAGGTTGGCCGGATCGTTGTAGATCTGCTGCGGGGTGCCGAACTGCTGGATCAGCCCGTCCTTCATCACCGCTACCTTGTCGCCGAGGGTCATGGCTTCGATCTGGTCGTGGGTGACGTACACCGTGGTGGTTTTCAGGCGTTGGTGCATCAGCTTGATTTCGGTGCGCATCTCGACCCGCAGCTTGGCGTCGAGGTTCGACAGCGGCTCGTCGAACAGGTAGATCTTCGGCCGCCGCGCCAGCGCCCGGCCCATGGCCACGCGCTGCTGCTGGCCGCCGGACAGTTGTCCGGGCTTGCGTGCCAGCAGGTGTTCGATCTGCAGCAGCTTGGCCACCCGCGCCACTTCTTCATCGATGGCGGCGGCGGGCATCTTGCGCATTTTCAGGCCGAAGGCGATGTTGTCGCGCACGTTCATGGTCGGGTACAGCGCGTAGGATTGGAACACCATGGCGATGTCGCGATCCTTGGGGCTCATGCCACTGATGTCGGCATCGTCCACCAGGATCGCCCCGCCGCTGATCTGTTCAAGGCCGGCGATGCAGTTCATCAGGGTCGATTTACCGCAGCCGGACGGACCGACCAGGATCAGGAACTCGCCGGAGTCGATCGACAGCTCGATGTTCTTCAGGGTATCCGGCAGACCGCTGCCGTAGCTCTTGTTGACGTTGCGCAGTTCAAGCGTTGCCATTGTGTTTACCCCTTGACCGCGCCGGCCGTAAGCCCGCGCAGGAAATACTTGCCAGCCAGCACATAGACCAACAGGGTCGGTAACCCGGCGATCATCGCCGCCGCCATGTCGACGTTGTATTCCTTGACCCCGGTGCTGGTGTTGACCAGGTTGTTCAGGGCCACGGTGATCGGTTGCGCATCGCCGCTGGCGAACACCACACCGAAGAGAAAGTCGTTCCAGATCTGGGTGAACTGCCAGATCAGGCAGACCATGATGATCGGCACCGACATCGGCAGCAGGATGCGCCCGAAGATGGTGAAAAACCCCGCGCCATCGAGCCGCGCCGCACGCACCAGCGCCTCGGGTACGCTGCAGTAGTAGTTGCGGAAAAACAGCGTGGTAAAGGCCAGCCCGTAGACGATATGCACCAGCACCAGGCCAGTGGTGGTGCTGGCCAGGCCCAGCTTGCCGAGGGTGAACGAAGCGGGCAGCAGCACGGTCTGGAACGGCAGGAAGCAGCCGAACAACAGCAACCCGAAGAACAACTGCGAACCCCGGAAGCGCCACATCGACAGCACATACCCGTTCAGCGCACCGAGCAGGGTCGAGATCACCACCGCCGGCACGGTGATCTTCACCGAGTTCCAGAAGTAGCCGCCGACTGTGTCCCAGGCCTTGATCCAGCCGATGCCGGTGATCACCTCGGGCCAGCTCAGCAGGTTGCCGGTGCGAATGTCTTCCGGCGACTTGAAGCTGGTCAGCAGCATCACGATCAGCGGGATCAGGTACAGCGCGCAGGCCAGGATCAGGGTCGAGTAAATCGCCAGGCGGCTGAAGCTCAACGAGCGGGGAGCGAGGGACCTAGTCATGGCGCTTGTTCCTCAGTTCCGAATACAGGTAAGGCACCAGGATCGACAAGATCGCGCCGAGCATCAGGATCGCGCTGGCCGAGCCCATGCCCATCTGCCCGCGGCTGAAGGTGAAGGAATACATGAACATCGCCGGCAGGTCAGAGGCATAGCCCGGGCCGCCTGCGGTCATCGCGGCGACCAGGTCGAAACTCTTGATGGCGATGTGCGCAAGGATCATCAGTGCGCTGAAGAACACCGGGCGCAGGCTCGGCAAGACAATACGCAGGTAGATGCTCGGCAGGCTGGCGCCATCGACCTGCGCGGCGCGGATGATCGATTGATCGACGCCACGCAGGCCGGCCAGAAACAGCGCCATGACAAAGCCCGAGGCCTGCCACACGGCGGCGATCACCAGGCAGTAGACGACCCGGTCGGGGTCCACCAGCCAGTCCAGGCGAAAGCCTTCCCAGCCCCAGTCGCGAAGCATTTTGTCCAGGCCCAGGCCGGGGTTGAGCAGCCACTTCCAGGCGGTACCGGTGACGATCATCGACAGCGCCATGGGGTACAGGTAAATGGTGCGAATGAAGCCTTCGCGGCGGATGCGCTGGTCGAGCAGCACCGCCAGCAGCACGCCAATCACCAGGCTGATGGCGATGAACATGCCGCCGAACAGCAGCAGGTTCTTGCTCGCCACCCACCAGCGGTCGTTCTCCATCAGCCGCGCGTATTGCGCCAGGCCCACCCATTTGTAGCTGGGCATGAAGCTTGAGTTGGTGAATGACAGGACGAAGGTCCAGAGGATGTAGCCGTAAAAGCCCACCAGAACGATCAACATGCTTGGCGCCAGGACCAGTTTCGGTAACCAGCGTTGCAGGGCGTCGAGGGGGGAGGCCTTGTTGAGTGTGGCAACAGTGCTCATCAGGATGATCTCGTGTGGAGGCTGTCGCGGGGCAAGCCCGCTCCTACAGGGATGCGTTGCTGTTGTGGGAGCGGGCTTGCCCCGCGAAGGGTCCGAAAGCCCGCCCCCACATATCAGCCCATCACTTGGCCGACTTGATCGCCGAATTCAGCTGCTTGACCGCCGTCGCCGGGTCGGCTTTCGGGTCGTTGAAGAAGTTGGTGACGACATCGAAGATCGCCCCCTGTACCGCCAGCGAGGTCGCCATGTTGTGGGCCATGCTCGGTTGCAGGCCGTCGCCTTTTTCCGCTTCCTTGAAGTCCACCGACGACTTCTGCGTGCAGGCGTCGAACGCGCTCATGTCCATGTCCTGGCGCACCGGCAGGGAGCCCTTGTTCTGGTTGAACACGGTCTGGAACTGCGGCTCCAGGGCGACCTTGGCCAGGTCGTTCTGGGCCTTGATGTCGTCCTCGTTCTTGAGCTTGAACATCGCCAGCGAGTCGATGTTGTAGGCAAAGCTGCCCTGGGTGCCGGGGAAGGCCACGCACTGATAGTCCTTGCCCGCCACCTTGCCGGCGGCGGTCCATTCGCTCTTGGCCCAGTCGCCCATGATCTGCATGCCGGCCTTGCCGTTGATGACCTCGGCGGCGGCGATGTTCCAGTCACGCCCGGCGCGGTTGGGGTCCATGTAGGTGCCCAGGCGTTGCAGAGTTTTGAACACCTCGACCATCTTCTCGCCGGTCAGGGTGCTTTCATCCAGTTCGACAAAGGCTTGGTGATAACCCTGGGGCCCGAGAATGCTCAGCACCAGGTCTTCAAACACAGTGCTGTCCTGCCACGGCTGACCGCCATGGGCCAGCGGGATGAAACCAGCCGCCTTGAGCTTGTCGGCGGCAACGAACAGCTCATCGAGGGTGGTCGGCACCTTGGCCCCGGCCTTGTCGAACACTTGCGGGTTGATCCACAACCAGTTGACCCGATGGATGTTCACCGGCACCGCAACGTAGTGGCCGTCGTACTGCATGATCTGCGCGACTTTCTTCGGCAGCAGGGCGTCCCAGTTGTTGGCCTTGGCGACATCGTCGAGTTCGGTGAGCAGGCCCAGCGCGCCCCATTCCTGGATGTCCGGGCCCTTGATCTGGGCGGCGCCTGGAGGGTTTCCGGCCACGGCGCGGCTCTTGAGTACGGTCATGGCCGCAGCACCACCGCCACCGGCGACGGCGTTGTCCTTCCAGGTGAAGCCGTCTTTCTCGACTTGTTCCTTGAGGGTTTTCACCGCTGCGGCTTCACCACCGGAAGTCCACCAATGAGTGACTTCAACGGTACCGTTGGCGGCAATTGCACTGAGGGGCAACAAGGAGGCGAGGGAAATGACAGCGGCGAGGCGATTGATCGCATTCATCGAGAGAAACCTTTTCTTGTTGTTATGCAGGTGCAAGTCGTGGTGCTTGCGCTTGCATCGGAGTCTAACCAGCGGCGTGGGCACCGGAGGTAACGAAGGGATGCGTAAATGTCACCAGTTGGTGACATTCGCCCAAAGAAGGTTTCAGTCACTGCTGCGCGGCAAGCTCAAGGTCACCCGCAGGCCACCTTCGCGCAAGTTGCGCAGGCTCACCTCGCCGCCGTGACTGTGGGCAATGTTGCGCGCGATACCCAGGCCCAGGCCGTAGCCCTGTTGCTGCCCGGCCAGGCGAAAGTGCGGCTCGAACACCTGCTCCTGACGTTGCTCGGGTACGCCCGGGCCTTCGTCATCGACCTGCAAGACAAAGCCGCTGTCACTGTCGAGGATGCGCAGGTGGGCGCGCTCGCCGTATTTCAGGGCGTTGTCGATCAGGTTGCCGATGCAGCGCTTGAGTGCCAGCGGCTTGCCCGGATACGGCGCCAGGGCGCGGCCTTCAAGGGTGATCTGGCCACTGCCCAGATACGGCTCGACCAGGCATTCGAGCACCTGGTTGAGGTCGATACGCTCGATGTTCTCGTGGATGTCGGTGTCTTTCACGCATTGCAGCGCGCCCTTGACCAGCATCTCCAGCTCATCGAGGTCGCGGCCGAACTTGGCCTGCAACTGCTCGTCATCGAGCAGCTCGACCCGCAAGCGCAAGCGCGTGATCGGTGTGCGCAGGTCGTGGGAGATGGCGCTGAACAACTGGCTGCGCTCGGTCAGGTAGCGGCTGATGCGCTCGCGCATGGCGTTGAAGGCGCGGCCCACCTCCTCCACTTCACTGCCACCGCCTTCGGTCACCGGCTCGACGTCAGCGCCCAGCGACATCTCCCGCGCAGCCAGGGCCAGGCGCTTGAGCGGGCGGCTCTGCCAGTGCACCAGCAGGCCGATGAACAACAGCAGGAATGAACTGGTGAGGACGATGAACCATAGTTGCTGGCTGGGCAGGCCCTGCTCTTCGAGGCTGGTGTAGGGCTCGGGCAGCAGTGAGGCAATGTACAACCACTCGTCTTCGGCGAGGTGGATCTGGGTCACCAGCACCGGCGGGTTGATCGGCTCCAGGGTCAGCGCGTAATGGGCCCAGGAGCGCGGCAGTTCATCGAGTTTCAGGCCACTGTTGAAAATGCGCAGATCCTGCGGGCTGACGAACTGGATGGAAATTTCCAGCGGCGCGCCCAGGCGCTGATGCAACACATCGCCGACGGCATCGATCACCGCGGCCTTGCGCGGCGTGGTGGGCAAGACCTGCATGTCCAGGGGTTTATCGTTGAGGGACACGACAAAACGGGTGCCGCCCATGCTGCGCAACTGGTCAAGCACCATCGGCCGGTACGCCACCGGCAGCGAACGAAAATAACTGACGCTGGCACCCATCGAATGGGCCAGGCTGCGTGCGCTGGCAACCAGGCCTTCCATCTGGCTGGCGCGCAATTGCGACAGCCAGATCAGGCTCGATAACGCTTGCGCCAGCAACACCACCAGCAGGGTCAACAGCAGCATGCGCCCCAGCAGCGAACGCGGCAGCGGCAGGCGCCAGCGCCCCTCAGTGCGCGGGCGCAACGCTGGCCGCCAGCAGGTAACCACTGCCGCGCACGGTACGAATCAAGCGTGGCGGCTTTTCGGTATCGCGCAGGCGCTGGCGCAGGCGGCTGACGGCCATGTCGACGATACGGTCCAGCGGCATCGGTTCGCGGCCACGGGTAGCGTTGCCGATGGTGTCGCGGTCGAGAATCTGTTGCGGGTGATCGAGGAACAGCTTGAGCAAGGCGAAGTCGGCGCCGGACAAAATCACCTCTTCACCGTCGCGGTGGAACAAGCGGTGGCTGATGGTATCCAGGCGCCAGTCATCGAAGGCCAGCACATCACTGCCATTGCGCTCCTGGCCAAAACCGGCACGGCGCAGCAGCGCCTTGATCCGCGCCTGCAGTTCGCGCGGGCTGAAGGGTTTGCCCAGGTAATCATCGGCACCCAGCTCCAGGCCGATGACCCGGTCGGCTTCGTCGGAGCTGGCGGTGAGCATGATGATCGGCACCTGCGCCAGGCGCGGATGCTGGCGCACCCAGCGACACAGGCTGAAGCCGTCTTCGTCGGGCAGCATCACGTCGAGGATCACCAGATCGCAGTCACTGGTGTCCAGGGCCTGGCGAAAACCACGGCCGTCGGCCACCGCCTGGACGCTGAAACCGGCGCGGCTCAGGTAGGTTTGCAGCAGTTCACGGATGTCCTGGTCGTCGTCGACCATCAGTATCGACTTGCTCACGAGTCACTCCTTGCTCCCGTACCTCAACCGGCTTGCTGCAGCGCCACGCCAGCCCCGAGCAAGCCGGAGAACTCGGCGGTCACCAACCATACCGGGACATCCTTGAAGTAGCCACTCATGCAGCCCTTGTCGGCAAAGCTGGCGCCAAAGCCGCTGGCCAAAAACAGCTCGGCAAAGCGCGGAATGATGCCGCCGACGATAAACACCCCGCCACGCGCGCCGAGGGTCAGGACGTTGTTGCCCGCCACCCGGCCGAGAAAACGGCAGAACTGCTCGATCACCGCCAGGGCAACCGGCTCGCCGGCCAGCGCCGCGTCGGTGATCGCTGCCGGATTTTGCAGCGGCGCAGGCAGGCCATCCAGGGCGCAGATGGCATGGTACAACCGCAACAAGCCGCCGCCGCTGAGCACAGTCTCGGCGCTGACATGGCCGATTTCATTTTCAATCTGCTGGCGGATCTGCGCCTCGCGGGCACTGCCCACCGGCAGGTCGACATGCCCGCCCTCGCCCGGCAGCGCCATCCAGCGCTCGTCACCCAGGCTTAGCAAAGTGCCGACGCCAAGGCCGGTGCCCGGGCCAATCACCAGCGCCGGGCGGCCAGCAGCTGCCGTGCCTTGGCAGACAGTGCGGTACTCGTCCGCCTGCAAGCGGGTCATGCCCAGGGCCATGGCGGTGAAGTCGTTGATCAGCAGCAACTGCTCGACCTGCAAGGTCTTGCAGAACGCCTCGCGGCTGAGGCGCCAATGGTTGTTGGTAAAGCGAAATTCATCGCCGTCGACCGGCCCGGCCACCGCCAGGCACACCGCGCCCAGCTCGCCGCGGGCCAGGCCCTGGTCGGCCAGATAAGCGCCGATGGCCTGTTCCGGGCTGGTGTAGTCGGCCGTGGCAAAAACCTGCACCGCGTGCATGCGGTTGTCTTCCCAAAGGGCAAAACGTGCATTGGTGCCGCCGATATCGCCGACCAGTGCGCGCTTCATTTGAGTGTCTCCAGCGCCGAGGTGAAGGCACTGGCGCCCTTCTCTGCCGGGCTCAGGGCGGTACGCAAGAAGCCGAATAGCTCGCGGCCGCAACCCAGGTCGTTGCCGGTCGGCGCCGCGGGCAGTTCACGATCGGCCAGCTGCGCTGCACTGAGCTTCACCGTCAGGGTGCCGGCGACGCCGTCGACACGGACGATATCGCCATCACGCAGGCGCGCCAGCGGGCCACCGTCGAAGGCTTCGGGGCAGACGTGAATGGCCGCGGGGATTTTCCCCGAAGCACCAGACATGCGCCCGTCGGTCACCAGCGCGACCTTGAAGCCACGGTCCTGCAGCACACCGAGGAACGGGGTCATCTTGTGCAGCTCGGGCATGCCGTTACAGCGCGGGCCCTGGAAACGCATCACGGCGACGAAATCACGCTCAAGCTGGCCGGCCTGGAAGGCATCGGCCAGCGCCTGCTGGTCATGGAACACCAGCGCCGGGGCTTCGACCACCTGATGCTCGGGGGCGACGGCGGACACTTTCATCACCCCGCGACCGAGGTTGCCTTCCATGACCCGCAGACCGCCTTCGGGCGAGAACGCCCGCGCCACCGGGCGCAGGATCGCTTCGTCGAGGCTGGCCTGCGGGCCTTCGCGCCAGACCAGTTTGCCGGCCTCAAGAAACGGCTCCTGGGTGTAGCGGCGCAGGCCGTGGCCCGCGACGGTGTTGACGTCTTCGTGAAGCAAACCGGCATCGAGCAGTTCGCGAATCAGGAAGGCCATGCCGCCGGCAGCCTGGAAGTGGTTGATGTCGGCCTTGCCGTTCGGATAGACGTGGGACAGGGTCGGCACCACTTCCGAAAGCTCGGCCATGTCCTGCCAGGTCAGCTGGATGCCAGCGGCCTGGGCAATCGCCGGCATGTGCAGGGTGTGGTTGGTCGAGCCGCCGGTGGCGTGCAGGGCCACGATGGAGTTGACCAGGGACTTCTCGTCGACAATCTCGCCCAGCGGCATGAAGCTGCCACTGGCCTTGGTCATGCGCGTGACCTGCTGCGCAGCCTCGACGGTCAGGGCATCGCGCAGTGGCGTGTACGGGTTGACGAAGGAGGCACCCGGCAGGTGCAGGCCCATCACTTCCATCAGCAGCTGGTTGGTGTTGGCGGTACCGTAGAAGGTGCAGGTGCCGGGGCTGTGGTAGGACTTCATCTCCGACTCCAGCAGCTCTTCGCGGCTGGCCTTGCCTTCGGCGTAACGCTGGCGGACGTCGGCTTTCTCCTTGTTGGAGATGCCCGACGGCATCGGCCCGCCGGGGACGAACACGGTCGGCAGGTGGCCGAAGCGCAGCGCGCCCATCAGCAGGCCGGGGACGATCTTGTCGCAGATGCCGAGCATCAGGGCGGCATCGAACATGTTGTGCGACAGGGCGATGGCGGTGGACATGGCAATCACTTCGCGGCTGGCAATGCCCAGTTCCATGCCCGGCTCACCCTGGGTGACGCCGTCGCACATGGCCGGCACGCCGCCGGCGAACTGGCCGACCGAGCCGATTTCGCGCAGCGCCTGCTTGATCTGTTCGGGGTAATGCTCGTAGGGCTGGTGCGCCGAGAGCATGTCGTTGTAGGCGGAGACGATAGCGACGTTGGCCGCGTTCATCATCCGCAGGCTGTCCTTGTCCTGGCTGCCGCAGCCGGCGACACCGTGAGCGAAGTTGGCGCATTGCAGCTTGGCGCGCATCGGCCCGTCGCTGGCGGCCCCGCGAATCAGCTCAAGGTAGCGTTCACGGGTGGGGCGACTGCGGGCGATCAGCCGTTGGGTGACCTCAAGAATGCGCGGATGCATGTACTGGACTCCAGGCTATCGGTGGTTGCGACCTCTGCGGCGGTTTCCCTTATCAACGATCGCGGCCTAGGCTCAAGGGCAGGGGCGATGCGTTGCGGGAGGAACGGCTTGGCCGATCGCTCGTTGTAGATTGAATAAAATATTGCCAGCAAAAAGGCTTGTTTTCTATTTTTTTACGAATAATCTTGTAATTCCAACAACAAAATCAGATGCAGTGAAGCAAAACTTCAATTGCCACGGGCTTCACCCGGTCTGCCAGAGGTAGCTCCATGACCCTTCGTATCGCAATCAATGGCTTTGGCCGCATCGGCCGCAACATCCTTCGCGCACTCTATACCCAAGGCTACCGTCAGGACCTGCAGGTCGTCGCCATCAACGACCTGGGCGACAGCGCGATCAATGCCCATCTGCTCAAATACGACAGCGTCCACGGCAGCTTTGCTGCCACCGTTGAATCCGATCACGAGAGTATTACCGTCAACGGCGACCGCATCGCCGTCAGCGCCATCCGCAACCCGGCGGAACTGCCGTGGAAAGCCGAAGCCATCGATGTGGTATTCGAATGCACCGGGTTGTTCACCGAACGCGCCAAGGCCGCCGCCCATCTTACTGCCGGGGCCGGTAAAGTCATTATCTCGGCGCCGGCCAAGGGCGCGGATGCCACCGTGGTGTACGGGGTCAACCATGACATCCTGCGCCCTTCGCACCAGATCATCTCCAGCGCTTCGTGCACCACCAACTGCCTGGCACCGCTGGCCCAGGTGCTGCACCGCGAGTTCGGTATCGAGCAGGGGCTGATGACCACCATCCACGCCTACACCAACGACCAGAGCCTCACCGACGTCTACCACAGCGACCCGTATCGCGCCCGCTCGGCAACCCAGTCGATGATCCCGAGCAAGACCGGCGCCGCCGAAGCCGTGGGCCTGGTGCTGCCGGAGCTGGCCGGCAAGCTCACCGGCATGGCCGTGCGGGTCCCGGTGATCAACGTGTCGCTGGTCGACCTGACCGTCAACCTTGAGCGCGAGGCCACGGCCGAGGCCGTCAACGCGCTGTTCAAGGAAGCCAGCCGGCATTCCAAGGTGCTGGGCTACAACAGCCTGCCGCTGGTGTCCTGCGACTTCAACCACAACCCGCTGTCGTCGATTTTTGACGCCAACCACACCCGCGCCAACGGGCGCATGCTCAAGGTGCTGGCCTGGTACGACAACGAGTGGGGCTTCTCCAACCGCATGCTGGATAACTGCCTGGCGCTGTGCAACGCCCGCTAGGATCATCCCTTGCGGGGAGGCAGTACTTGACCAAAGCGTTGATGATAAGCATTATCATTCGCCACGCCATGGTCGGGTACCGCTGTGAGTCAGTCCCAGTTCAACGCCGTTTTCCTCGCGCAGCGGGTCAGCCTGCTGCGCACCTTGCAGCGCATGGTAGATAACCCCAGCACTGCCGAAGACCTGTTGCAGGAGACTTACCTGCGGGTCACCCGCGCCCTTGGCGAACGGCCCATCGAGCATCTTGAACCCTTCGTGTTCCAGACCGCGCGCAACCTCGCCCTCGATCACCTGCGCGCGCGCCGGGCGCAGTCGCGCAACCTGGTGGAGGACGTGCCCGAGCAAGTCCTGCACAACGTCGCCGCACCCAGCAGCAGCGCCGAAGATGCCGCCCACGCCGAACAACTGCTCAGGCGCCTGAGCGTCAGCCTCGCCCAGTTGACCGAGCGCCAGCAACGCATTTTCATCCTCAGCCGCCTGCACGGCGCCAGCTATCTGGAAATCGCCGAACAGTTAAAAGTGTCGGCAAGCACGGTTCAGAAGGAACTGAAACTGATCATGGCCATCTGTGTAGGGGTAGCTGACCGGCTGAAGTAAACAGCCCGTCGTGGATCGCAGCTAAAACCTTGCCATCCCCATGGATACCCCGGATCATTCGCAAAAAGCGCCAGCCCCGCCAAGGACCCACCCGTGACCGACAGTCCCCCTCCTCGCCCCTCGCCGCCTGGCCAAGCCGCCAGTGATCAGGCCATGGACCAGGCCCTGGACTGGCTGATCCGCCTGCAATGCGCCAGCGCCGAAGACACCCAGGCCTTCGCAGCCTGGCTCGAGGCCGACCCGGCCAATGCCCGCGCCTATGTCGAAGCCGAAGCCATCTGGAACGGTGCACCGCTGCGTCAGGTGGCCGGGCAACTGCACCAGGTGCAACGGCGCAGCCTGCGCTCACGCATCCGCCCGCACTACAAGCCCCTGGCCGCAGCCGCCGTGCTGCTGGTGGGGATTTTCACCGTCGGCAACCTGCCGGTGCGCCTGCAGGCCGATCACCTGACCGTCGTCGGTGAACGCCAGCGCTTGCAATTGGACGACGGCTCCAAGGTGCTGCTCAACACCAATTCGGCCTTTGCCAGCGACCTGCGCGACAACCGCCAGGTCGCCCGGCTGCTGCAGGGCGAGGCCTATTTCGAGATACCCGCAGGCGCCCAGCCGCCCCTGGAACTGCAGGCCGGCCCGCTGCGCGCCAGCGTGCGCGACACCGACTTTGCCGTGCGCTACCTCAATGGCGAAGCCCAGGTGCGGGTGCAGCGCGGTGACGTCGACCTGCAGGCCAGCAGCGACCAGCGCATTCGCCTGTCGGCCGGCGACAGCATCAGCGTCGGCCCCAACGGTTTCGGCCAGCGCGGGCGCCTGGATGCGCAAAAAGACCTGGCCTGGGTCCAGGGCCGGCTGGTGTTCGAGAACTGCCCGTTGAGCCAGGTACTGGCCGAATTGCGCCGCTACTACCCCGGCTGGATCATCAACGGCAACCAACACCTGGAAAACGTCGCGGTCACCGGCAACTACCGCCTCGACCAGCCGCTGGAAACCCTGCGCGCCCTGGCCCACATCACCTCGGCGCAGCTGCACGAGTACCCGGCGCTGGTGATTCTCAACTGAGGCAAAAGTTTTTTTACGCGATCCCTGACGCTGTTACGTCTCGTTATAGCCAATGCAACTGATTCTTATTTTTGAATCAGCCAGCACCTATAACATTCGCGCGACAGGGAGCGCTTTCGATGTCCACTGGTTTCACTCGTCGATCTTCAGCCACTTCACGTACCCCCGGCCTGCAGCGCTGCACGCTCTCCCTGTTGACCCTGGCCATGCTCGCCAGCGGCGCCTGCAGCCTGCCGGCACTGGCCGCTGAGCC
The DNA here is from genome assembly GCF_050435905.1 of Pseudomonas sp. 2835. Taxonomy (NCBI): domain Bacteria; kingdom Pseudomonadati; phylum Pseudomonadota; class Gammaproteobacteria; order Pseudomonadales; family Pseudomonadaceae; genus Pseudomonas; species Pseudomonas sp. 2835. The sequence goes on along the minus strand of NZ_JBNDLE010000002.1, from coordinate 396,236 downwards.
GGCCCAGGCAAGTGCCCCGCGCATGGGCGACTATCGCTTCGCTATCAGCCAGCAGCCGCTGGTGTCGGCGCTCAATGCCTTTACCACGGTCACCGGCTGGCAAGTGGGCTTCTCTGCTGAACTGGCCGAGGGCGTCGCCTCGCCGGGCGTGCACGGCTCGCTGAAACCTGAGGCCGCCCTGCAGCGCCTGCTGGCCGGCACCGGCCTGAGCTACCGCACCTTAAGCAGCGGCAACGTGGTGATCGAACGCAGCGCCGGCAAGGCCATCGCCCTGCAGCAGATCACCGTCAGCGCCACTCGCAGCGCCCAGGACATCAGCCAGGTGCCGAGCACCGTCAGCGTACAGACCCGCGAACAGCTCGACCGCCAGAACGTCAACAACATCAAGGAACTGGTACGTTACGAGCCTGGCGTTTCGGTCAGCGGCACCGGCCAGCGCAGCGGCCTGAACGGCTACAACATCCGCGGTATCGACGGCGAGCGGGTGCTGACCCAGATCGACGGCGTGTCGATCCCCGACAGCTTCTTCTTCGGCCCTTACGCCCAGACCCAGCGCAACTACGTCGACCCTGAAATCGTCAAGCACGTGGAGATCCTCCGTGGCCCGGCTTCGGTGCTGTACGGCAGCAACGCCATTGGCGGCGCGGTCAGCTACTTCACCCTCGACCCCGACGACATCATCAAGCCCGGCCAGGACGTCGGCGCACGCCTGAAGACCGGCTACAGCTCGGCAGACGAAAGCTGGCTGAACTCGGCCACCGTCGCCGGCCGCCAGGGCGAATTCGACGGCCTGCTGCACCTAAGCCAGCGCAACGGCCACGAAACCGAGTCCTACAGCAGCCACGGCGGCACGGGCCTGGCGCGCACCGCCGCCAACCCGGAAGATGTGCGCACCACCAACATCCTCGCCAAGGCCGGCTGGAACTACGCCGACGACGCGCGTTTGGCCTTCACCTATGAAAACTACAAGGACGACCGCGACCTCAAGCAGAAGAGCGCCGTGGGCGGGCCGTTCATTCCTGGCTTCGGCGCGATGAACTCGTACCGCGACCGCACCGGCAACGACACCGTGACCCGCGAGCGCTTCGGCATCAACCACGAGTTCGCCCTGGGCAGCGTGCTGGCCGACAACATGAAGTGGAGCCTGAACTACCAGATCGGCAAGACCGACCAGCGTACCGAAGAGCTCTACTTCGCTTCCGGCCGCCAGGTGTTCCGTGACCGCCAGACCACCTACAAGGACCGCCAGTGGGTGTTCGACGCCCAGTTGGACAAAGCCTTCAGCCTCGGCGCCACCGAGCACCTGCTGACCTACGGCACTACCCTCAAGCACCAGAAGGTCACCGGCTCGCGCAGCGGCACCGGCACCTGCCTGAACGTCGGCGGTACCTGCCGCTTCATCGGCCAGGTCAGCGCCAGTGACAGCCAGGCGCTGGTCAGTGACTTCCCTGATCCAACCGTCAACACCTACAGCCTCTTCGCCCAGGATGAGATCCGCTGGAACCAGTGGACCTTCCTGCCGGGCGCGCGCTACGACTACACCGAACTCAAGCCGCACATGACCGACGAGTTCCTCCGTGGCGTTGGCGCCAGCCCTACCGACCCGGTTGATGACGATGCGAAGAAATGGCACCGGGTCTCGCCCAAGTTCGGCCTGACCTACGCCTTCAACGACAACTACACCTGGTATGGCCAGTACGCCGAAGGCTTCCGCACGCCGACCGCCAAGGCGCTGTATGGCCGCTTCGAAAACCCGGGCCTGGGCTACAGCGTGCGCGGCAACTCCAACCTCGAACCGGAAAAGAGCAAGAGCTACGAGACCGGCCTGCGCGGCAACTTCGAAGCGGGTAACTTCGATGTCGCGGTGTTCTATAACAAGTACCGCGACTTCATCAACGAAGACGCCGTGCAGGGCAGCAACCTCGGCCAGACCTTCGAAGCCAACAACATCAAGCACGCCACCATCAAGGGCGCCGAATTCAAGGGCCGCCTGAACCTCGACGCCTTTGGTGCGCCGCACGGCCTCTACACCCAGGGCTCGCTGGCCTACGCCCATGGCCGCAACGACGACACCGGCCAGCCGCTCAACAGCGTCAACCCGCTGACCGCAGTGATGGGCCTGGGTTACGAGCAAGAGCAATACGGTGCGCTGCTGAGCTGGACCCTGGTCAAGCGCAAGGACCGCGTCGACGACACCACCTTCTTCGCCCCCGACGGCACCAGCAAGCAGTTCCGCACCCCGGGTTACGGCGTACTCGATTTGACCGGGTTCTACAAAGTCACCGATGACATCACCGTCAACGCCGGCCTCTACAACCTGACCGACAAGAAGTACTGGCAGTGGGATGACGTGCGCGGCTACGACGGCCTCGGTGAAGCGGCGGTAACCGCCCCCGCCAACCTCGACCGCCTGACCATGCCGGGCCGCAATTTCGCCATCAACCTGGTCTGGGACATCTGATCAGCCACCTGCAGGAGCGGGCTCGCCCCGCGACGGGCTGCCAACGCAGCCCCCTGCAGGTGAGGTTTTTTTACTGTCGCCCGTCTTCTCATTCGTCTAGTCATCAGGCACGCCCATTTCGCAAGGAATCACCATGACCGCCGCTACCACCGCCGAACGCGCCAGCCTGCGTTCGCAACGCTTGAACCAGCTGACCCACGCCCCGCACACCGAGCTGGACGCCCTGGTCAAATCCCACGCGCCGTTCGAGACCCGCGAGAGTTTCGCCCGCTTCGTGGTTGCCCAGTACCTGTTCCAGTCCGAGCTCAAGGCGCTGTACACCGACCCGGCACTGATCGCCATCGTCCCCGACCTGGCAGCACGCTGCCGCGCCGAACAGGCCGGCCTGGACCTGGCTGACCTGAACACCGAGATCCCCGCCGACTTCGCCGGCGCCCTGCAAAACCCCAGCCTGGGTGAAGCCATGGGCTGGATCTTCGTCTCCGAAGGTTCCAAGCTCGGCGCCGCCTTCCTGATCAAGCGTGCCGTCGGCCTGGGCCTGTCGGACAGCTTCGGTGCCCGTCACCTGGGCGAGCCGGCCGGTGGCCGCGCTGAAGGCTGGAAGCAGTTCACGCGCATCCTCGACGGCCTGGAATTGAGCGCCGAAGAAGAAGCCAAGGCCGAGCAAGGCGCCGTGGCCGCCTTCGAGCGTTTCACCGAGCTGCTCAAACACGCTTACGCAACTGCGCCTAAAGCCGAACTGGCCTGATGCGCCGTACCCGGTTACCCTCGTGGTAACCGGGCCTTGCCCGTGCACACCGACAAGCCCATGACCCGCCCAGCCGCTTCAAAACTCTCGCGCCTGCTCTTCGGCCTGCTGGCTTACGTAAGCCTGGGCATCGGCCTGGTGGCGATCGTGATTCCCGGCCTGCCCACCACCGAGTTCATCCTCCTCGCCGCCTGGGCCGCCACCCGCAGCTCGCCGCGCCTGAGCGCCTGGCTGGAAAACCACCGGCTGTTCGGGCCAATCCTCAGCAACTGGCGCAACGGCAAGGTGATCCAGCGCCGGGCCAAAGTCAGCGCCACCGTCAGCATGCTGCTGTGCGCTGGCCTGATGTTGGTGTTTCTCGAGCACCGCTGGCCGGTGTTTATGGCCATCGCCGGCATGACCCTGGGCAACCTGTGGATCTGGTCGCGGCCAGAAACCGCGCCCTTGAGCCTTTCCGACCGTTCATCGGCAAGCACTCATGGCTAACGCTATAAGGCCGATGAACTGTTATCGCTAAAAGGATGTAGCGAATCGAGCCCGCCCGTGGCTCGGTCCTCTACCGGCCTGCCTTTTAGCGAGTACGTCCATGCTCGACACGCTCTCGATCCGCCTGAAAATCGTCCTGCTCTCCGGCCTCTGCCTGCTTGGCGTGGTCGCACTCGTCGTCGGTATCAACCTGTATCAATCGCACCAGAGCGATGAACTGGTCGGCGACGCCAGCACCACCATGCTCACCCGCAATGTCCAGGCCCTGCTGCAAGCCCGCGCCGGCGAAAAGGCCGAGATGCTGCGGCGTACTTTCAGCGACAGCCAGACGGTCATCACCGCCCTCGCCGACCAGGTCCAGGACCTGCAGCAACTGGCCCGCGACCGCGGTCTGAGCGGCGGCGACCTGCGTGAAGCGATCAACCAGAGCCTGGCCACCAGCTTCAAACGCAACCCCGACGTGCTGGGCGTATGGCTGGCCTTCGAGCCCGACGGCCTGGACGGCGGCGACAGCGCCTTTGCCAATGACTCCAAGCGCCTGAGCAACGAGAGTGGCCGCTTTGCCAGCTACTGGAGCCGTGCCCAGGGTCAGGCCCTGAACACGGTGATCAGCGATGTCGACCTGAACAAGACCGAGATCAACCTCAGCGGCACGCCCTACAACGTCTGGTACACCTGCTCGCGCACTAGCGCGCGCTCCTGCCTGCTCGAGCCCTACTCCGACACCGTCGGCGGCAAGCAGATGCTGATGACCAGCATCACCATGCCGCTGCTGCACAACGGCAAGGTGATCGGCGTGGCCGGTGTGGATATTTCCCTCGATGCCCTGCAGTCGGCTGCCGCCAAGGCCCAGCAGGAGCTGTTCAATGGCGCCGGGCGCTTGATGATCGTCGCCCCCAGCGGCCTGCTGGCCGCCAACAGCAACGATGCCGGCAAGGTCGGCAAGGCCATCGACGAGGACGGCCAGCAGGCGCTGCAGAAGCTCGCTGCCAACCAGCCGCTGATCCTTGAGCAAGGCGAGACCATCCGCGCCGTCAACCCGGTGCAGCCGATTGCCGACAGCAAAACCTGGGGCATCCTTATCGACCTGCCCAAGCAGGTACTGCTGGCCGACGCCATCAGCCTCCAGGCAACCCTTGAAGACGCCCGTACCAGCGGCACCCTCAAGGTGGTGCTGTTCGCCACCCTGGCCGGCCTCGGCGGCCTGTTGCTGATGTGGCTGACCGCCACCGGCGTGACCCGCCCGCTCAACAGCGTGGCGAGCATGCTCGAAGACATCGCCAGCGGCGACGGCGACCTCACCCAACGCCTGCGTTATGCGCGCAAGGACGAACTGGGCCGGCTGACCGGCGGCTTCAACCGCTTCCTCGACAAACTGCAGCCGACCATCGCCCAGATCAAGCAGAGCATTACCCAGGCCCGGGCTACGGCTGATCAGTCCTCGGCAATTGCCCAGCGCACCAGCGAAGGCATGCAAGTGCAGTTTCGCGAGATCGACCAGGTGGCCACCGCCTCCAACGAAATGAGCGCCACCGCCCACGACGTCGCCAACAGCGCCGCCAGTGCCGCCGACGCCGCCCGCGGTGCCGACCGTTCGGCCAAGGACGGTATGGCGATCATCGAGCGCAGTACCCGCGACATCACCGTGCTCGCCGAACAGGTCAGCAAGGCCGTGGGCGAAGTGGAAACCCTGGCGCAGAACAGCGAGCAGATCGGCTCGGTGCTGGAAGTGATCCGCAGCATCGCCGAGCAGACCAACCTGCTGGCGCTCAACGCCGCGATCGAGGCCGCCCGTGCTGGCGAGAGCGGTCGCGGTTTTGCCGTGGTTGCCGACGAAGTACGCAACCTGGCGCGCCGTACCCAGGACTCGGTCGAAGAGATCCGCCAGGTGATCGAGCGCATCCAGAGCAACACCCGCGAGGTGGTCGCGACCATGCATTCGAGCCACGGCAAGGCCCAGGAAAACGCCGGGCAGATCCACCAGGCGGTGCAGGCGCTGGACAAGATCAGCGAGGCGGTCACGGTGATCAGCGACATGAACCTGCAGATCGCCAGCGCCGCCGAGCAGCAGAGTGCGGTGGCCGAAGAGGTCAACCGCAACGTCTCGGCGATCCGTGGTGTGACCGAAACCCTGACCGGCCAGGCCGCCGAATCTGCGCAGGTAAGCAGCCAACTCAACACCCTGTCGTCGCAGCAGATGGCCTTGATGGATCAGTTCAGGGTTTAATTGTGGGAGCCGGCCCTGCCGGCGTTGGGGTGCGTAGCACCCCAGGCCCGGCTACAGGCTCAACACCCCACTGTACAAGCCATAGGCCGCCAATCCCGCGCCCACCAGTACGGCGGCAAAGATCAGCTTCTCCCAGGTGGTAAACAGCGCCTGGCCCTGCTCATGTTTGGCCCGGGCAAACAGGATCACCCCCGGCGCGTACAGCAGCGCCGACAGCAGCAGGTACTTCAGCCCCCCCGCATACAGCAGCCAGATCGCGTAGATCAGCGCGATACCTGCAACCAGCAGGTCCTTGCGCCGCGCGCCCGGGTGCCCCTCATACGACTCGCCGCGCACCGCCAGCAACACGGCGTACGCCGCCGACCACAGGTACGGCACGAGGATCATCGACGACGCCAGGTAGATCAGGCTGGTGTAGGTCCCGGCGGAAAACAGGGTAATCAGCAGGAACAGCTGAATCATCACATTGGTCAGCCACAGGGCATTGGCCGGCACGTGGTTGGCGTTTTCCCTGGCCAGAAAGCGCGGCATGGTCTGGTCGCGGGCCGTGGCGAAAAGAATCTCGGCGCACAGCAGGGCCCAGGACAGCAACGCCCCCAGCAACGATACCGCCAGGCCGATGCTGATCAGCAAAGCGCCCCAGGGCCCGACGATATGCTCGAGTACCGACGCCAGTGACGGGTTCTGCAGCGCCGCCAGTTCTGGCTGGGTCATCACCCCCAGCGACAGCACGTTGACCAGCACCAGCAGCGCCAGCACGCCAATAAAGCCGATCACCGTGGCCTTGCCGACGTCCGAGCGCTTCGCCGCCCGGCCCGAGTAGACGCTGGCGCCCTCGATGCCGATAAACACGAACACCGTCACCAGCATCATGTTGCGCACCTGGTCGAGCACGCCGCCGAATTTCGGGTTGCTCAAGCCCCAGATATCCCGGGTAAAAATGTCGGCGCGAAAGGCCACCGCGGCGATGACGATGAACATCACCAGCGGCACGATCTTCGCCACGGTGGTCACCTGGTTGATGAACGCCGCTTCCTTGATGCCGCGCAGCACCAGAAAATGCACCGCCCACAACAGCAGCGAGGCGCAGGCGATGGCGATCGGCGTATTGCCCTCGCCAAAAACCGGAAAGTAGAAGCCCAGGGTGCTGAACAGCAACACGAAGTAGCCGACATTACCCAGCCAGGCGCTGATCCAGTAGCCCCAGGCCGAAGAAAAACCCATGTACTCGCCAAAGCCGGCCTTGGCATAGGCGTACACCCCGGAGTCGAGCGCAGGCTTGCGGTTGGCCAGGGTCTGGAAGACGAAGGCCAGGGCCAGCATGCCCACCGCCGTGATCCCCCAACCGATCAGCACGGCACCGACATCGGCACGCGCAGCCATGTTTTGCGGCAACGAGAAAATCCCGCCACCAATCATCGAGCCGACCACCAAGGCGATCAACGCTCCCAGGCGTAGTTTCTGTCCAGGTTCGGACATGCAGATCCCCTTCTGTCTCGTGTTTGTAACGCCAGAGGTACACCCTGAGTTAAATATAAGCCCAGAGTAAGCGTCCATATATATTAAACCACTAAGCGTTCCCTGCTCATAACTAGCGTGTCTATGCCTGGCGAACTAAACGGTGAGTTTTGTGCACAATTTCCGCTTCTTCAAGCTAATAAGATAATTTCTCAGGAAAAATTTGCGATTTGCCCAAAACGGACTAGCTTCAATTCTCGCAGCCCCGCAAGAGCGATTGCTCTAAAACGCCATGGAGGTGCCAGTGGACAAGGCTTGCAGCACTGTGGTCGGCACACTCCAGGAGGCTGTTTCAGTCACTGATTTGCAATGGAATGTCCTCATGAACTGACCTGAATCAGCTAATGACTTCGCCGCTGGATTTATTCTAGCGTCATCTCTTCTCCTGGTACGGAGTTATTCAATGTCAGACGCTCCCGGAAAACTACGACTCGGTGCGCTGGTTGCACTTGTTGTCGGCTCGATGATCGGCGGCGGGATCTTTTCGCTGCCGCAAAACATGGCCGCAAGTGCTGATGTAGGCGCTGTTCTGATCGGCTGGGGCATCACCGCCATCGGCATGCTGACCCTGGCTTTCGTGTTCCAGACCCTGGCCAATCGCAAACCTGACCTGGACGGCGGTGTGTACGCCTACGCCAAGGCCGGCTTCGGCGATTACATGGGCTTTTCTTCAGCCTGGGGCTACTGGATCAGTGCCTGGCTCGGCAACGTCGGCTACTTCGTGTTGCTGTTCAGTACCCTCGGCTACTTCTTCCCGATCTTTGGCGAAGGCAATACCCCGGCGGCGGTGATTGGCGCCTCGGTGCTGCTCTGGGCCGTGCACTTTCTGGTGCTGCGCGGGATCAAGGAAGCGGCGTTCATCAACCTGGTCACCACCGTGGCCAAGGTCGTGCCGCTGGCGCTGTTCGTGCTGATCGCCCTGTTCGCCTTCAAGCTGGATATCTTCACCGCTGATATCTGGGGCTCGATGAACCCGGACCTGGGCAGCGTGATGAACCAGGTGCGCAACATGATGCTGGTCACCGTCTGGGTGTTCATCGGCATCGAGGGCGCGAGCATCTTTTCGGCCCGGGCAGAAAAACGCTCGGACGTCGGCAAGGCCACGGTCATCGGCTTCATCACCGTGCTGCTGTTCCTGGTGCTGGTCAACGTGCTGTCGCTGGGCATCATGACCCAACCGGAGCTGGCCAAGCTGCAGAACCCGTCGATGGCCGCCGTGCTCGAGCACGTGGTCGGTCACTGGGGCGCGGTGCTGATCAGCGTCGGCCTGATCATCTCGCTGCTCGGGGCCCTGCTGTCGTGGGTGCTGCTGTGCGCCGAGATCATGTTCGCCGCCGCCAAAGACCACACCATGCCGGAGTTCCTGCGCCGCGAGAACGCCAACCACGTGCCGGCCAACGCCCTGTGGCTGACCAACGCCATGGTGCAGATCTTCCTGGTCATCACCCTGTTCTCGGCCAGTACCTACCTGTCGCTGATCTACCTCGCCACCTCGATGATCCTGGTGCCTTACCTGTGGTCGGCAGCCTATGCCTTCCTGCTCGCGGTACGCAGCGAAACCTACGAACAGGCCCTGGCCGAACGCAAGAAAGACCTGGTCATCGGCGCCATCGCCCTGCTCTACGCGGTCTGGCTGCTGTATGCCGGCGGCGTCAAATACCTGCTGCTCTCGGCCTTGCTCTATGCCCCTGGCGTGATCCTGTTCGCCAAGGCCAAGCGCGAGGTCGGCCAACCGATTTTTACCAACGTGGAGAAGCTGATCTTCGCCGCCGTAGTCATTGGCGCCCTGGTGGCTGCCTATGGCCTGTACGACGGTTTCCTGACTCTGTAACCCCGTTTTCGCAACTTGGAGGAAATGAACCATGTCCACGGATAAAGTTAAGTACGGCGTACATTCCGAAGCCGGCAAACTGCGCAAAGTGATGGTCTGCTCCCCTGGCCTTGCGCACCAGCGCCTGACCCCGAGCAACTGCGACGAACTGCTGTTCGATGACGTTATCTGGGTCAACCAGGCCAAACGCGACCACTTCGACTTCGTCACCAAAATGCGTGAGCGCGGCATCGAAGTGCTGGAAATGCACAACCTGCTGACCGAGACCATCCAGAACCCCGAAGCGCTGAAATGGATCCTCGACCGCAAGATCACCCCGGACACCGTCGGTGTCGGCCTGACCAACGAAGTGCGCAGCTGGCTCGAAGGCCTGGAGCCGCGCAAACTGGCCGAATTCCTGATCGGCGGCGTGGCCGGTGAAGACCTGCCGGAAAGCGAAGGCGCCGGCGTGATCAAGATGTACCGCGACTACCTGGGCCACTCAAGCTTCCTGCTCGACCCGCTGCCCAACACCCAGTTCACTCGCGACACCACCTGCTGGATCTACGGCGGCGTGACCCTCAACCCGATGTACTGGCCGGCGCGACGTCAGGAAACCCTGCTGACCACCGCCATCTACAAGTTCCACCCCGAGTTCACCGCGGCCGACTTTGAAATCTGGTACGGCGATCCGGACCAGGATCACGGCAAGGCTACCCTGGAAGGCGGCGACGTCATGCCGATCGGCAATGGCGTGGTCCTGATCGGCATGGGCGAGCGCACCTCGCGCCAGGCCATCGGCCAACTGGCGCAATCGCTGTTTGCCAAAGGCGCGGTCGAAAAAGTCGTGGTCGCCGGCCTGCCGAAATCCCGTGCAGCGATGCACCTGGACACCGTGTTCAGCTTCTGCGACCGCGACCTGGTCACGGTCTTCCCGGAAGTGGTCAAGGAAATCGTCCCGTTCGTCATTCGCCCGGACAGCAGCAAGCCATACGGCCTGGACGTGCGCCGCGAGAACAAGACCTTCCTCGACGTAGTCGCCGAATCGCTGAACCTGAAAAAACTGCGCGTGGTCGAGACCGGTGGCAACAGCTTCGCCGCCGAACGCGAGCAATGGGACGACGGCAACAACGTGGTGGCGGTTGAGCCTGGCGTGGTCATCGGCTACGACCGCAACACCTACACCAACACCCTGCTGCGCAAGGCAGGCGTCGAAGTCATCACCATCAGCGCCGGCGAACTGGGCCGTGGCCGCGGCGGCGGTCACTGCATGACCTGCCCGATCGTGCGCGACCCTATCGACTATTAATCGACCATCAACCGCCTGCACCTACAGGTGCAGGCGGGCCGATCACCGCTTTCCGTTCACACGAACAGGAGAAACATCATGGCGTTCAACATCCACAACCGTAACCTGCTGAGCCTGGAACACCACACCCCTCGCGAGTTGCGCTACCTGCTGGACCTGTCCCGCGACCTGAAACGTGCCAAATACACCGGCACCGAGCAGCAGCACCTCAAAGGCAACAACATCGCGCTGATCTTCGAGAAAACCTCGACCCGCACCCGTTGCGCCTTCGAAGTGGCTGCCTACGACCAGGGCGCCAACGTCACCTACATCGACCCGAACTCGTCGCAGATCGGCCACAAGGAAAGCATGAAGGACACCGCCCGGGTACTCGGGCGCATGTATGACGCCATCGAGTACCGTGGCTTCAAGCAGGAAATCGTCGAAGAACTGGCCAAGTTCGCCGGCGTCCCTGTGTTCAACGGCCTGACCGACGAATACCACCCGACCCAGATGATCGCCGACGTGCTGACCATGCGTGAGCACGCCGACAAGCCGATCCACGAGATCAGCTACGCCTACCTGGGCGACGCGCGCAACAACATGGGCAACTCGCTGCTGCTGGTCGGCTCCAAGCTCGGCATGGACGTGCGCATCTGCGCGCCGAAAGCCCTGTGGCCGCACGACGACCTGGTCGCTCGCTGCAAAAAATACGCGGAAGAAAGCGGCGCGCGCATCACCCTGACTGAAGACCCGAAAGCCGCGGTCAAGGGCGTTGACTTCATTCACACCGACGTCTGGGTATCGATGGGCGAGCCAGTTGAAGCCTGGGGCGAACGCATCCAGCAACTGCTGCCGTACCAGGTCAACGCCGAGCTGATGAAAGCCACCGGCAACCCGCGCACCAAGTTCATGCATTGCCTGCCGGCGTTCCACAACTCCGACACCAAGGTCGGCAAACAGATCGCCGAGCAGTACCCGAACCTGGCCAACGGTATCGAAGTAACCGACGACGTGTTCGAGTCGCCAGCCTGCATCGCCTTCGAGCAAGCGGAAAACCGCATGCACACCATCAAGGCGATCCTGGTGTCGACCCTGGCTGACCTGTAATCCATTCAGGGAGCGAACCTTCGCTCCTGTGGGAGCCGGCCTTGCCGGCGATGGTATCGGCGCAGTACCCGTTACTGCGCGGTGCCTGAATCGCTGGCAAAGCCAGCTCCCACAAGAGCTTCGCTGCCAACGCTAAAAGGACATCATCATGCGTATCGTTGTTGCATTGGGCGGCAACGCCCTGCTGCGCCGTGGCGAACCCATGACTGCAGACAATCAGCGCGCCAATATCCGCATCGCCGCCGAGCAGATTGCCAAGATCCATCCGGGCAACGAGCTGGTCATCGCCCACGGCAATGGCCCGCAAGTCGGCCTGCTGTCGTTGCAGGCGCAATCCTACAAGCCCGACGAAGCCTACCCGCTGGACGTGCTCGGTGCCGAAACCGAAGGCATGATCGGCTACATCATCGAACAGGAGCTGGGCAACCTGCTGGACTTCGAGGTGCCGTTCGCCACCCTCCTGACCCAGGTCGAGGTGGATGCCAACGACCCGGCCTTCAAGGACCCGACCAAGTTCATCGGCCCGGTCTACAGCAAGGAAGACGCTGAGCGCCTGGCCAAGGAGAAAGGCTGGGTGGTCAAGGCCGATGGCGACAAATACCGCCGTGTGGTCGCCAGCCCGAAACCCAAGCGCATCTTCGAGATCCGCCCGATCAAGTGGCTGCTGGAAAAGAGCAGCATCGTCATCTGCGCTGGCGGTGGCGGCATCCCGACCATGTATGACGCCGATCGCAAGCTCAAGGGCATCGAGGCGGTGATCGACAAGGACCTGTGCTCGGCGCTGCTGGCCGAACAGCTCGAAGCCGACCTGCTGGTGATCGCCACCGACGTCAACGCGGCGTTTATCGACTATGGCAAGCCGAGCCAGAAGGCGATTGCCCAGGCGCACCCGGACGAGCTCGAACGCCTCGGCTTTGCCGCAGGCTCCATGGGCCCGAAAGTCCAGGCCGCTTGCGACTTTGCGCGCAACACCGGCAAAGTAGCGGTAATCGGTTCGCTGGCCGACATCGAGGATATCGTCAAGGGTACGGCCGGTACCCGGGTTTCCACCGCCAAGCCGGGAATCAGCTACCGTTGAATGCAGTTGGCGGGCCCAGGGCCCGCCGTTTTCACCTTTGCGGAGGATTCCATCATGGCCCAGTTCAAACCCGGTCACGTGCATATCGAGCGCACTGCGCTGAACAAGGCTGATCACAGTTACGACCTGAATATCGAGTACGCAGCAGTCCGGGAAGCCAACAAACACGGCATTGATTTCCACATGCATGGGAGCATCGAAGGCAAGACCGTGGAGGAAAAGTTCTTCCTGAGCAAAGAAGAGGTACTGCCGAGCTTCCTGAGTGTTGCCACGCGCAGGGCGCAGAGCTACATGCCATCGCCCAAGAAATTCGAGAGCCTGGGCTCAACGCACAAGATCTACGACCTGATGTTCGAGGACATTCGCGAGAAGCTGGAGGTGAAGTCGGGGGACCCGGTCAATCCCGAGCACTTCGAATAGCCCTACCGGCCTCATCGCCGGTTCCCACAGAGACTCGGCTTCCCACTGTGGGAGCCGGCGTTGCCGGCGATTCGACCGCACAGCGGTCGCAAGGCATACTTGGCCTCTTCGGCCGCCTTGAACCCCTCCCCCATGCGCATCCACGTCAGTTTCATCGACCGCGTCGGTATCACCCAGGAAGTGCTGGCCCTGCTCGGCGCCCGCAACCTCAACCTGGACGCCGTGGAGATGGTGCCGCCGAACGTCTACATCGACGCCCCGACCCTCAGCCCCCACGTGCTCGAAGAGCTGCATGACGCGCTGTTCAACGTGCAGGGCGTACAAACAGTACAAGTGGTCGACATCCTCCCCGGCCAGCGCCGCCACCTGCAACTCGACGCCCTGCTCGCGGCCATGAGCGATCCGGTACTGGCCCTGGACAGCGCCGGTCACGTGCTGCTGGCCAACCCGGCGCTGGTGGCGCTGTGCGGGCAGGAGCCGTCCGACCGTTCGGTGGCCGACCTGTTTGGCGACCCGGGCTTGCTCGAAGCGCTGATCGAACAGGGCTTTCACCTGCCCCTGCGCGAAGTGACCCTCAACGGCCAGACCCTGCTACTCGATGCTACGCCAATCACCAACGCCGGCGCCCTGCTGACCCTGTACCAGCCCAACCGCATCGGCGAGCGGCTGTCGGCACTGCACCATGATCACGCCGAGGGCTTCGATGCACTGCTGGGTGACTCACCGCCAATCCGCACCCTCAAGGCCCGCGCCCTGCGCGTGGCGGCCCTGGATGCGCCGCTGCTGATCCACGGTGAAACTGGTACCGGCAAGGAGTTGGTAGCGCGCGCCTGTCATGCCATCAGCAGCCGCCACAGTGCGCCCTTTCTGGCCCTCAACTGCGCGGCGCTGCCAGAGAACCTGGCCGAAAGCGAGCTGTTCGGTTACGCCCCCGGCGCCTTTACCGGCGCACAACGCGGCGGCAAGCCAGGGTTAATGGAGCTGGCCAACCAGGGTACGGTGTTCCTCGACGAGATCGGCGAAATGTCGCCGTACCTGCAGGCCAAGCTCCTGCGTTTTCTCAACGACGGCAGCTTTCGCCGGGTCGGCGGTGATCGCGAGGTCAAGGTCAATGTACGGATCCTCAGCGCCACCCACCGCGACCTGGAAAAAATGGTCGCCGAAGGCACCTTTCGCGAAGACCTGTTCTACCGCCTGAACGTGCTCAACCTGCAGGTGCCGCCGCTGCGCGAGCGCGGCCAGGACATCCTCCTGCTGGCGCGCTACTTCATGCAGCAGGCCTGCACCCAGATCCAGCGCCCGCTGTGTCGCCTGGCCCCGGCCACTTACCCGGCGCTGCTGGGCAACCGCTGGCCGGGCAACGTGCGTCAGTTGCAGAACGTGATCTTCCGCGCCGCCGCCATCAGCGAAAGCAGCCTGGTGGACATCGGCGACCTGGATATCGCCGGCACCTCGGTGGCCCGTGGGCATGACGCTGAAGTCGATAGCCTGGAACAGGCCGTGGAGGACTTCGAACGCAACCTGCTGAGCAAGCTTTACAGTAGCTACCCCTCGACTCGCCAGCTCGCCAGCCGCCTGCAAACCTCGCACACCGCCATTGCCCATCGCCTGCGCAAGTACGGTATTCCCGCCAAGCCCTGATCAGTGTACTGAAATCGCTACATCGTAATGATATCGATACAGAACAGTTTCAGGGCCACAGCGCAAGGTTCTGATCCACTTGAGCTTTTTTTCCTGCCTTTGGGTGTATCGATTTCGATACAGTGATTGCATCAACTTTGCCTGAAAAACATTTAAGCCATTGTTTTGTAACGATATTTTATAGATGGCCGCAATATTGCTATGTCATTACTCATCACTGGGCTCACCTGAGCCACGCCCACAGCCGTCCCCTGCGGCCCTTGAGGAGTTTCCATGAGCGAGTTGCGTTTTACCGAAGATCACGAATGGCTGCGTAGCGAAGCTGACGGCAGTGTTACTGTCGGGATTACCGCCTTTGCCCAGAACGCCCTGGGCGATGTGGTCTACGTGCAACTGCCGGAGCTGCAACGCTACGAGCAAGGCGCCGAAGCGTCGACCGTCGAATCGGTGAAGGCCGCCAGCGGTGTATACATGCCCCTGACCGGCGAAGTGGTGGCGGTCAACGATCAACTCAACGATAGCCCCGAGCTGGTCAACGAAGACCCGCTGGGTGAAGGCTGGTTCTTCCGTTTCATTCCGGCCGACGCCGACGCCGTCGCGCAACTGCTCGATCAGGACGCCTACGACCGCCTGATCCAAGCCAACGCTCAAGCCTGAGGACCTGCCATGACCATCAACCTCGGCACTGCCAACGAATTTATCGCCCGCCACATCGGCCCACGCCAGCACGACGAGCAACACATGCTCGCCACCCTTGGCTTCGACTCGCTGGAGGCCATGAGCGCCGCAGTCATCCCCGACAGCATCAAGGGCACCAGCGTCCTTGAACTGGGCGCCGGGCAAAGCGAAGCGCAGGCCCTGGCCTCGCTCAAGGCCATCGCCGGCAACAACCAGCTGTTCAAGAGTTTCATCGGCCAGGGTTATTACAACTGCCACACCCCGGCGCCGATCCTGCGCAACCTGCTGGAGAATCCGGCCTGGTACACCGCCTATACCCCGTACCAGCCAGAGATTTCCCAAGGCCGCCTGGAAGCGCTGCTGAATTTCCAGACCCTGATCAGCGACCTCACCGGCCTGCCGATCGCCAACGCATCCTTGCTCGACGAAGCCACCGCCGCTGCCGAAGCCATGACCTTCTGCAAGCGCCTGAGCAAGAACAAGGCGAGCCACGCCTTCTTCGCTTCCGTGCATTGCCACCCGCAGACCCTCGACGTGCTGCGTACCCGTGCCGAGCCGCTGGGTATCGAAGTGGTCGTTGGCGATGAGCGCGAACTGAGCGATGTCAGCGCCTTCTTCGGCGCCCTGCTGCAATACCCGGCCAGCAGCGGTGAAGTCTTCGACTACCGCGAGCTGGTCGAACGCTTCCACGCGGCCAATGCCCTGGTGGCCGTGGCTGCCGACCTGCTGGCCCTGACCTTGCTGACCCCGCCGGGCGAATTCGGTGCCGACGTGGCCATCGGCAGCGCCCAGCGCTTCGGCGTGCCGCTGGGCTTCGGTGGCCCGCATGCGGCCTACTTCTCGACCCGCGACGCGTTCAAGCGCGACATGCCCGGCCGCCTGGTCGGCGTATCGATCGACCGCTTCGGCAAGACTGCCCTGCGCCTGGCCATGCAAACCCGCGAGCAACACATCCGCCGCGAGAAAGCCACCAGCAACATCTGCACCGCTCAGGTACTGCTGGCCAACATCGCCAGCATGTACGCCGTGTACCACGGCCCGCAGGGCCTGAAGCAGATCGCCGAGCGTACCCACGCGCTGACCGCGATCCTCAAGGCCGGCCTGCAACAGTTGGGTGTTCAGGTCGAGGTCGAACACTTCTTCGACACCCTGACCCTGGCTACCGGCAGCGGCACCGCCGCCCTGCACGACCAGGCCCGCGCCCAGCGTCTGAACCTGCGCCAGATCGACGCCCAGCGCCTGGGCCTGTCGCTGGATGAAACCAGCAACCAGGCCGACGTCGAAGCGCTGTGGCAGCTGTTTGCCGCTGGCAAGGCCACCCCGGACTTCGCCGCCCTCGCTGCCAGCGTTCAAGCGCAACTGCCGCGCGCCCTGCTGCGCCAGTCGGCGATCCTCGAGCACCCGGTGTTCAACCGCTACCACAGCGAAACCGAGCTGATGCGCTACCTGCGTCGCCTGGCCGACAAGGACCTGGCCCTGGACCGCACCATGATCCCTCTGGGCTCGTGCACCATGAAGCTCAACGCCGCCAGCGAAATGATCCCGGTGACCTGGGCCGAGTTCGGCAACCTGCACCCGTTCGCACCAGCCGAGCAGAGCCAGGGTTACCAGCAACTGACCAGCGAGCTGGAAGCCATGCTCTGCGCAGCCACCGGCTACGATGCCGTTTCGCTGCAGCCCAACGCCGGCTCCCAGGGTGAATACGCAGGCCTGCTGGCCATCCGCGCCTACCACCAGAGCCGTGGCGAAGCACGCCGCGACATCTGTCTGATCCCATCCTCGGCCCACGGCACCAACCCGGCCACCGCGCACATGGCCGGTATGCGCGTGGTGGTCACCGCCTGCGATGCCCGCGGCAACGTTGACATCGACGACCTGCGCGCCAAGGCCATCGAACACCGCGAGCACCTTGCCGCGCTGATGATCACCTACCCCTCGACCCACGGCGTGTTCGAAGAAGCCATCGGCGAAATCTGCGCGATCATCCATGACAACGGCGGCCAGGTGTACATCGACGGCGCCAACATGAACGCCATGGTCGGACTCTGCGCCCCGGGCAAGTTCGGCGGCGATGTCTCGCACCTGAACCTGCACAAGACCTTCTGCATCCCTCACGGCGGTGGCGGCCCGGGCGTCGGCCCGATCGGCGTCAAATCGCACCTGGCGCCGTTCCTGCCTGGCCATGCGCACATGGACAACAAGCAGGGCGCGGTCTGCGCCGCACCGTTCGGCAGCGCCAGCATCCTGCCGATCACCTGGATGTACATCCGCATGATGGGTGGCGCCGGGCTCAAGCGCGCGTCGCAGATGGCGATCCTCAACGCCAACTACATCGCCCGCCGCCTGGAAGAGCACTATCCTGTGTTGTACACCGGCAGCAATGGCCTGGTGGCGCACGAGTGCATTCTCGATTTGCGTCCGATCAAGGACAGCAGCGGCATCAGCGTCGATGACGTGGCCAAGCGCCTGATCGACTTCGGCTTCCATGCCCCGACCATGTCGTTCCCGGTGGCCGGCACGCTGATGATCGAACCGACCGAAAGCGAGTCTAAAGAAGAACTGGACCGCTTCTGCGAGGCGATGATCCGTATCCGCGAAGAAATTCGCGCGGTCGAAAGCGGCAGCCTGGACAAGGACGACAACCCGCTGAAGAACGCCCCGCACACCGCCGCCGAAATCGCCGGTGAGTGGAGCCACCCGTACAGCCGCGAGCAGGCGGTTTATCCGCTGGCGGCGCTGGTCGAAGGCAAGTACTGGCCGCCGGTCGGCCGCGTCGACAACGTGTTCGGCGACCGCAACCTGGTCTGTGCCTGCCCGTCGATCGAGAGCTATCAGGACGTCTGAGTACGAGCTGATGGCCTCATCGCTGGCAACGCCAGCTCCCACAGGTTCTGATAACAGCAAAGAACCCTGTGGGAGCCGGCCTTGCCGGCGATGCTATCCCCAAATTACGAGGGTACGACCATGTCACTAAGCGTCTTCGACCTGTTCAAGATCGGCATCGGCCCCTCCAGTTCCCATACCGTCGGCCCCATGCGTGCCGCCGCACGCTTTGCCGAAGGGCTGCGCCGCGACGACCTGCTCACTGCCACGGTTTGCGTCAAGGCAGAACTCTACGGCTCGCTCGGCGCCACCGGCAAAGGCCACGGCAGCGACAAGGCCGTGCTCCTTGGCCTTGAAGGCGAACACCCGGACAGCGTCGATACTGAAAGCATCCCCGCACGCCTGCAGGCCATTCGCAGCAGCGGCCGGCTCAACCTGCTCGGCGAGCATGTCATCGACTTCGTCGAAAAACAGCACCTGGCGATGATCCGCAAGCCCCTGGCCTTCCACCCCAACGGCATGATCTTCCGAGCCTTTGACGCCGCCGGCTTGCAGATTCGCAGCCGCGAGTATTACTCGGTAGGCGGTGGTTTCGTGGTCGACGAGGACGCGGCTGGCGCCGATCGCATCGTCGAAGACAGCACCGTGCTGCCCTACCCGTTCAAGACCGCCAAGGAGCTGCTCGGCCATTGCACCGCGCAGAACCTGTCGATCAGTCAGATCATGCTGGCCAACGAGGCGGCCTGGCGCCCGGAAAGTGAAACCCGCAGCGGCCTGCTGCGCATCTGGCAGGTCATGCAGGATTGCGTGTCCGCCGGTTGCCGTAACGAGGGCATCCTGCCTGGAGGGCTCAAGGTCAAGCGCCGCGCCGCCGCGTTGTACCGCCAGCTCTGCAGCAACCCGGAAGCGAGCCTGCGCGACGCGTTGTCGGTGCTCGACTGGGTCAACCTGTATGCCCTGGCCGTCAACGAAGAAAACGCCTTCGGCGGGCGCGTAGTTACTGCGCCGACCAATGGCGCCGCCGGTATCGTCCCTGCAGTGCTGCACTACTACATGCGCTTTATCCCGGGCGCCAATGACGATGGCGTAGTGCGCTTTCTGCTGACTGCCGCCGCCATCGGCATCCTCTATAAAGAAAACGCCTCGATCTCCGGTGCCGAAGTCGGTTGCCAGGGCGAGGTTGGCGTTGCCTGTTCGATGGCCGCCGGTGCCCTGTGCGAGGTCATGGGCGGCAGTGTGCAGCAGGTCGAGAACGCCGCCGAAATTGGCATGGAACACAACCTGGGCCTGACCTGCGACCCGATTGGCGGGTTGGTCCAGGTGCCCTGCATCGAGCGTAACGCCATGGGCTCGGTCAAGGCCATCAATGCTGTGCGCATGGCCCTGCGCGGTGACGGGCAGCACTTCGTCTCGCTGGATAAAGTCATCCGCACCATGCGCCAGACCGGCGCCGACATGAAAAGCAAATACAAGGAGACCGCCCGCGGCGGTCTGGCCGTCAACATCATCGAATGCTGACACCCTCTCAAGCCCCAAGGAGTCATCAATGTCCACCGAAACACTGCTCAAGACCCCGCTGCACGCCCTGCACCTGGAGCTGGGCGCCCGCATGGTGCCCTTCGCCGGTTACGACATGCCGGTCCAGTACCCGCTGGGAGTGATGAAAGAGCACCTGCACAGCCGCGAGCAAGCCGGCCTGTTCGATGTTTCGCACATGGGCCAGATCCGCCTGAGCGGCGCCGGTGCGGCCAAGGCCCTGGAAACCCTGGTGCCGGTCGACATCATCGACCTGCCGGTGGGCATGCAGCGCTATGCCATGTTCACCAACGAACAAGGCGGCATCCTCGACGACCTGATGGTCGCCAACCTGGGTAACGACGAACTGTTCCTGGTGGTCAACGCTGCCTGCAAGGAGCAGGACCTGGCTCACTTGCGCAAACATATCGGCGACCAATGCCAGATCCAGCCGCTGTTTGAAGAGCGCGCCCTGCTGGCCCTGCAGGGGCCGGTGGCGGTCAAGGTGCTGGAGCGCCTGGCGCCCGCCGTGGCGAAAATGACCTTTATGCAGTTTCAGCCGGTACAACTGCTGGGCGCCGACTGTTTCGTCAGCCGTTCGGGTTATACCGGTGAAGACGGTTTCGAGATTTCCGTTCCGGCAGAAAAAGCCGAAGAGCTGGCGCGCCGCCTGCTGGCCGAGCCTGAAGTACAAGCAATCGGCCTGGGTGCACGCGACTCGCTGCGCCTGGAAGCCGGCCTGTGCCTGTATGGCCATGACATGAACACTCAGACCACACCAATCGAAGCCAGCCTGCTGTGGGCCATCTCCAAGGTGCGGCGTGCCGACGGCGAGCGTGCCGGGGGCTTCCCGGGGGCCGACGCAATCTTCGCCCAGCAGCACAGCGGTGTTGCACGCAAACGCGTGGGCCTGCTGCCGCAGGAACGCACGCCTGTGCGTGAAGGCGCCGAGATTGTCGACGAGGCAGGCACGGTTATCGGCAGTATCTGCAGTGGCGGCTTTGGACCGTCATTGAACGCACCCGTGGCAATGGGTTATCTGGATGCGGCCCACAGCGCACTGGATACTCAGGTATGGGCAATTGTTCGTGGCAAGCGCGTAGCGATGAAAGTCAGCAAGATGCCGTTCGTTGCCCAGCGCTATTACCGCGGCTGAATCGATACTTGAAACAGAGTGTCATGGCGCGTTCGGATTTTCGAATTCGAACGCGTTTTATAACTTTCGAAAAGCGTTGCAACACCGCTTGGAATGAGCCGGAAAAAATCCATCGAACGGTGGCTAAAAGGCACAGCGGCAGCGGTCTGCAGGGCTTGTTTTTGTCTTCAAAGTTAGCGTATTGTCTGTGCACTGTGTTTGCATGGGTCGCTATGGTTCGTGACCTGGGCAGTAGCTCTGATGTTTGCTACACCCGTTCGACGTCTCTTACTTTCCTGCAACCCAGCCCAGTACTCTTTCATTTGGAAGAAGCTGTTACTAATTCTAAGTTTCATAGGAAATAAGCTATGTCGACTCGTCAGAGCGGTACCGTCAAGTGGTTTAACGACGAAAAAGGTTTTGGTTTCATCACTCCAGAAAGCGGTCCGGATCTGTTCGTACATTTCCGCGCTATTCAGGGCAACGGCTTCAAGAGCCTGAAAGAAGGCCAGAAAGTCACCTTCATCGCCGTGCAGGGCCAAAAAGGCATGCAGGCTGACGAAGTTATCGCGGAAGCCTGATTTCCCGATAGAAAAGCCCCTGCTGGCAACAGCAGGGGCTTTTTTGTGCGCGTTCGGCGGGCCTGGCCAGGAAACCGTGTCGCAGGGCAACGAATTGTCCGCGTAATTTCGTAGAATGGCGGTTTTGCCCAAGGAGGGCCCGTGTATGCCCAAGCCGTTGTTGCAGCCCCAGGGCGATTTCCCCCCGGTCGACCTGGGCCGCCGCCTGGCCGCGATGTTCTACGACTTCCTGCTCTGTACGGCGCTGCTGATCGTCACCGCAGGCGCCTACAAGATGATCCAGATGGCCTTTATCGGCGAGGCGCGCATGCGCGAGTTGACCGAGGCAGGCGCCCTGGATGGCGACCCCTTGCTCTCGACCATTTTGCTGTTCGCCCTGTTCGGCTTCTTCGCCAAGTTCTGGACCCACGGCGGCCAGACCCTGGGCATGCAGGTATGGGGCATCCGCGTGCAGAACGCCGACGGTAGCGCCATCAGCCTGTGGCAGGCGCTGCTGCGTTTTGTCGTGTCGATTGGCTCCTGGCTTTGCCTGGGCCTGGGTTTTATCTGGGCGCTGTTCGACAAGCGCAAGCGCAGCTGGCATGACATCTACTCCGACACTCAGCTGGTGCGTATTCCCAAGCGCAAAAAATGACCGTACACAAAAAAGCCGACCTTGAGGTCGGCTTTTTCTTGTTCGCAGCAAGCTATCCGGCGCGCCGCAACAGCCACAACCCGGCCACCGCACAGATCGCCGCCGGCAGCACCACCGCCAGCAATGGTGGGAAGCCGAAGACCTGACTGGAAGGCCCGAGCAGGTCCTGGGCGATGCGGAACACGAAGCCCACCAGCACACCGGTGAACACTCGCTGACCAAGGGTTACCGAGCGCAGCGGACCGAAGATGAAGGAGATCGCCATCAGCACCAGCGCAGCAGTGACCATCGGCTGCAGCACTTTGGTCCAGAATGCCAGCCAGTAACGGGCATTGTTCAGGCCCTGGTCGGACAGGTAGTGGATGTAGTCCCAGAGGCCGGTGATCGACAGTGACTCTGGCGCTACCACCACGGTATTGAGCAACTGCGGGGTAACGGAAACATCCCAGCGTTCTTCAGGCGTTTTGATGACTTCGGTGTGATCGCCACGGAAATAGGTGGTGGTCACGTCGTTGAGCAGCCAGTGATCTTCCTTGTACTGAGCACGGCGGGCAAAGCTCGACGTCTGCATGTGCCGCTCATTGTCGAAACGATAGCGGGTCACGCCGTACAGCAAGCCGTTGGGCTGCACCGAGTTGATGTGCACGAACTCGTCACCCTGGCGGTGCCACATGCCGCGCTTGGAGCTCTGCGCCTCACCGCCACCCTGGGCCAGGGAACGGTCGGCCTGGGCCTTGTTCTCGGTAACCGGGGCCAGGTATTCGCCAATCAGGATACCGGCCAGCATCAGCACCAGCATCGGCTTCATCACCGCCCAGACGATCCGCCCGATCGACACGCCGGCAGCGCGCATGATGGTCAGTTCGCTACTGCTGGCCAGGCTGCCCAGGCCGATCAGGCAGCCGATCAGCGCGGCCATCGGCAGCATGTCGTAGAGGCGCCGCGGTGCGGTGAGCAGGACGAAGTTGCCGGCGTCCATCAGCGTGTAGGTGTCGGTGATATCGCCCATCTCGTCGATGAAGGCAAACAGCGAAGCCAGGCCGAGAATGATCCCCAAAACGGCGAGGATCGCCATCAGCACGCTTTTGCCGATGTAACTGTCGAGCTTAACCATGGGCCACCTCCGCACGGCGAGCGGCGCGCTTGAGGCGCAACGGCTCCCAGTACATCAGCCCCAGGCCGATCAACAGGAACAGGCCATGGACCCACCAGATGCCCAGGCCGATCGGCAACTTGCCTTTCTCCAGGGCGCCACGCACGGCAATCAGCATTGTCAGGTACGCCATATACAGAAGAATCGCCGGCAGCAGCTTGAGGAAACGGCCCTGGCGCGGGTTGACCCGTGACAGTGGCACCGCCAGCAGGGTGACGATGAACACCAGCAATGGCAGCGACAGGCGCCATTGCAGCTCGGCACGCTCGCGCAGGCCCTTGCTGCCAATCAATTGCGAAGTCGGGATGGCTTCACGCTCGGTGATTTCTTCACTGACTTCAGGCTTGGGCAACAGCACGCCGTAGGTGTCGTACTTGATTGCGCGGTAATCAGCCTGGCCAGGGCTACCGTCATAGCGGTAGCCGTTTTCCAGGATCAGGTAGCGGTTGCCATCAGGATTGACCTGCTGGTGGCCTTTTTCCGCCACCAGTACCGACGGACCGCGGTCCTTGGTCTTGTCCTGGTTGAAACGCTTCTCGGAAATGAACACACCGCCGAGGTTGACCCGGTCTTCCGACAGTTGCTCGGTATAGGTAACCCGCGAACCATCGCGCAGGGTCTGGAAGCGGCCCGGCACCAGGGTGTCGAACTCGGTCAGGGCGTCCTGCTGGTTGATGATCTGCGCGACCTGGGTAACGCCCTGGGGCGCCAGGCTCAGGCTCAGCCAGGCCACCAGCAGGGCAACCAGTGCCGCCGGCGCCATGGTCATGCCCAGCAGGCGCTGCTGGCTCATGCCAGTGGCCGACAGCACGGTCATTTCGCTTTCCAGGTACAACCGGCCATAGGCCAGGAGGATGCCGAGGAACAGGCCCAACGGCAGGATCAGTTGCAGGAAGCCCGGCAGGCGGTAGCCCATGATCAGGAACAGCACGCTCGGGTCGAGCACGCCCTGGGCCGCCTGGGCCAGGTATTTGATGAAGCGCCCACTCATGATGATGACCAGCAGCACAGCGCTGACGGCACTCAAGGTCACCAGGACCTCGCGGGACAGATAACGAAAGACGATCAAACCAGACACTCCTGGGTTGTCAGGCTCGGACAGCCGAACAAGAAATCCATAACAGCCAAGATAGTAGCCCGCTCGCCAGAGCGAACCCGGGTAAAAGTTGGCGCATTATCCTGTGATTGGCCGTGCCTGTCACTTGGCGCCGCACAATGCTTCATCTCGGGGTTGTCACGGCGGGCGAAGCAGGCTCAAACTGGGGGCTTTAGCACTGGTACGCGACCACGCGGCCACGACCGCGCCTGCATAGACAACGCGCATCGACAGATCATTCGGGGAACCTGACATGGAACTGGTTGTAAAAAGCGTCGCCGCAGCATCCTTGAAAACCGCCACCCTGGTCCTGCCTGTGGCCGAAGGCGGCAAACTCGGCGCCATCGCCAAGACCATCGACCAGGCCACCGGCGGTGCCCTGGCCAGCGTGCTCAAGCGCGGCGACCTGGCCGGCAAGGTCGGCCAGACCCTGCTGCTGCACAGCCTGCCGAATCTCAAGGCCGAGCGCGTGCTGCTGGTCGGTACCGGCAAGGACGCCGAGCTGGGTGATCGCAGCTGGCGCAAGGTCATTGCCGCCGTGCTGGCAGTGCTCAAGGGCCTGAACGGTAGCGACGCAGCACTGGCCCTGGACGACGTCAAGGTTGCCGGCCGCGATGCTTTCTATGGCAAGACCCGCCTGTTGGCTGAAACCCTGCTCGACGGCCAGTACGTGTTCGACCAGTTCAAGAGCAAGAAAGCCGAACCACGCGCCCTGAAGAAAATCACCCTGCTCAGCGCCAAGGCCGGCGCTAGCGATGTCGAGCGCGCGGTCAAGCACGCCGTCGCCATCGCCAACGGCATGGGCTTCACCCGCGACCTGGGCAACCTGCCACCGAACGTCTGCCACCCAAGCTACCTGGCCGAACAAGCCAAGGCCCTGGGCAAGGAATTCAAAGGTCTCAAGGTCGAGGTTCTGGACGAGAAGAAGATCAAGGACCTGGGCATGGGCGCCTTCTACGCCGTTGGCCAGGGCAGCGACCAGCCGCCACGCCTGATCGTGCTCAACTACCAGGGCGGCAAGAAGAGCGAGAAGCCTTTCGTTCTGGTGGGCAAGGGCATTACCTTCGACACCGGCGGCATCAGCCTCAAGCCCGGCGCCGGCATGGATGAAATGAAGTTCGACATGGGCGGTGCCGCCAGCGTCTTCGGCACCCTGCGCGCCGTGCTCGAGCTGCAACTGCCGATCAACCTGGTGTGCCTGCTGGCCTGCGCCGAGAACATGCCAAGCGGCGGCGCCACCCGTCCGGGCGATATCGTCACGACCATGAGCGGGCAGACCGTCGAGATCCTCAACACCGACGCCGAAGGCCGCCTGGTGCTGTGCGATACCCTGACCTACGCCGAGCGTTTCAAGCCGCAGGCGGTAATCGACATCGCCACCCTGACCGGTGCCTGCATCGTTGCCCTGGGCAGCCATACCTCGGGCCTGATGGGTAACAACGACGACCTGGTCGGGCAACTGCTCGACGCCGGCAAACGTGCCGACGACCGCGCCTGGCAACTGCCGCTGTTCGACGAATACCAGGAACAGCTCGACAGCCCGTTCGCCGACATCGCCAACATCGGCGGGCCAAAAGCCGGCACCATTACCGCCGGTTGCTTCCTGTCGCGCTTTGCCAAGGCCTACAACTGGGCTCACCTGGACATCGCCGGCACGGCCTGGATCAGCGGCGGCAAGGACAAGGGCGCCACTGGCCGCCCGGTTCCGCTGCTGACCCAGTACCTGCTCGATCGCGCCAACGCCTGAGACGACGCCAGCCGCCTGCGCCCTCGGGCGTAGGCGGCCGGCAGGCTGACCATGACCAAAGTCGATTTCTACATATTGCCCAGCGCCGCGCCCTCGGCGCGCCTGGATTTCGCCTGCAAGCTCTGCGACAAAGCCTGGCGCCTGGGGCATCGGGTTTACCTGCATTGCAGCGATGCGGCCCAGCGCGATGAGCTGGATGCACGGCTGTGGGCGTTCAAGGGCGAGGCATTCGTGCCCCACGACGCGGCTGAAGACGACCCGCAGGGCAGCGTGGCCCTGGGCCTTGGCGATGACGCCGGCAGCCACCAGGACCTGCTGATCAACCTTGACCTCAAGGTGCCAGCGTTCGCAGCGCGCTTTGCCCGGATCGCCGAGATCGTGGTCGAAGAGCCGGCGATTCGTCAGGCGGCCCGAGAGAGTTTCCGTTTCTACCGCGAACAGGGCTATGCTCTGCAAGATCACCGCTTACAGCGACTCTGAAGACGATGGACAAACCCACTGCCCTGCCCCAATCCGCGCACCTGCTGGACGACCTGGAGTCGATCCGCCAGCTGCTTGGCGATGCATCCCTCGAACCGCCGCTGTTGACCGAGACCGTCGAGGAGCAGATCCCGCTGCTGCTCGAAGAAGCCCAAGCGGCACCGCAGCCGGCACCTGAAGCGCCAGCCGACCCGCAGGCCAAGCGCCAGGAAACCCTGCTGCACCTGGACGCTGAATTGCGCGCGGCCGCGCAACTGATCATGCAGGATGTGATCAACGATTTCGCCCCGCATATCGAGAGCGAGATCAAGCGCCGCCTGGATGCCCGGCTCGAGCGCCTGCTCAACCAATAAAAAGCAGTAACAAGCTTCAAGCGACAAGCTGCAAGAGCCGTGCGGCGCTCCAAGCTTGCAGCTTGTCGCTTGAAGCTTGCCGCTTCGTTATACTCTCCGGCTTTCCTGAATAAATGCCTAAGGGTCCCGCCGCGCATGGATAAGACCTACCAGCCGCACGCCATTGAAACTTCCTGGTACAACACCTGGGAGTCCGAGAATTATTTCGCTCCGCAAGGCGCGGGCGATTCCTACACCATCATGATCCCGCCGCCGAACGTCACCGGCAGCCTGCACATGGGTCATGGCTTCAACAACGCGATCATGGACGCCTTGATCCGTTTCCGCCGCATGCAGGGCCGCAACACCCTGTGGCAGCCAGGTACCGACCACGCCGGTATCGCCACGCAGATGCTGGTCGAGCGTCAACTCGAAGCCAAAGGCCAGAACCGTCACGACCTGGGTCGCGAGAAGTTCCTGGAAAAGGTCTGGGAATGGAAAGATCAGTCCGGTGGCAACATCAGCCGCCAGATTCGCCGCCTGGGCTCGTCGGTCGACTGGAGCCGCGAGCGTTTCACCATGGACGACGGCCTCTCGGAAGCAGTGAAAGAAGCCTTCGTGCGCCTGCATGAAGACGGCCTGATCTACCGCGGCAAGCGCCTGGTCAACTGGGACACCAAGCTGCACACGGCGATTTCCGACCTCGAAGTGGAAAACCACGACGAGAAGGGTCACCTGTGGAACCTGCGCTACCCGCTGGCTGACGGCGCCAAGACCGCCGATGGCAAGGATTACCTGATCGTCGCCACCACGCGGCCGGAAACCATGCTCGGCGACGCCGCCGTTGCCGTGAACCCGGAAGACGAGCGCTACAAGGCACTGATCGGCAAGTTCGTCGAGCTGCCGCTGGTTGGCCGGCGCATCCCGATCATCGCCGACGACTACTGCGACCCTGAGTTCGGCACCGGCTGCGTGAAGATCACCCCGGCCCACGATTTCAACGACTATGAAGTCGGCAAGCGCCACAACCTGCCGCTGCTGAACATCTTCGACAAGAACGCCTTCGTCCTGCCGGCCGCCCAGGTGTTCAACCTCGACGGCAGCATCAACGAAAGCATCGACGCGACCCTGCCTGCCCAGTATGCAGGTCTGGACCGCTTCGTCGCGCGCAAGCAGATCGTCGCCGATTTCGACGCCGCCGGCCTGTTGGTCAGCGTCGACGACCACGCCCTGAAAGTGCCGAAAGGCGACCGCTCGGGCACCGTCATCGAGCCGTGGCTGACCGACCAGTGGTATGTATCGACCAAGCCGCTGGCAGAGCCTGCGATTGCTGCCGTCGAAGACGGCCGCATCCAGTTCGTGCCCAAGCAGTACGAAAACATGTACTTCTCGTGGATGCGCGACATCCAGGACTGGTGCATCAGCCGTCAGCTGTGGTGGGGCCACCGTATTCCGGCCTGGTACGACGAGTCCGGCAAGGTCTACGTCGGCCGTAGCGAAGAAGAAGTGCGCAGCAAGCACAACCTCGGCGCCGACGTGGTCCTGAACCAGGACAACGACGTTCTCGACACCTGGTTCAGCTCGGGCCTGTGGACCTTCTCGACCCTGGGCTGGCCGCAGCAGACCGAATTCCTCAAGAAGTTCCACTCCACCGACGTGCTGGTCACCGGCTTCGACATCATTTTCTTCTGGGTTGCCCGGATGATCATGCTGACCATGCACCTGGTGAAGAACGAGGACGGCACCCCGCAGGTACCGTTCAAGACCGTCTACGTGCACGGCCTGGTGCGCGATGGCCAGGGCCAGAAGATGTCCAAGTCCAAGGGCAACGTCCTTGACCCGCTGGACATCGTCGACGGCATTACCCTGGACGAACTGCTGGAAAAACGCACCAGCGGCATGATGCAGCCAAAGCTTGCCGAGAAAATCGCCAAGCAGACCAAGGCCGAGTTCCCTGACGGCATCGCCAGCTACGGCACCGACGCCCTGCGCTTCACCTTCTGCTCGCTGGCCTCCACCGGCCGCGACATCAAGTTCGACATGGGCCGCGTCGAAGGCTACCGCAACTTCTGCAACAAGATCTGGAACGCTGCGCGCTACGTCCTGGACAAGGGCGAAGACTGCGGCCAGAACGGTGAAGCCTACGAGCTGTCGCTGGCTGATCGCTGGATCATCTCGCAGTTGCAGCGCACCGAAGCCGAAGTGACCCGTCAGCTCGATCAGTTCCGCTTCGACCTCGCCGCCCAGGCGCTCTACGAGTTCATCTGGAACCAGTATTGCGACTGGTACCTGGAACTGTCCAAGCCGGTACTGTGGGACGAGAACGCCCCGGTCGAACGCGCCCGTGGCACTCGCCGCACCCTGGTTCGGGTACTGGAAGTGGCGCTGCGCCTGGCGCATCCGTTCATGCCGTTCATCACCGAAGAAATCTGGCAGCGCCTGGCGCCGCTGGCCGGCGCGCAAGGCAAGACCATCATGCTGCAGCCATGGCCAGTGGCCAATGAAAGCCGCATCGATGCTGCTGCCGAAGGCGATATCGAATGGCTCAAGGAGCTGATGCTTGGCGTGCGCAACATCCGTGGCGAAATGAACATCGGCCCGGGCAAGCCGCTGCAACTATTCCTGAAAAACGCCAGTGCCGAAGACCAGCGTCGCCTGCAGGAAAACGAAGCGCTGCTGAAGAAGCTGGCGAAGATCGAATCCTTCACCGTACTCGGCGAACAGGACGAAGCGCCACTGAGCGCCACCGCACTGGTCGGCGATCTGCAGGTGCTGGTGCCGATGGCCGGGCTGATCGACAAGGATGCCGAGCTGGCTCGCCTGAACAAGGAAATCCAGCGTCTGCAGGGTGAAGTCCAGCGCGTCGGCGGCAAGTTGTCCAACGCCGCCTTCGTCGACAAGGCACCGCCTGCGGTGATCGACAAGGAGCGCGCCAAGCTGGCTGAAGCCGAACAGGCCCTGGCCAACTTCACCGAGCAGCATGCGCGGATTGCCGCCTTGTAACGATCGCTGACCTCAGTGATGCCAGCGCGGGTCAAGCCCGCTCCCACAGGAGTCTCTGTAGGAGCGGGCTTGACCCGCGATGCTTTCCACCGGACATCAAGATGACCACAGCCAACAAACCGACCCTGCACCCGCGCAACCGCCACCAGGGCCGCTACGACTTCCCCCAGCTGATCAAGAGCAGCCCTGAGCTGGGCCGGTTCATGATCACCAACCCCCACGGCAAGCCGAGCATCGACTTCGCCAACCCGGATGCAGTCAGGGTCTTCAACCGCGCCCTGCTCAAGGCCCAGTACGGCATCCAGCACTGGGACATCCCGGCTGACTATCTGTGCCCGCCAATCCCCGGCCGGGCCGACTACGTGCACGTGCTGGCCGACCTGCTGGCAGATGAGAACGGCGGCGAAATCCCCCGAGGCGCGCAGGTCCAGGTTCTGGACATCGGCGTCGGTGCCAACTGCATCTACCCGTTATTGGGCCACAGCGATTACCGCTGGCGCTTTCTCGGTTCAGACATCGACGCCACGGCGCTGGCTGCGGCCGGCGCCATCGTCCAGGCCAACAGCCTGGGCAAGGCCATCAGCCTGCGCCAGCAAGGCAATCGCAAGCACATCCTGCTGGGGCTGCTAAAAGGCGACGAGCGCTTCGACCTGACCCTGTGCAACCCGCCCTTCCACGCCTCGCGCGAAGAAGCCACCCGCGGCAGCCAGCGCAAATGGCGGGCGCTGGGCAAGGCCGACCCCAAGCGCAAGTTGCCGGTGCTGAACTTTGGCGGGCAAAACAACGAACTCTGGTGCGAAGGCGGCGAGATCCGCTTCGTCAGCCAGTTGGTGGCTGAGAGCGCCAGCCTTGGCCAGCAGGTGCTGTGGTTCACCAGCCTGGTGTCCAAAGCCTCCAACCTGCCCGGCATCCAGGCGGCGCTGAAAAAGGCCGCAGTTGTCGATCAGCGGGTGGTGGAGATGGGCCAGGGGCAGAAGCAGAGCCGCATGATCGCCTGGACCTTCCAGGATGCTGCGGCGCGCCAGGCCTGGCGCCAGCAGCGCTGGAGCAAAACCAAGGCATAAAAAAACCGCGTCCGGGCAACCCGGACGCGGCTTTTGTCGAGCTGTTTACAATTACTTGTTTACAGCGTCGGTCAGCACTTTGGCTGGTACGAACTTGACGACTTTCTTGGCAGCGATTTCGATGGCAGCGCCAGTCGAAGGGTTGCGGCCGGTACGGGCAGGACGCTCGGTGATTTTCAGTTTGCCGATGCCTGGCAGGGTGATTTCGCTGCCATTTTCCAGTTGATCAGCAACGATCTGGCCCAGTTGCTCCAGAGCGTTACGCGCGGTGGTTTTTGGCGCGTCGATAGCTTCAGCGATATCGGCGATCAGTTGGTCTTTGGTCAATGCCATGGTGGTGTTCCTTCCCTATCAAATTCAGTGAGTATGCAGAGTGCTACGTCAGTCATCGAGCCAGACCTGCGGGGTAGCCGGCGGTCCGGTGTTACAGCCACGTCAATCGCGTATGTAGATACGTAAAACGACGTTTGGTTCGACGTGACGCAAGCGGTCTGCCAGCAATGCGCCACACACGGGGCGCAAGACCGGGCAAAACTACCACAGGAATAGATAAATATCCGCCTCCCACAGGGCAAATGTGCAGGTTTTTCGGGGGTTTGCGCGAAAAAACGCAAAATTTTGAACAAAAAACGAACAACCGACATATCTGCCAACATCTGGCCGCTGAATCACCCCTGTGCTGAGGTACACTTGGCGACTTTGCAACGCGGCCAGCACCGCCCATTTTCAACCGAGAATCCCATGCCGATCCGTCATTGCATCGTCCACCTGATCGACAAGAAACCCGATGGCAGCCCCGCCGTGCTGCACGCCCGCGACTCGGAACTGGCCGAGTCGGGTGCCATCGAAAACCTCCTGGCCGATCTCAACGACAGCTACAACGCCAAACAGGGTAAAGCCTGGGGCTTCTTCCACGCAGAATCCGGCGCCCACCCGTTCAGCGGCTGGCTCAAGGAATACCTGGATGAAGGCAGCACCTTTACCGCCTTTAGCCGCGTCGCCGTCGAGCACCTGCAAAAGCTGATGGAAGAGTCCAACCTTTCGGTCGGCGGCCACGTCCTCTTCGCCCACTACCAGCAGGGCATGACCGACTACCTGGCGATTGCCCTGCTGCACCACAGCGAAGGCGTGGCCGTGAACGCCGAGCTGGATGTGACCCCGTCGCGCCACCTGGACCTGGGCCAGTTGCACCTGGCCGCGCGCATCAATATTTCAGAGTGGCAGAACAACAAGGCTTCCAAGCAGTACATCTCGTTCATCAAGGGCAAGAACGGCAAGAAGGTCTCGGAGTACTTCCGCGACTTCATCGGCTGCCAGGAAGGCGTCGATGGCCCGGGCGAGACCCGCACCCTGCTCAAGGCCTTCAGTGACTTCGTCGAAAGCGAAGACCTGCCCGAAGAAGCCGCCCGCGAGAAGACCCAGACCCTGGTCGACTACGCCACCAGCCAGACCAAGGCCGGCGAGCCGGTGACCCTCGAGGAGCTTTCGGGGCTGATCGACGAAGACCGCCCTCGGGCCTTCTACGAGCACATTCGCAACAAGGACTACGGCCTGTCGCCGGAAATCCCCGCCGATAAACGCACCCTCAACCAGTTCCGCCGCTTCACCGGTCGCGCCGAAGGCTTGTCGATCAGCTTTGAAGCGCACCTGCTGGGCTCGAAGATCGAGTACGACGAAGAAGCCGGCACCCTGATCATCAAGGGCCTGCCGACACAACTGACCGATCAGCTCAAGCGTCGCAAGGACTGAGCCCCGCCCAGGAGGCCACCAGCGCCTCCTTGGCACTTTTGCGCAGCTTCTTCACCAGCCGCTCCTGTTGCAGGGCCTTGGTTTTGTCGGGCCAGGCCTCGACATAGACCAGTGCCACCGCCGGGCTGGTGCTGAAGTAGCGAGCCCCCTGGCCCTTCTGATGGGCCAGGAAGCGCCGCTCGGGATTGTCACTGATCCCGCAGTACAGCGAACCATTGGCGGCGCGCACCAGATAGACGTACCAGGGCTTTGAGGTCGGCGGTGTAGTGTCGCTCACGCGGGCTGGACCGATAGTTTTCGAGTCGTCGATTCTAACAATTCCTCGCGGTAACAATCCCCTCTCTCATGCATTCCTACGCATCTGCCAACCGCTTGTGAGCGCGCGTATCGGCTTTTTGCCAGCGCCTTTTGCCGCTCGGCGACATACGCTCCGCGCACAGGAAAATAACGTAGGTAGCCCATCTCTCATCAGGGCTACACAACATGAAATCGATACCTGCAAAACACATTCTGCTGGCTTGCGCATTGACCCTCCCCGCAGCCAGCATGGCCTTTGCCGAGATCGGCCCGCGCACCGCAGCAGCCATGCAGGCTGCATACGAAGACAGCCGCCAGGATTGCGACGGTGAGCCTGCGTATGCCTGTTCCGGCATCATGTTGCGGGTAACCAGACCCTCAAGCCAGTATTACACCTGGAACAACAGCCCCAAGGCCATTGCCAAACGCGGCGTATCATTCTCTTACCTGCGGGCGGACGCACCGATCAGTGCATTGGCCGAAAGTGCCCGCAGCGGATACACCCTGGCGCCCATCAAGCTCCGGCCTGCCGGCAGCATGTCGTACAAACCACTCTGCGCCTATCCAACCGACGGCGACAGCTGGGAGCGCGACAAGAGCGGTTGTGGCGATAACATGCGCACTCCCCAGATAAAAGAGAACCTGTGCGACAGGCTCGGCATACATACCGCCGTACAATGGATCAGCCATTACAGAACGTCCTCCGATCCGCAGGTGATCGACCGCTGGAACGGCAATCCCGATTACCGCTACGCAGTGCAATGCAGCTTCGACATCCGCAGGACGACGGGTGTTGCGGCGGCAGAAAATTTCTATCAGGCACTACGTGTGATGCAACTGATGGAGGATCGGCCGTTTGCCTGGAACGAAATCATCATCCTGACATGGGATGAGCAACGCTTCAGGGAACTGCCTATCCAGTCGTTTTTCTACCTCGAGGGCAGCCCGGGGGGCCTTGAAGATGCTCAACGCGTGCAACGTGACTGGTACCAGCAAGCGGGCACGTTCGTTCCGGTCATCCAGATCAGCCTGCCTTGGGCCGAGCAGCCGGCACGCTTCGTCTTTAACCCCGAGGACCAAGTGATCGAAACTGATCAGCCGCGCCCCGCCTGAAACGCGCGCAGGCCTTTCTGCGCCTGGGCGCGCACCTTGCCCTGAACCAACGGCGACCAGCCCAGCAACAGCCCTGTGGCGCCCAATGCCTGGCGCGACCAGCGCCACAGGTCGAAGTTGTCGTGGTGTTCACAGATCTTGCCGTCACGAAACACGAAACGTGCCTGGATGTCGTTGACCACCGTGCGGCCGGTCTGGCTGAACAGGTAGCGGGCGACCCAGTGGGCGCTGCCAGCACGCTCGTCAGCGCGCACAGTGTCAAAGGTCAGGGAGAAGTCCTTGGCGCGGGTGGTGAGCATGCGCCACATGTCACCCGCGTCCTTGCCGCGCAAAGTACCGAAGGCCGGGTCGCTGAAAACGATATCGTCGCTGTAGCAGGCGACCATGGCTTCGGCGTCCAGGCGCTGGAAAGCCTGGTAGAAGCGGGTGATCACGGCAGTGTTGGCATCACTCATGAGGCAGGTCCGGTTCCTTTGGAATAGACCTGCACGATAGTCCGCTGAAGTGGCAAAAAGCTATGGGCATTTGCCTGGCGAATGCCAGGCTCAAACCCGCTCGCTGACTACTTGCACATGCAGGTTGCGCCCGGCCTTGAGGCCAAAGCCGATGGCACCGACACCCAGTACGGCAAAGATCCAGCCCACCGCGTCCCAGCCGCCGGTCAGGTCATGCACCAGGCCGACCGCGAACGGCCCCATCGATGCCAGGGTATAACCGATGCCCTGGGCCATGCTCGACAGGTTGGCCGCGACGTGAGCGTCCTTTGAGCGCAGCACGATCAGGGTCAGCGCCAGGGCGAAGGTACCGCCCTGCCCCAGGCCCAGTACGATGGCCCAACCCCACAGCCCTTCCAGCGGCGCATACAGGCAGCCGAACAGACCGGCCAGGGCCATGAGCATGACCACCACGATGGCCAGGCGCTGGTCCTTGCCACGGGTCGCCAGCCACGGCGCGCTGAGCGAACTGATCAATTGCACGATCACCGAACCGGACAGCACCAGCCCCGCCTGGGTCGGGCTCAGGCCACGACCGATAAGGATCGACGGCAACCAGCCGAAGACGATATAGGCCAGCGACGATTGCAGGCCCATGTACAGGGTGACCTGCCAGGCCAGCGGATCACGCAGCAGCCCGCGCACGCGGTACGCCACGTGATGAGCGCCGTGACCCTGGCGGGCCTGGGGCAGCCAGACCAGCGCGGCCAGTAAAGCCGGAATCAGCCAGAACCCCAGGCCCAGCGACCAGCTATCGCCCAGACGCTGGCTCAAGGGCACGGTAGCGCCCGCAGCCATTGCCGCGCCCAGGCACAAGGCCATGGTGTAGACGCCGGTCAGGGTCCCGGCGTGCTTGGGAAAGTCACGTTTGACGATGCCCGGCAACAGCACGCCAATCACACCGATGCTGGCCCCGGCCATGATGCTGCCGACGAATACCCCGGTGCTGCCAAAAGCGCTGCGCACGGCAATACCGGCTGCCAGCACCAGCAAAATACCGAGGATCACCCGCTCGCTGCCAAAGCGCCGCGCCAGAATCGGCGCCAGCGGCGCGAACAGCCCCAGGCACAGCACCGGCAAGGTGGTCAGCAAACCGGCCTGGGAGGCCGTCAGGCCAAGGCTGTCCGAGACCAGGCTGAGTAGCGGCGCCATGCTCGACAGCGCCGGGCGCAGGTTCAGCGCCACCAGCACCAGGCCGAGCAGCAACAGCCAGGGGCGCTTGAGCAGCACCGGTTGCTGTTGCACTTGTTCGTCGTCAGCTTCGGCATCAATCAGCAGCTCTTCCAGCTCCGGCCCGTTGGCCGGTGCCGCAGTTCGGGTTGTTTCATGGCCCATGGCAGTCTCGCAAGGTCAGGATTCGTTTATCAGTGTCCGGCTCAGGGCCTTGGCCTTGGCCGGATCGCGTTGTTCGATGGCATCGAGAATCTGCCCGTGCAGGTCGAAGACCAGCTGGCAGCGGGGCGCGTGGCTCAGGTTGTGGTGCAAGGTAGCCGCCACCACGCCGGAGAAGTAGCGATACAACTCGCTCAAGGCCGGGTTATGCGCGGCATCTACCAGGCGCTGGTGAAACACCAGGTCGCACCCGATGTACTGCTCCAGGTCGTCATGAAAGTGCGCGCTGCTGTGCCTGAGCGCTTCGCGCAGGCCTTGCAGGTCTTCTTCGGTGCGGCGCAGCGCAGCCAGGCCAATGGCCTCGGCCTCAAGGATGTGGCGAGTTTCCCGCGCCTGCTCCAGGTCGCAGCGTGACAGCGCCTGCAGGGCTTGCAACGGGTCGACGGCGGTCCGCAGGTAGCTGCCATCGCCCTGGCGAACTTCGACCAGGCCGCTGAAGGCCAGTACACGCATGGCTTCGCGCACGGTGTTGCGGCTGATGCCCAGTTCCGTGGCCAGTTCCGGTTCGGTGGGCAGGCGCTGGCCCACCGTCCAGGCCCCACTGGCGACCCGTTGGCGCAGTTGCTCGACGGCTTGTTCGACCAGGGAGCGTTTGATCAATAACGTCATGACATCCAATCATCGGATGAATTCAGAAGGGAAAGATTACCGGTAACAAGCATCGCGGGGCAAGTCGAGGCGTCGCACCGCCGCTCCCACAGTGGGAGCGGGCTTGCCCCGCGATAAGGACTGAGCAGTTTCAGTTCAGCGCATCAAGCAACGCCTGGTTCTGCTCCGGGGTACCGATGGTGATGCGCAGGAACTGGGCGATCCGCGCCTGCTTGAAGTGCCGCACGATCACCCCTTGCTCGCGCAGGCGGGCCGCAAGCTCGGCGGCGTCCTGCTGCGGGTGGCGGGCAAAGATGAAGTTGGCCGCCGACGGCAGGACTTCAAAACCAAGGGCGCTCAATTCCTTGACCAACTGCTCGCGACTGTCGATCACTTTGCGGCAGGTTTCGTCGAAGTACGTACGGTCGGCGAACGCTGCCGCCGCACCGACAATCGCCATGCGATCGAGCGGATAGGAGTTGAAGCTGTTCTTGATCCGCTCCAGCGCCTCGATCAGGTCCGGATGGCCCACCGCCAGGCCTACCCGCAAGCCGGCCAGCGAACGCGACTTGGACAGGGTCTGGGTGACCAGCAGGTTGTCATAGCGGTCCACCAGGCTGATGGCGGTCTGGCCGCCAAAGTCGATATAGGCTTCATCGACCACCACCACCGAATCCGGGTTGGCCTTGAGCAGTTGCTCGATGGCGTCCAAAGCGAGCAGGCAGCCGGTCGGCGCGTTAGGGTTGGGAAAGATGATCCCGCCATTGGCCTTACGGTAGTCATCGACGCGGATCTGGAACTGCTCGTCCAGCGCCACCGCCTCGAACGGGATGCCATACAGGCCGCAGTAGACCGGGTAGAAGCTGTAACTGATGTCGGGGAACAGCAACGGCGCATCGTGCTGGAACAGGCCATGGAAGATGTGCGCCAGCACTTCGTCCGAACCGTTGCCGAGGAACACCTGGTTACCCTGCACACCGTAGTAGTCCGCTACCGCCTGCTTGAGCAGGTCGCTGTTGGGGTCCGGGTACAGGCGCAGGTTGTCGTTGAGCTCGCCGCGCATGGCTTCCAGCGCCTTGGGTGACGGGCCGTAGGGGTTCTCGTTGGTGTTGAGCTTGACCAGCTTGGCCAGCTTTGGCTGCTCGCCCGGCACGTAAGGCACCAGGTCCTTGACGAAGGGGCTCCAGAATTTACTCATGTTCAGTTCCCCTTCTTGTCGGCAAGAATGCGGTATTCGGCGCTGCGGGCGTGGGCGGTCAGCGATTCGCCACGGGCCAGCACCGAGGCGGTGTGGCCCAGGTCGGAAGCGCCCTGCTTGGAGCAGAAGATGATCGACGAACGCTTCTGGAAGTCATACACCCCCAGCGGCGACGAGAATCGCGCGGTGCCGGAAGTCGGCAGCACGTGGTTCGGGCCTGCACAGTAATCGCCCAGGGCTTCGCTGGTGTGGCGCCCCATGAAGATCGCGCCGGCGTGACGAATCTGTGGCAACCAGGCTTGCGGATCGGCCACCGACAACTCCAGGTGCTCAGGGGCGATGCGGTTGGCAACGTCCATCGCCTGCTGCATGTCGCGCACCTGGATCAATGCACCACGGCCGTTGATCGAGGTCTTGATGATCTCGGCACGCTCCATGGTCGGCAGCAGCTTGTCGATGCTCGCAGCGACCTTGTCAAGGAACCCGGCGTCAGGGCTGACCAGGATCGCCTGGGCATCCTCGTCGTGCTCGGCCTGGGAGAACAGGTCCATGACGATCCAGTCCGGATCGGTCTGGCCGTCACAGACCACAAGAATCTCCGAGGGGCCGGCGATCATGTCGATGCCGACCTGGCCGAACACATGGCGCTTGGCGGTGGCCACGTAGATGTTGCCCGGGCCGACCACCTTGTCGACCTGTGGCACGCTCTCGGTGCCATAGGCCAGGGCGGCAACCGCCTGCGCGCCACCGATGGTGAAGACCCGGTCGACACCGGCGATGCACGCGGCGGCCAGCACCAGCTCGTTGACCTCACCACGCGGGGTTGGCACCACCATGACCACTTCACCGACACCGGCGACCTTGGCCGGAATCGCGTTCATCAGTACCGACGACGGGTACGACGCCTTGCCGCCAGGCACATACAGGCCGGCACGATCCAGCGGCGTAACCTTCTGGCCGAGTACGGTGCCGTCGGCTTCGGTGTAGCTCCAGGAATCCTGCTTTTGCCGCTCGTGGTAGCTGCGCACGCGCTCGGCGGCTTTTTCCAGGGCTTCGCGCTGGGCTGGGGTGATGCGGGTCAGGGCCAGTTCCAGGCGCTCGCGACCGAGGATCAGGTCGTCGATCGAGGTAGCCTGCACACCGTCAAAACGCTGGGTGAACTCCACCAGTGCCGCATCGCCACGCTCGCGCACGGCCTTGATGATGTCGAGCACGCGCTGGTTGACCGCGTCGTCAGAAACACTTTCCCAGCTCAGCAGATGATCCAGATGTCGGGCGAAATCCGGGTCAGCGGCATTGAGTCGGGCGATTGCAGTGGACGTGGTCATAGCGAGGGCCTCATAAATGGCGAATGCTCAGGCGCCCTAAGCTACCAGTCCATCCGCGCGGGCACCCGAGAAAATTGGCTATGACGCGGATAGACGGGCGCGACAGCGAAGGTCGCGCGCAGGAGGTAGAAAGTCTTAGCCGCGGTGTCGCGATTCGACAGCCTGGCGCAGGGTGTCGATCAGGCTCTGGATGCGGGCGTGCTGCATCTTCATCGAAGCCTTGTTGACCACCAGCCGGGAGCTGATGGTGGCAATCAGTTCCTGGGGTTCCAGGCCATTGGCACGCAGGGTGTTACCGGTGTCGACAACGTCGATGATCTTGTCGGCCAGGCCGATCAGCGGCGCCAGCTCCATCGAACCATACAACTTGATGATATCGACCTGACGGCCTTGTTCGGCATAGTAGCGCTTGGCGACGTTGACGAACTTGGTAGCGATGCGCAGGCGGCCCTTGGGCTCGGCAGCACCAACCTTGCCAGCGGTCATCAGCTTGCACTGGGCAATCTGCAGGTCCAGCGGCTCGTACAGGCCCTGGCCACCGTACTCCATCAGCACGTCCTTGCCGGCCACACCCAGGTCGGCGGCACCATGCTCGACATAAGTCGGCACGTCGGTGGCGCGCACGATCAGCAGACGCACGTCTTCCTGAGTCGTAGGGATGATCAGCTTGCGGCTCTTGTCCGGGTTTTCGGTCGGCACAATACCGGCTTCCGCCAGCAACGGCAGGGTATCGTCGAGAATCCGACCTTTGGATAGCGCGATGGTCAACATGGGAAACGTCGGTCCTTATGCGGCTACAGCCGGCCGGGCCTCAACAGGCCCGGCCGCATTCAATTCTTTGCAGCAATTGGCTGGCGCGTCCCTGCGCCACTCACAGACTAGCCCGGTACGCGACGGATCTTGGCGCCGAGCATCTGCAGTTTTTCTTCGATGCACTCGTAACCACGGTCGATGTGGTAAATGCGGTCGATCAGGGTATCGCCTTCGGCAACCAGCGCCGACAGTACCAGGCTGGCCGAAGCCCGCAGGTCGGTAGCCATCACTGGAGCGCCTTTGAGGGTCTTGGTCCCGGTGACGATGGCAGTGTTGCCCTCGACCTGGATCAGGGCACCCATGCGGTGCATTTCGTAAACGTGCATGAAGCGGTTTTCGAAGATCGTCTCGATCACTGCACCCGTGCCTTCGGCAATGGCGTTGAGCGAGATGAACTGCGCCTGCATGTCGGTCGGGAACGCCGGATACGGAGCGGTACGCAGGTTCACGGCTTTCGGCCGCTTGCCGTGCATGTCCAGCTCGATCCAGTCTTCACCGGTGGTGACTTCGGCGCCGGCTTCCTTGAGCTTCTCAAGGACGGCTTCGAGGATGGTCGGATCGGTGTCCTTGACCTTGACGCGACCGCCAGTCACGGCAGCGGCAACCAGGTAGGTACCGGTTTCGATACGGTCAGGCATGACGCGGTAGGTCGCCGAACCCAGGCGCTCGACGCCATCGATGGTGATGGTGTCGGTACCGGCGCCCTGGACTTTGGCACCCATGGCGTTGAGGAAGTTGGCAAGGTCGACCACTTCCGGCTCGCGCGCGGCGTTTTGCAGCACGCTGCGGCCCTTGGCCAAAGCGGCGGCCATCATGATGTTCTCGGTACCGGTTACGCTCACGGTATCGAAGAAGAAGTGTGCGCCACGCAGGCCGCCTTCAGGCGCCTTGGCCTTGATGTAG
The DNA here is from genome assembly GCF_050435905.1 of Pseudomonas sp. 2835. NCBI lineage: Bacteria > Pseudomonadati > Pseudomonadota > Gammaproteobacteria > Pseudomonadales > Pseudomonadaceae > Pseudomonas > Pseudomonas sp. 2835. The sequence continues at coordinate 355,333 of NZ_JBNDLE010000002.1, read as the reverse complement.
CCGCCTTCGACCTCGATCTTCGCACCCATGGCCTCAAGGCCGCGGATGTGCAGGTCGACCGGGCGCGAACCAATGGCGCAACCGCCAGGCAGGGCCACTTCGGCTTCGCCAAAACGGGCGACCATCGGGCCCAGTACCAGGATCGAGGCGCGCATGGTTTTCACCAGCTCGTACGGCGCGACCAGGGTCTTGATGGTGCGCGGGTCGATTTCGACCGAGAGCTTCTCGTCGATGACCGGCTCAATGCCCATGCGCCCGAACAGCTCGATCATCGTGGTGATGTCGTGCAGGTGCGGCAGGTTGCCAACGGTGACCGGGCCATCGCAGAGCAAGGTGGCCGCCAGGATCGGCAGGGCAGCGTTCTTTGCCCCGGAAATGCGGATTTCGCCATCGAGGCGAACGCCGCCAGTAATAATCAGTTTGTCCATTAGAGTCTCGCCGCCAAGTTGGCTCAGGTGCGCTCAGCCCAGGCTGCGCTGCTGAAAAATTTCATGGTTACCGCATGGATGCTGCCATCGGTGATCCACGGGTTAAGGTGAGCATAGATCTGCTGCTGACGCTTGACCGGGCTCAGGCCCGCCAATTCGTCGCTGATCACGTTCAACTGGAAGTTGCAGCCTTCGCCTTCAACTTCGACCCGGGTTCCCGGCAACTTTTCTTCAAGGAAGTTCTTAACTTCTACGGCCTGCATGCTCAACCTCAATCGGCGCCCTTTGCGCGCGGGTCGGCCATCATACAAAAAAGCCCCTCGCCTGCGAACCCCGTAATCGGAGACTCTGACAGAGGGGCCAGTCGCTGGCTGGCGGTCATTGACCGGCCAGCACCTCGTCAAGATCATAAACCTCGGCGATTTCCCGCATATCCTGCGGCATGGCGCGAACCTCGACGGCCTTGCCGGCTGCCTTGGCGTCGCGCATGAAGGCCAGCAGCAGGGACAGGCCGACACTGCTGGATTTTTCAACCTGCGAGCAATCCAGCACCAGCCCGGGGGCCTTGCACGCCGCGATCAGTGCCTTGCCCTGCTTGCGCAAGGCCGGCCCGTTGCGGTAGTCGAGCACCCTGGCCAGGCTCAACACACCTGGCTCGCTCATGGTCACGACGCTGTCGGTCATTGCGCTTGCTTCTCGGCTGCTTGCTCGGTGGTTTCCTTGGCCTTGGCCACTTCACCCGCCCAACCGTCGATAGTCTTGTCCAGGTCGTTGCCGTTGCGCTGCATGGCGTCGGCGAACTGGTCACGGAACAGCTTGCCGATGTTGATGCCGTTGACGATAACGTTCCGCACTTTCCATTCGCCGTCCAGCTTGGTCAGGGTGTAGGACACAGGATAGACGGCACCGTTGTTGCCCTTGACGCTCATGTCGACACTGGCACGGTCGTCGCCGTCCTTCTTCTCGTTGCCAACGGTAATACCCTGGTTGTTGTACTCGAGCAGGGCATTGCCATAGAACTGCATCAGGCTGCGCTTGAAGTTTTCCTGGAAGCGCTGCATCTGCGCCGGGGTAGCCTTGCGCGAATATTTGACGGTCATGATGCTTTTCGAGATGCCATCGGCATCGACGACCGGGCCCAGGTTGGCATTGAGCGCGTCGTAGAAGGCGCTCGGGTTGGCCTTGTATTGCTCCTTGTTGGCTTTCAGGTCAGCCAGCAACTGGTTGGTGGTCTTCTCGATCACCTGCTTGGGAGACAGAGCAGCTGCACCGGCCATCAACGGCAGCGCTGCCAGCAACACCAGCAAGCCGCGTCGCAGGATAGAAATCATGGAAACTCCTTATTTAGCTTCTTTGCCAACGGTATTGAGCAGGAACTTGCCAATCAGATCTTCCAGTACCAGCGCCGACTGGGTGTCGTGAATGGTTGCACCATCCTTGAGCACCGCATCTTCTCCGCCGACGCTGATACCGATGTATTTCTCGCCGAGCAGCCCTGCGGTGAGGATAGATGCAGTGGAATCGACAGGCAGGTTATCGACCCGTTTTTCCAGCTGCAGCGTCACCCGACCGGTGAAGGTGTCACGATCCAGATCGATGGCGGTGACCTTGCCGATGGTCACACCGGCCATGGTCACTTTAGCTCTGACAGTCAAACCGGCGATATTGTCGAAGTTGGCATAAAGTTTATAGGTGTCGCTGCTCGGGCTCGCCGACAGGCCGCTGACGCGCAGGGCCAGCAGGATCAGCGCCAGGATCCCGGCCAGGAGGAACAGGCCGACACCGATTTCCAGGGTGCGGTTTTGCATCAGAAATCTCCAAACATCAAGGCGGTCAGAATAAAGTCCAGACCCAGGACTGCCAATGAGGCGTAGACCACGGTCTTGGTGGTGGCACGACTGATCCCTTCTGAGGTGGGCTCGCAGTCATAACCCTGGAACACGGCAATCCAGGTCACGACGAAGGCAAACACCAGGCTTTTGATCACCCCGTTGAGCACATCGTCGGTAAAGGAAACACTGTTCTGCATGTTGGCCCAGAACGAGCCTTCGTAAACGCCCAGCCAGTCTACGGCCACCCACGATCCACCCCAGATACCGACCACGCTGAAGATCAGCGCCAGCAACGGCAGCGAGATGAAACCGGCCCATAGCCGCGGCGCGACGATGTACTTGAGCGGATCAACGCCAATTGTCTCCAGGCTGGACAACTGTTCGGTGGACTTCATGTTGCCGATTTCGGCGGTCAGCGCCGAACCGGCACGTCCGGCGAACAGCAGCGCGGTAACCACCGGGCCCAGTTCACGCAGCAAGGTCAGGGCAACCATCTGCCCCACCGCCTGTTCGGAGCCGTACTTGGTGAGGATGCTGAAACCCTGCAGGGCCAGCACCATGCCGATGAACACCCCGGAAACGACGATGATCGCCAGCGACAGCACGCCAACCGAATAGAGTTGGCGGATCAGCAGCTGGAAACCGCCGCCGGTGCCGCTGCGCCCAACCAGCGAATGCAGCAGGAACAGAAAGGAACGGCCGAGCACGGCCAGCACGTCGATGGCCGAGCGACCAAAGCGACGGATACGTTCGAGCAATGATTTTCTGCGCATCAACGCTTCCCCAGAAGATCGGCGCGGTAATCCGGCGCAGGAAAGTGAAAGGGCACCGGGCCATCCGGGTCGCCTTTCATGAATTGACGAATGCGCGGGTTGTCGGAGCCCATCAACTCTTGCGGCGTGCCCTGCCCCAACACCTGGCCGTCACCGACCACATAGATGTAGTCGGCGATGCTGGCGGTTTCGGCCAGGTCGTGGGAAACCACGATGCTGGTGATGTCCAGGGCATCGTTGAGCAGGCGGATCAGCCGCACCAGTACGCCCATGGCAATCGGGTCCTGACCGACGAACGGTTCATCGTACATGAGGATCTGCGGGTCGAGGGCTATTGCCCGGGCCAGGGCCACACGACGCTTCATGCCACCGGAAAGCTCGTCGGGCATCAGCTCGATGGCCCCGCGCAGGCCAACGGCCTGAAGCTTCATCAGGACGATGTCGCGAATCATCTCGTCAGACAGCTGGGTATGCACGCGCAGCGGGAAGGCAACGTTCTCGAACACATCGAGATCGGTGAACAGCGCGCCACTCTGGAACAGCACACCCATCTGCTTGCGGGCATCGAACAGGTCACTGCGCGACAGGGTCGGCAGGTTCTGCCCGGCCACCCAGACCTCGCCACTGGCCGGGCGCAGTTGTGCCCCCATCAGCCGCAGCAGCGTGGTTTTGCCGCACCCGGAAGGCCCCATGATGCCGGTAACCTTGCCGCGGGGAATGCGTATGTCGACATTATTGAAGATGCTGCGCGAACCGCGCTTGAAGGAAACGCCCTTCAATTCGACCGCGTAGGCGTTATCAACGCTCATCTAGACTCCTTGCGATGCAGCCTTCTCACTCAGACGCGCGCCCCCTTCGTGGAGGCACGCACGCACCGAGCGGGCCGAACAGCGGCGAACTATAGCACCGCTGGTAGTGCCGCCCCAAGGCCGCCGCTGTGCTTGTTCAGCTATGGTTAAGCCAACTGGGCGAATGTATGACAATCACAAGGTGAGGCTTTCGCCCATTACCGCTATAATCGCCGCCTTTTCATCAGGCAATCCGATTTTCGACATGAGCCAATCCAGCGACCTGATCCAATCCGCGCAGCGCACCATCCGTTTCGAACTCGAGGCGGTTGAGGGCCTGCTGGCCCACATCGACGCCGATTTCGTCAAGGCATGCGAGCTGATCCTGGCCAGCAAGGGCCGGGTGGTGGTGGTCGGCATGGGCAAGTCGGGGCACATCGGCAACAAGATCGCCGCCACCCTGGCCAGCACCGGTACGCCGGCGTTTTTCGTGCACCCGGCCGAAGCCAGCCATGGCGACATGGGCATGATCACCCGTGATGACGTGATCCTGGCCCTGTCCAACTCGGGCTCCACCGCCGAGATCGTCACCCTGCTGCCGCTGATCAAGCGCCTGGGCATCCAGTTGATCAGCCTGACCGGCAACCCCGATTCGCCACTGGCCAAGGCTGCCGAGGTCAACCTCGACGCCCGCGTTGCCCAGGAAGCCTGCCCGCTGAACCTGGCACCGACCTCCTCGACCACCGCGGCACTGGTACTGGGCGACGCCCTGGCCATCGCCCTGCTCGAAGCCCGCGGCTTTACCGCTGAAGATTTCGCCTTTTCGCACCCCGGCGGCGCCCTCGGCCGACGCCTGCTGCTGAAGGTCGAGAACGTCATGCATGCCGGCGACGAGCTGCCGCACGTGCAACGCGGCACCCTGCTCAAGGACGCGCTGCTTGAAATGTCCCGCAAAGGTTTGGGGATGACCGTGGTGCTCGAAGCCGACGGACGGTTGGCCGGGATCTTCACCGACGGCGATCTGCGCCGCAGCCTCGATCGCAATATCGACGTGCACAAGACCCTTATCGAAGAAGTCATGACCGCCCACGGCAAGACCGCCCGCGCCGAAATGCTCGCCGCTGAAGCCCTGAAGATCATGGAAGACCACAAGATCAGCGCCCTGGTGGTGATCGACAAGGACGAGCTCCCGGTCGGCGCCCTGAACATGCACGACCTGTTGCGTGCGGGAGTGATGTAAATGACCCAGGACCTGCTCCAGCGCGGCAAGGCCATCAAGCTGGCGGTTTTCGACGTAGACGGCGTGCTCACCGACGGTCGCCTGTACTTTCTCGAAGATGGCAGCGAATTCAAGACCTTCAACACCCTCGACGGCCAGGGCATCAAGATGCTCATGAACTCGGGCGTGACCACGGCGATCATCAGCGGGCGCAAGACCCCGGTGGTCGAGCGCCGGGCAAAGAACCTCGGCATCCCTCACCTGTACCAGGGCCGGGAAGATAAACTGGTGGTATTGGACGAGCTTCTCGGCCAGCTCAACCTAAGCTATGAACAGGTCGCCTATCTGGGCGACGACCTGCCTGACCTGCCGGTGATCCGCCGGGTCGGCCTGGGCATGGCGGTGGCCAATGCCGCCGCTTTCGTCCGCGAGCACGCCCACGGGGTAACCCGGGCACGTGGCGGCGAAGGGGCAGCGCGCGAATTCTGCGAACTGATCCTGCAAGCCCAGGGCAATCTTGACGCGGCCAACGCCCATTACCTGTAGAGCGACACATGTTCAGTAAGAAAATCCGCAACATTGCGCTGTTCAGTGTGATCGCCGCCCTGCTGGTGGCGGTCGGCTACTGGAACATCAGCCCCGAGAGTTTCCTCGACAACAAGCCGGTTGCCGGGCCGGACCAGAGCGCCATCGACTATTACGCGGTGAACGCTCACAGCGTGCAGTTTTTGCCTGACGGCAAGATGCAGTACGAGATGACCGCCGACAAGGTCGAGCACCTCAAGGCCAGCGAAGTCACCCTGCTGACCAAACCCGACCTGCAGATGTACCGCGGCACCACTTATCCGTGGCACGTGCAGAGCGAGCGCGGCGAGGTCAATCCCGACGGCAGCGAAGTCGAACTGATCGATTCGGTACGGGTTGCCCGCACCGACGAAAAGAACCGCACCATGATCATTACCAGCAGCCGCATGACGGTATTCCCGCAGAAGCAATATGCGCAAACCGAGCAAGCCGTTAGAATCGACGGCGCCGGTGGCGTCACTACGGGCAATGGAATGAAAGCGTATTTGAAAGACGGCAGGATGGACCTGCTGTCCAACGTAAGAGGACAGTATGAGGCTCGTTAAAACCCTCCCCTTTTTGCTCAGCCTGAGCGCAGCACTGGGAAGCGCGAGCGCCTGGGCCCTGCCGAACGACCGTGACCAGCCGATCCGCATCCAGGCCGACCACGCTCAACTGGACGACAAGAAAGGCATCGCCACCTACACCGGTGACGTGATCATCACCCAGGGCTCGATGATGATCAAAGGCAACACCGTGACCATCACCCGTACCGCCGGTGGCGACATCGACGTGGTGACCTCGGTGGGCAACCTGGCCTACTTCGAACAGCAGCAGAGCGCCGCCAAGCCAGACAAGATGCAGGGCTATGGCAAGACCATCCAGTACAATGCGCCGCAAAACCGCATCGTCCTGATCGACCGCGCCAAGGTTATCAACGAAGGCAACACCACCGAAGGCGAGAAGATCGTCTATGACACGGTGAAACAGATCGCTACCGCCGGTCGCGGTGGCAAAGTCACCGAGTCGCGTCCGCGCATCGACATGGTGATCCAGCCGAAGAAGAAGGCCGAGTAAATGGCAACCCTCAAAGCCCAGCACCTGGCCAAGAGCTACAAGAGCCGGCAAGTGGTCCGCGACGTCAGCCTGTCGATCGACAGCGGCCAGATCGTCGGCCTGCTCGGCCCTAACGGCGCCGGCAAGACTACCTGCTTCTACATGATCGTCGGCCTGGTTCAGGCCGATCAGGGCCGCGTGCTGATCGACGACCTTGATGTCAGTCACCAGCCCATGCACGGCCGTGCCCGCGCCGGTATTGGCTACCTGCCGCAGGAAGCCTCGATCTTTCGCAAGCTGTCGGTCGCCGACAACATCATGGCGATCCTCGAAACCCGCAAGGACCTGGACCGCGATGGCCGGCGCAAGGAGCTGGAAAGCCTGCTGCAGGAATTCCACATCAGCCACATCCGCGACAACCTCGGCATGAGCCTTTCCGGTGGTGAGCGCCGCCGCGTCGAGATTGCCCGCGCCCTGGCCACCGCACCCAAGTTCATCCTGCTCGACGAACCCTTTGCCGGTGTCGACCCGATCTCGGTTGGCGACATCAAGCAGATCATCCATCACCTGAAGGCCAAGGGCATCGGCGTTCTGATCACCGACCACAACGTCCGTGAAACCCTGGATATCTGCGAAACCGCTTACATCGTCAACGATGGCCAGCTGATCGCCGAAGGCGATGCAGAGACCATCCTGGCCAACGACCTGGTCAAAGAGGTTTACCTCGGCCATGAGTTCCGCCTGTAGGCTCAAGGTGTAAGGCGCTGCCGGAGCGCTCGTAAACAGGCCAGATGATGGCTTAATTGTTACGGCGCTCTAGGCAAACGCTGCAATTTCAGGCATATAATTTGCTTAAAGTTGGCGCTTCGGTGCCCTTGTAGTGGATGGCGCATGTGCGCCGGCAAATAAGGTGTTAAGCCCCTGCCATGAAACCATCGCTCGTCCTAAGAATGGGCCAGCAACTGACGATGACCCCGCAGTTGCAACAGGCCATACGTCTGCTCCAGCTTTCTACCCTGGATCTCCAGCAGGAAATCCAGGAAGCGCTGGAATCAAACCCGATGCTCGAGCGCCAGGAAGATGGCGACGACTTCGACAACAGCGACCCGATGGCCGACAACGCCGAGAGCAAACCCGTCGCCGAAGTTCAGGAAACCAGCTTCCAGGAGACCGCCCCGACGGTGGACAACCTCGAAGAAGGCGAATGGAACGAACGCATCCCCAACGAGCTGCCGGTCGATACCGCTTGGGAAGACATCTACCAGACCAGCGCCAGCAGCCTGCCCAGCAACGATGATGACGAGTGGGACTTCACCACCCGCACCTCCGCTGGCGAAAGCCTGCAGAGCCACCTGCTCTGGCAGCTCAACCTGGCACCGATGTCCGACACCGACCGGCTGATCGCCGTGACCCTGATCGACTGCATCAACAACCAGGGTTATCTCGACGAAACCCTGGAAGAAATCTGCGACTCCTTCGACCCCGAGCTCGACATCGAGCTGGACGAAGTCGAAGCCGTGCTGCACCGCATCCAGCAGTTCGAGCCCGCCGGTATCGGCGCGCGCAACCTCAGCGAGTGCCTGTTGCTGCAACTGCGCCAACTGCCGCCGCGCACGCCGTGGATGACCGAAGCCCAGCGCCTGGTCAGCGACTTCATCGACCTGCTCGGCGGCCGCGACTACAGCCAGCTGATGCGCCGCATGAAGCTCAAGGAAGACGAGCTGCGCCAGGTCATCGAACTGGTACAGAGCCTCAACCCGCGCCCGGGCTCGCAAATCGAATCCAGCGAAGCCGAATACGTGGTACCCGACGTGATCGTGCGCAAGGACAACGAGCGCTGGCTGGTCGAGCTCAACCAGGAAGCGGTACCGCGCCTGCGCGTCAACCCGCAGTACGCAGGCTTCGTCCGTCGCGCCGACACCAGCGCCGACAACACCTTCATGCGCAACCAGTTGCAGGAGGCGCGCTGGTTCATCAAGAGCCTGCAAAGCCGCAACGAAACCTTGATGAAGGTCGCCACCCAGATCGTCGAGCACCAGCGCGGCTTCCTCGATCATGGCGACGAGGCGATGAAGCCGCTGGTGCTGCACGACATCGCCGAAGCGGTGGGCATGCACGAGTCGACCATTTCCCGCGTGACCACGCAAAAATACATGCACACGCCCCGCGGAATTTACGAGCTGAAGTACTTTTTCTCCAGCCACGTCAGCACCTCCGAAGGCGGTGAATGCTCGTCCACGGCGATCCGCGCGATCATCAAGAAACTGGTTGCAGCGGAAAATCAGAAAAAGCCATTGAGTGACAGCAAGATCGCTGGTTTACTGGAGGCACAAGGCATCCAGGTAGCACGTCGCACCGTCGCCAAGTACCGCGAGTCCCTCGGCATTGCACCGTCGAGCGAGCGCAAGCGATTGATGTAACGGCTCCTGAGGTGTGCCACCGCAGTTCAGTGGCAGGCGCAATACCTGCCTCTTATGCACCGGCAACAAAGGAGAAGCTGTATGCAAGTCAATATCAGTGGACAGCATGTAGAAGTTACTCAGCCCCTGCGTGAGTACGTACTTGAAAAGCTTGCTCGCTTGGAGGGGCATTTCGACAAGATTACCAATGTGACGGTAATCATGAAGGTCGAGAAGCTTCAACAGAAGATCGAGGCCACCCTGCAGATCCCGGGCGGCGAAGTGGTTGCAAATGCCGAACACCAAGACATGTATGCAGCGATCGACGCCTTGACTGACAAGCTCGACCGCCAACTGAAAAAACACAAGGAAAAACAGCAAAGCCTGCTGCAAGGTGCAGCGGCCCGCTGATCCCCCTCATCCATGATCCGACTTGAAACCATCCTGACCCCCGGCCGTTCCCTCGTGAACGTGCCGGGCGGCAGTAAAAAACGTGCGCTCGAACAGATCGCCAATCTGATCGGCAAAGAAGTGCCCGAGCTGGACACCCAGATCGTGTACGAAGCCCTGATCGCCCGGGAAAAACTGGGCTCCACCGGTTTCGGCAACGGCATTGCCATTCCCCATTGCCGCCTCAAGGGCTGTGAGTCGCCGGTCAGCGCGCTGTTGCACCTTGACGCCCCTATTGATTTCGACGCCATCGATGGCGCCCCGGTCGACCTGCTGTTCGTACTGCTGGTCCCGGAAGCGGCTACCGATGCGCACCTGGAGCTGCTGCGCCAGATCGCCAGCATGCTCGACCGCCAGGACGTACGCGAAAAACTGCGTGCGGCCGCCAGTAACGAATCCTTGTACCAGGTCGTACTGGACGTACAAAACGGGCACTGAACATGCGCTTGATCATCGTTAGTGGCCGGTCTGGCTCCGGCAAGAGTACCGCCCTCGATGTACTTGAGGACAACGGCTACTACTGCATCGACAACCTGCCTGCTGGCTTGCTGCCGCAACTGGCCGAAAGCGCCCTGATCAACACCGAATTGATGCAGCCCAAGGTGGCCGTGTCGATTGACGCGCGCAACCTGCCCAGCCACCTCTCGCGCTTTCCCGAGCTGCTCGAGGATGCCCGTAGCCGGCATATCCAGTGCGATGTGCTGTACCTGGATGCCGACGAAGAAACCCTGCTCAAGCGTTTCTCGGAAACCCGCCGCCGCCACCCGCTGACCAACAACGAACGCTCGCTGGCCGAAGCGATCGAAGTCGAAAGCGAGCTGCTCGGGCCAATTGCCGACCTCGCCGACCTGAAGATCGATACCACCAACCTGAACCTGTATCAGCTGCGTGATTCGATCAAATTGCGCCTGCTCAACCAGCCGGAGCCAGGCACGGCCTTCCTGGTCGAATCCTTCGGCTTCAAGCGCGGCATGCCGGTAGACGCCGACCTAGTGTTCGATGTGCGTTGCCTGCCCAACCCTTACTGGAAGCCGGAACTGCGCGACCATTCGGGCCTGGAGCAACCGGTAATCGATTACCTGGCAGCCCAGCCGGATGTCGAGGACATGTTCCAGGACATCTCCAGCTACCTGCTCAAATGGTTGCCACGCTTTGCCGCCAGCAACCGCGCGTATGTCACCATTGCCATTGGCTGCACGGGCGGCCACCACCGTTCGGTGTACCTGACCGAGCGTCTGGGCCAGCTACTGCAACAATCGTTAAAGAACGTCCAGGTTCGCCACCGCGACCTCTAGCCCACAGGATCTGCGCCTCGATGCCCGCTCGTGAAATCACCATCATCAACAAGCTGGGGCTGCACGCCCGGGCGGCTGCGAAGTTCGTTGGCGTCGCTGGCAGATTCCCCTGCCAGGTACGCGTGGGTCGGGCGCCAGACAAACTGGTAGACGGCAAGAGCATCATGGCGGTCATGATGCTTGCCGCCGGCAAAGGCACCCAGGTGCATTTGCACACCGAGGGCGAGGACGAGACTGCGGCTCTCGATGCCCTGATCGAACTGATCAACAACTATTTCGACGAGGGCGAGTAACCGCCCCCGTTTTCTCACGACAACGCCGTATCCATCACCATCATCAGGCAGAAGCCGATGCACAGGCCAAGACTAGCCAGTCGGTGATGGCCGTTGCTGCGCGACTCGGGAATGATTTCCTGAGTCACTACCAGCAACATCGCCCCCGCCGCACAGGCCAGCCCCAGTGGCAGCAATAACTCCGCCACCGTCACCAGCCAGGCACACACCACCGCTGCCAGCGGCTCGACCAGGCCTGAAGCCGCGCCAATCAGAAACGCCTTGAAACGGGCCATCCCCGCCCCTGCCAACACCAGGGCGATGACCAGGCCTTCAGGCACATCCTGCAAGGCAATCCCCATGGCCAGGCTGTCGGCATCGGGCATGCCGCCACCGGCAGACACACCAATGGCCATGCCTTCGGGAATGTTATGGGCAATGATGGCAATCACGAACACCCAGATCCGTGCGGCAATCACCGGCTGCTGAGGCGTACCTACCAGCGCCTCGGGCGAAGCGCCAGACACCTTGAGGTCGACCAGGTACAGGCAGAAGGCGCCGAACAGCAAGCCGAAGCTGACCAGGCCACCAGCACCCCATTTACCCAAACCAATGGCCTGGGCGGCATCCAGCCCGGGAATGATCAGCGAAAAGGCCGTGGCCGCGAGCATCACCCCGGCGCCGAAGCCCAGCAGGGTATCGGCCAGGGCCACCGGCATGTTGCGGATCACCAGCACCGGCACGGCGCCCAGGGCGGTGCCCAAGGCACACAGTGCCCCGCCTTCGAGGGCCCGCAACATGCGCGGTTCCAGATCCAGCCAGGCGATACCCTGGGCCACCAGCAGCGCGAAGCCGACCAGCAACAACAGGGTACCGAGCGCCAGGCGAAACAGCCGCACGCCGGCAATGGACATCACATCCGAACGCATTGCGCTGCGACTCACACAAGCGCGGCTGCGTAACGGCGCTCTACCTCGGACCAATCGATCACGTTGTAAAAGGCGCTGATGTATTCCGGACGGCGATTCTGATAGAGCAGGTAGTAAGCGTGTTCCCAGACGTCCAGGCCGAGGATCGGCGTATTGCCATTCATCAGCGGGCTGTCCTGGTTGCCACTGCTTTCAACCACCAGGGTCTTGGCCGGGGTCACGCTCAACCAGGCCCAGCCACTGCCGAAGCGGGTCAGTGCAGCCTTGGTGAAGGCATCCTTGAAGGCCTCGAAGCCACCCAATTGCTGATCAATGGCCTTGGCCACGGCGCCTTGCGGCAGGCCACCGCCCTGGGGCGACATCACGGTCCAGAACAGCGAGTGGTTGGCGTGGCCGCCGCCCTGGTTGATCACTGCGTTCTGCAGTTTTTCCGGCAGCTGCTTGACGCTGGCGACCAGTATTTCTACCGGCCACTCGGCATACTCGCTACCTTCTACCGCCGCGTTGAGGTTGTTGATGTAGGTCTGGTGGTGCTTGCTGTGGTGAATCTGCATGGTCTGGGTATCGATGTGCGGTTCCAGCGCATCGTAGGCGTAAGGCAATGCAGGCAAGGTATAAGGCATATCACTGGATTCCATATTGTAGGACTGAAGGCGCGGCGCTTTCCTGGCCGGCATGCAGGGCCGGCTGCGGCTCATGCCGGTAGAGCAGACGTTCGGTGCGCGGGTACTGGCCATACTCGCTGATGAAGCTCAGCAGCTCGGTGTAGGTCTTGCTGCTGTGACGCAGCGCAGCTTCACGCAGCAGCGGCGCCATGCGCGGGTTCTGGGCGGTCTGCAGCAGCCGCTGGTGAATGGCGCAAAGGTACTCGGCGCTTTCCTGCGGTTGATTCAGGCGCAGGTGCAGATCGGCCAGGTTGTGGTGAGCGATGACACACACGGCCACCGCTTCGTCGGCGTCATGCCAGCGCTCGAACAACACCTGGGCAAGCGCCAGGGCTTGCAGATACAACTCGCGGGCATCGACCAGCTCGCCTTGTTTGAACAGACGGTTGGCAATTTCGGTGGTGCGTTTCCAGTGCTGCATGACAAACCTCCAGAGCGGTGGACCGGCTCAGATCCCGCCAGCGGTGAGCTTTTCCGGATCGAGCAGCGCTTCAAGCTGGCTGCGCGGCAGGTCGGTGTGTTCCAGGGCTACGTCGATAATCGGGCGGCCTTGCTTGTAAGCGGTCTTGGCGATTTCGGCTGCCTTCTGGTAGCCGATGATCGGGTTCAGGGCGGTAACCAGGATCGGGTTGCGCGCCAGAGCTTCCTTGAGCTTGGGCTCATTGACCTTGAAGCTGGCGATCGCCTTGTCAGCCAGCAGGCGGCTGGCATTGGCCATCAGTTCGATACTGCTGAGCAGGTTCTGGGCGATGATTGGCAGCATCACGTTGAGTTCGAAGTTGCCCGACTGCCCGGCCACGGCGATGGTCGCGTCGTTGCCGATCACCTGCGCGGCGACCATGGCGGTAGCCTCCGGAATTACCGGGTTGACCTTGCCTGGCATGATCGAAGAGCCCGGCTGCAAGCCTTCGAGCTCGATTTCACCGAGGCCTGCCAGCGGCCCTGAGTTCATCCAGCGCAGGTCGTTGGCGATTTTCATCAGTGCCACAGCGGTGGTCTTGAGCTGGCCGGATACCGCCACTGCGGTGTCTTGCGAGCCAATCAGGGCGAACAGGTTGTGCCCCGGGACAAACTCGACACGGGTCAGCGCGGTCAGTTGCTGACTGAAGCGTGCAGCAAACTCAGGATGGGCATTGATGCCAGTACCCACGGCGGTGCCGCCCTGAGCCAGCGCCTGCAGGCTTGGCAGGGTGGCTTGCAGATGGGCAATGGCTGCCTTGATCTGCGCCGACCACCCACCCAGTACCTGGCTCATGCGCACCGGCATGGCATCCATCAGGTGGGTGCGGCCGGTCTTGATGAACGGATGCACCTGCTCGGCCTTGGCGTCGATCACCTTGACCAGGTGCTGCAGCGCCGGCAGCAACTGCTCGTGCAGGGCCAGCGCGGCACTGACATGAATGGTGGTAGGGATGATGTCGTTGCTGCTTTGCCCGCAGTTGACGTGATCGTTGGGATTGACCGTGTCGCCCAGCACGCGGCTGGCCAGGGTGGCGATCACCTCGTTGGCGTTCATGTTCGAGCTGGTACCGGAGCCGGTCTGGAAGATATCCACCGGGAAATGCTGCATGAAGTCACCGGCCAGCAACTGCTCCACGGCCTTGACGATCGCCTCGCCACGGGCCTGGTCGAGCTGCTTGAGCTCGATATTGGCCTTTGCCGCGGCAGCCTTGGCCAGCAGCAGCGCGCGGATGAACTGGGTCGGCATGCGTTGCTGGCTGATCGGGAAGTTGTTCACCGCGCGCTGGGTCTGGGCGCCATACAGGGCCTGGGCCGGCACCAGCAGTTCACCCATGCTGTCGCGCTCGATACGGGTATTACTCATCATCAAGTCCTTGCATCAGTTCATCGTAGGAAATCGAAGGCAGCAGCACACAGTTCGCCAATTGCAGGGCGAAGGGCTGCCAGCGCTGGTTGTTTTCGCGCCGATCAAGGTTGCGCAGCTCCAGCAGCGGCCGCCAGGCCTGGTCCAGGCACAGGCAGCGCCAATGCCAGGGCAGCGCGCGATCGCAGGCGGTGTCCAGCAGCAGGCGAAATGAGGTCAAGGCGATGGTCCAGGCACTGGTATCGGTGCAACACACCAGATAACGGCCTTCGGTGAGGTAGTGCTCGATCAGGCGCGGCTCGTCCGGATCAAGGGCACAGCGAATGCGCCGGCTCAGCCAGCGCCAGTTTTCCAGGTAGGGCAATTCGTGGAGGACTGGTTTCATGAACATCATCGCCTAGATAATGATATTCATTATTAAGTGATAATCAGAATCAGTTCAACAAAATGAAAAAAGAAAAACAAAAAGCCCGACACATGGCCGGGCTTCGCAGGGGGAGAAATACCGGGCGTTAACTGCCCGCGACGGTCATCCGTTCGATCAGCACCGAGCCGGTGTGAATATTGCTGCGGGTTTCCAGATCGTTACCAATCGCGACGATTTGCTGGAACATATCCTTCATATTGCCGGCGATTGTCACTTCCTGAACAGCGAACTGAATTTCGCCGTTTTCCACCCAGTAACCTGCCGCACCACGGGAGTAGTCGCCTGTGACCATGTTCAGGCCATGGCCCATCAACTCGGTAACCAACAGGCCACGGCCCATGCGCCGCAGCAAGGCGGCCTGGTCTTCGACACCATGGGTAACGAACAGGTTGTGCACGCCGCCGGCGTTGGCGGTGCTCGGCAAGCCCAGCTTGCGCCCGGAATAGGTACCTAGCACGTAGGACACCAGCTGGCCGTTTTCGACGAACGGTTTGGCATAGGTTGCCAGGCCGTCACCATCGAACGCGGCACTGCCCAGTGCCTTTTGCAGGTGCGGACGCTCGTCCAGGGTCAGCCAGCTGGGGAACAGGCGCTGGCCCATGGCACCATCGAGGAACGATGACTTGCGGTACAGGTTGCCGCCGGAAATCGCCGAAAGGAAGCTGCCGAACAGCCCGCCAGCCAGCTCGGCCGAGAACAGCACCGGCACTTCACAGGTGGGCACCGGACGCGCGCCCAGGCGGCTGGCCGCCCGTTGCGCGGCGCGGATTCCGATGCTGCGCGGGTCGGCCAGCAGTTCGCCCTGGCGATTGACGTCATACCAGTAGTCGCGCTGCATCTGCCCGTCCGCTTCGGCGATCATCACGCAGCTCAGGCTGTGCCGGGTCGAAGCGTAGCCACCGATAAAGCCGTGACTGTTGCCATACACGCGGCAGCCCTGGTGGGTGTTGAGGGTGGTGCCATCGGCATTCTTGATCCGCGCATCGGCGTCAAAGGCCGCAGCTTCGCATTCCAGGGCCTTTTCAATGGCCTGTTCGGGAGTGATGTCCCAAGCGTGATAGAGGTCGAAATCCGGCTGTTCACGGGCCATCAGTGCCGGATCGGCTAGCCCGGCACACTCATCTTCAGAGGTGTGTTTGGCAATCGCCAGGGCGGCGGCGACGGTTTCCCGGATCGCCTCGCTGCCGCTGGCCGACGTGCTCGCCGAGCCCTTGCGCTGGCCCACATACAGGGTGATGCCAAAGCCCTGGTCGCGGTTGAATTCGACGGTCTCGACTTCGCGCTGGCGCACCGAAGTCGACAACCCCTGCTCCAGCGATACTGCCACTTCACAGGCACTGGCGCCCTGGCGCCGGGCTTCGGCGATGATCTGTTCGACCTGTTCCTGCAACGCCGGCAGGGCCTGCGGACCTACGCTCTGGACTGCACTCATGGTTTTCTCCACTCAAATTCTGCGTTCGGCGCGGGTCAATCTACGACCGGACCGGACAAGCGGCCCCCGACTGGTTATCATGGCGGCGATTCTCAGCGGACTGCCCCCATGGTTGATTCTTACGACACCGCCTTTGACGGCGAAAAAAGCAAAACCCAGGTTAAGCGCGAGATGCAGGCGCTGGTTGATATGGGCGAGCGCCTTACCTTGCTCAAGCCCGATACCCTGGCCAAACTGCCGTTGACCGACGAACTGCGCGCGGCCCTGGAAGAACACAAGCGGCACACCGCGAACGAGGCCAAACGGCGCCACAAGTCGTTCATCGGCAAGCTGATGCGCGACCAGGACATCGACGCGATCAATGCCCTGCTTGACCAGCTCGACGCCTCCTCGCGCCAGTACAACGAGCGCTTCCACAACCTCGAACGCTGGCGCGACCGGCTGATCGACGGTACCGACGAAGTCCTGGAGAAGTTCGTCCAGGAATACCCGGATGCCGATCGCCAGCAGCTACGCTCGCTGATCCGCCAGGCCCAGCACGAGCTGGCGCGCAACAAGGCGCCAAGCGCGAGCCGCAAGATCTTCAAGTACATCCGCGACCTCGACGAAGTCCAACGCGGCTTGCGTTGAACCCCGCACACGGGCAGGCGCCCTGCCTGCCCGGTTTCTTCTTCATGCGCCCGTGCCACCGACGGTGATCGCATCAATCTTCAGGGTCGGCTGGCCAACGCCTACCGGCACCGACTGACCATCCTTGCCGCACGTACCGACACCGCTGTCCAGCGACAGGTCGTTGCCGACCATCGATACCCGGCTCATGGCTTCCGGGCCATTGCC
Source organism: Pseudomonas sp. 2835 (assembly GCF_050435905.1). Classification (NCBI taxonomy): domain Bacteria; kingdom Pseudomonadati; phylum Pseudomonadota; class Gammaproteobacteria; order Pseudomonadales; family Pseudomonadaceae; genus Pseudomonas; species Pseudomonas sp. 2835. Next base: position 338,142 of record NZ_JBNDLE010000002.1, on the reverse strand, counting down.
GATCAGGGTTGCGCCTTTGACCGGCGCGGTAATCTTGCCGTCTTCGATCAGGTACGCCTCGCTGGTGGAAAACACGAACTTGCCGCTGGTGATGTCGACCTGGCCACCGCCGAGGTTGGCGCAGTAGATGCCCCTTTTCACCGAGGCGATGATTTCTGCCGGGTCGCTTTCGCCAGCCCGCATGTAGGTGTTGGTCATGCGTGGCATTGGCAGGTGCGCATAGGATTCGCGGCGGCCGTTGCCGGTGCGGGCCATGCCCATCAGGCGGGCGTTGAGCTTGTCCTGCATGTAGCCTTTGAGGATGCCGTTCTCGATCAGCGTGGTGCACTCGGTCGGGGTGCCTTCGTCGTCGACACTCAGCGAACCGCGACGACCTTCCAGGGTGCCGTCGTCGACAATGGTGCACAGGCTCGAAGCAACTTTCTCGCCCATGTGGCCGCTGTAGGCCGAACTGCCCTTGCGGTTGAAGTCGCCTTCCAGGCCATGGCCGACCGCTTCGTGCAGCAATACGCCCGACCAGCCGGAGCCGAGCACCACCGGCAGGGTACCGGCCGGCGCCGGAATGGCTTCGAGATTGACCAGCGCCTGGCGCAGGGCCTCACGGGCAAAGCCCATGACTCGTTCGTCGGTGAAATAGCGGTAATCGGTACGCCCGCCACCACCATGACCGCCGCGCTCGCGACGGCCGTTCTGCTCGACGATGACACTGACGTTAAAACGCACCAGCGGGCGAATGTCGGCGGCCAGGCTACCATCGGCGGCGGCGACCAGAATGCGCTCCCAGACCCCGGCCATGCTCACGGTGACTTGCTGGATACGCGGATCGAGCTTACGCGTGGCAGCATCGACACGCTTGAGCAGCTCGACCTTCTCGGCGCGGCTGATGACCTCAAGCGGGTTGTCAGTGCCATAAAGCTGGGTAACGTCCTGGCTGTTGAACGCCTGCACGCTGCCATTCTGCCCGGCACGGGAAATCGATCGCGCCGCACGGGCCGCCGAGGTCAGGGCTTCGAGGTTGATGGCGTTGCTGTAGGCAAAACCGGTCTTCTCGCCAGACTGGGCACGCACGCCCACGCCCTGGTCGAGGTTGAAGCTGCCTTCTTTGACGATGCCGTCTTCCAGCGCCCAGGATTCGGAAATCTGCCCCTGGAAATACAGGTCGGCGGCATCGATGCCTGGCCCGGCCAGCTCGCCCAGCACTGACTGCAGGCTGTCGAGGGTCAGGCCGCCCGGCGCCAGCAGGTGTTCGCTGACAGTGGATAACATCTCGCTCATAGTCACTCCGAGGTGTGCGCAGGCCGCAAGGCGTCCTGCGAGAAAAAGCGCCGGTGTAAAGTCACCGGCATCCGCGCCCGGATGGACGCCTGTTCACTGCTGTCGCGTTCGCTCAGCAGCACGGCCTCGCCACTGGCCTGTTCGGCGACGATGCGCCCCCAGGGGTCGACGATCGCCGCATGGCCATAAGTTTCCCGTGGCCCCGGGTGGGTACCGCCCTGGGCCGCAGCCAGGACATAGCATTGGGTTTCGATCGCCCGCGCCCTGATCAGCACCTCCCAGTGCGCGGCACCGGTCACGGCGGTGAAGGCCGATGGCGCGCTGATCAGTTCAGCTCCGGCCTCGCGCAGCGCGCTGTACAACTCGGGGAAGCGCAAGTCATAGCAGACACTCAGGCCCAGGCGCCCCACCGGGGTGTCGGCTACCACCACCTGAGCGCCGTGGGCATAGTCATCGGATTCACGATAGCGGCCACGGTTATCAGCGACATCGACATCGAACAGGTGCAGCTTGTCATAGCGCGCCACCTGTTCGCCGTGCTCATCGATCAGCAGGGAGCAGGCATGGGACTTGGCTTCGACCTGACCGACCGGCGGCAACGGCAAAGTACCCGCCACTATCCATAACTTGAGGTCGCGGGCGGTCTGTTTCAACCAGGGCAGGATCGGGCCTTCGCCCAGGGCCTCGGCGCGACCGATCGCAGCACTGTCGCGCCGGCCCATGGCCGCGAAGTTTTCCGGCAGCACGGCAAGCCGCGCACCGCCTGCGGCTGCCTGCTCAAGCAGTTGCCGGGCGCGCACCAGGTTGGCCAGAACGTCGCTCTGGCTGACCATCTGGATAACCGCTGACTTCATGCCGGCTCCTAGCGTGATTTTTCGAAAGGTTTGATAAAGCTTATCTTAGGCTCTTTCCACGGACCCTCGACGCGATAATGCACGCTGGCGTAGCGCGCCACCCGGTCACCGAGCAGGCGGTCGACCAGGAACAGCGCCCCGCCGATGGCTGGCGCCCCGACAATCAGCGCGGCAATCGGCAGGTTGTTGGTCACCGGCAAGGTCACCAGCAGGTTGGCATCGACCCGGTCACGGACCATGTCCAGGGTGCCGTCGAGTTCAAGATTGCTCGAGGGGCCGGTCAGGGTGATCGGCTCGCGGGTCACATAAACCCCCTCACTGGCCACCAGCAGGCCCTTGACCCGGTCGTAGCTCAGGCCCTTGTCGAGCAGGTCGGAGAAGTCCAGGCGCAGGCGCCGGCCAATCGAGTTGAAGTTGAGCAGGCCGAACACCCGCAGGGCCTGGGCACCGCCTTCGACTTCGACGAACTGGCCTTTGCGCAAGGCGGCATCGAGGCTGCCGGAGAATCGCTTGAGGCCGACCCAGGCCGGCGAGCCGGGCCAGCGGCCATCGACATCCAGGCGAAAATCACGGCTGGTGACGGTCGGCGCGAAGTTGAAGGCCTTGAGGATGTCCGCCAGGTTCTTGCCTTCCAGGCGGCCCTTGTACCAACTGCTGCTCGCCCCTGGTGCCCCTTCCCAACCGCCGTTACCGTCGATCTGCAGGCCTTTGACATTGACATCGAGGTCATTGAGGGCGATGCCCTTGGCGGTCGGGCGGGCTTTTACCGCCCAACTGCCGAGCAGATCGTCACCGCGAAACAGCTTGTCGATCGACAGATCAACGGCCGGAATCTTGCGCGGATCGATACTGGCCATTGGGTCCGGGCCGTCATCGGAAGACGCTTCGGCGGGGTCGGCGGCCGGCAGGTGAATGGTCTGCAGATTGATCACCATCGGCGCGCCCTTGGCATCCGGGATCCGCGCGTTGCCGATGACTTCCTTGCTGTCCAGGCGCACGGCCCACAGGTTGCCGCCGCGGTCCACACGCACCACCGCCTGGGCCAGGTTCAGGCCAAAGCCCTTGAGCTGGCCGATACTCAGGTCGACGCCGCGCAGCATTTGCTTGGCATTGCCGCCCGGGTCATTGCCGGCAACCCGATCGAGCTGCTTCTGCCAGGGTTCCAGGTCGAGCTCGGCCAGGCGACCGCGCACACGCAGGCCCTGGCCAGGCGGCAACTGTGCGGTGCCGGCGCCGAACAGCAGTTCGCCACGGCCCTGGTCGAGCTTGTCCATAGGCGCGGCGTAGATGGCCTTGGCGATGTCAGCGTAAGTGACATTGAAGCGCCGCTCCGGCCCCTGCAGGCCCATGCTGAACTGGCTGTTGCGGGTCTCGTTTGCGGCCTTGCCGAACGGCGCGGGCAAATCCACCGCCAGGCCCTTGAGGCTGGAATCGACGGTCAAGGTGTTATCGCGGCTGCCCAGGCTGACCTGCAACTGGTAAGGCAGCTCTCCGGAAAGCGGCAGGGCCTGCTTGACCTGCAGCCAGTCGGTCAGCGATTTGAGCGGCATCTGCCCCTTGGCGTTGATGCGGGTCTGCATCTGGCCAGGTTTGCCTTCGGCAAAGATCTGCGCGGTGATCGGCTTGTCGAAAGCCCGCGCACTGATGTTCTCGCCGCTCAAGCCTTTGTCGAAGTCAAAGCGCAAATCACCCTTGAGCTGATGGAGCTCCAGGGCAGGTGAAGCGATCTTCAGCCGTGCATCGCGAACATTGAAGTCGACGACCACCTTGGGTTGCTGGCCTTTGGCCAGGGGAATATCCAGCTTGAGCTTGCCCTTAAGGTCGCCCTCGCCCTCCCAGCCGGCAAACATCGGCCCGGTGCCGATAGGCGCGTCCTGGAGGATCTTCAGGCCATCGACGAGCCCGCCGTCAAATTCGCCGTCCAGATACAGGTGATTGTGTTCACCGGCGGCAACATGGGGAATGTTGACCTCGACGTTACGCACCTGAGTATTGAGTAACTGTCCGCTTTGCGCCTTGATGCGCACACCATCGTCGTCGATAAACACGTCACCGGCGACTTTCTGCACCTGAGGCCAGCCGGGCTGAAAATCCAGGGCGGCGTCATGGACTTTGAAGAACAGGCTGATGCTGCGCGCTTGCTCCGGGGCGCCATGATTGAGCGAACCCTGGTACTGGAAATAACCTTCATCGACCGCGCCCTTGAGGATCGCCGTGCGCAGCCATTCATCCAGCGCCGGGCTTAGTACTTCGGGCAGGTACTTGGCGGTGTAGCGGCCATCGCCGTCGACCAGGCCGACGCGCAGGTCCATGTAGTCTTCGCGGGTTTCATCGAACAGCAGGCGAATGAGGAAGTCGCCGGCAATCTTGCCCTCCTCGCCCAGCACCTTCAGGTACGGCGCGATCAGGGTGAAGCCTTCCTGGTCCAGGCGCCAAGTCAGGCGTGCGTTGGCTTTCTGGTAATGCCAGGGTTTCTCGAAGATCGGGTACAGGTGCAGCATGAAGGCATCGGTATCCAGGCGCAGTTCGCCCTGGCCGAGGTCACCGCTGATACTGCCGCTGACATTACCGGCAGCCGGTGCACCGTGATAGGCGTCAAAGCCAACCCGCTCAAGGTTGGCAGCAAAACTCAGGCGCTGGTCGCCGGTGGCTTTAGGCCGCACATCCAGGCGCACGTTACGCAAGGCCCCGGTGACCTTGAGGCCATCGACCACGGCCATGAGTTTTTCCGGCAGCGGCGCCAGGGCGTCAATCAGCGGCGTAACCGGGGTCAGGTCGAGACGGTCGGCCTGAATTGCCCAGGTTTCCTCGCCGGATTCGGTCGCGGCGGTCTGCTTGAGCTGCACATGGGATTCCCAGCGGGTCTTGCCCAGGCTCATGGCCAACGAGTCAATCAGCACATCCAGGCCCTTGTCGCTGCGCTGGAACCAGGCATTGAGGGCCAGGTTGTCGACCTGCACAGGCTTGCGTTCGGCATAGTTGCCGCGCAGCTGCGGCGCATTGAGGCGCACCACAGCGCTTTGCACCTGGCCCTTGCCCCAGCTCAGCCACAACTCGCCACCAGCGCGCAGCTCGGCGGCCTGCCATTGGCCCAGCAGCCGCGGGGGCAGCCAACGCGCCCAGTCGCTTTGCGGCAGGCTCAGGTAGGCATCGACTTCACCGTCGCGCCACTGACTGGGGCGGATGCGGCTGCGCAGGCTCAATGCCAGCGGCTGGCCGTCGGGCAGGGTCACGCGCGCGTCCAGGCGCTGGCGCACACTGCCGGTCTGCAGGCCGAGGCTGACGTAGGTAAGGGTCATGGGTTCGCGCTGGAATGGCTCCAGGGTCACCTGGCTGTCGACCACGGAGACTTTCGACACCACCTGGATCTGCTTGAGCAGTTGCTCGGGGTCCAGCGGCTGGTCGTCTTTTTCCGGCAGGCCTTCCAGGGCCCAGGCGCCGTTCTGGTCTTCACGCAGGCTGAGCTGCAAGCCGCCGACTTCGAGGTTGGCAAGACGCAGCTGACGCTCGACCAGGCTGGCCCAGAGGTCTGGCACCAGCTTGACGCCGTCCAGGCGCAAGGCACTCGGACCCTCGCCGACCTGGATATCACGCACCCTCACGATCGGCGCCAGGCCACTCCAGTGCCCTTCCAGGGCGCCGATATGCACCGGCAGGCCCAGGGCCTGCTCGGCCTTGTCCTCAACTTCGGCACGGTACTCGGCCACCAGCGGAATGAACTGCCGGCCGAGGCTGACGTACAACGCCACCAGCACCGCCAGCAAGGCACTGATGCCCAGCCCCCAGCGGGTCAAGGCGCCGAGAACGCGCATCAGTCGTTCCATGCCAGTGGCCCTCCGGATCGTGCCTTAACTATGGCCGCAACCAGGCACTTTGCCAGCGCAGGCAGCACACATTGTTGCTCAGTACGAGTCAGAGGAGCACCACATCATATTGTTCCTGGGAATACATGGACTCGACCTGGAAGCGAATGGTTCGACCGATGAAGGCCTCAAGCTCGGCCACGTTGCCCGATTCTTCGTCCAGCAGGCGGTCGACCACTTTTTGATTGGCCAGTACCCGGTAGCCCTCGGCCTGATAGGCGCGGGCTTCGCGCAGGATCTCGCGGAAAATTTCGTAACAGACCGTCTCTGGGGTCTTCAGCTTGCCACGTCCCTGGCAGCAATAGCAGGGTTCGCACAGCACCTGCTCAAGGCTCTCGCGGGTGCGCTTGCGGGTCATCTGCACCAGGCCCAGCTCGGTAATGCCGATAATGTTGGTCTTGGCGTGGTCGCGCTCCAGTTGTTTTTCCAGGGTGCGCAGCACCTGGCGCTGGTGCTCTTCATCTTCCATGTCGATGAAGTCGATGATGATGATCCCGCCAATGTTGCGCAGGCGCAGTTGCCGGGCAATGGCGGTAGCCGCCTCGAGGTTGGTCTTGAAGATGGTCTCTTCGAGGTTGCGGTGGCCGACAAAGGCCCCGGTGTTGACGTCGATGGTGGTCATCGCCTCGGCCGGATCGACCACCAGGTAGCCGCCGGACTTGAGCGGCACCTTGCGGTCCAGGGCGCGCTGGATTTCGTCTTCGACGCCGTAGAGGTCGAAAATCGGTCGCTCGCCCGGGTAATGTTCCAGACGATCGGCGATTTCCGGCATCAGTTCAGCGACGAACTGTGTGGTTTTCTGGAAGGTTTCCCGCGAGTCGATGCGGATCTTCTCGATCTTCGGGTTGACCAGGTCGCGCAGGGTGCGCAGGGCCAGGCCAAGGTCTTCGTAGATTTCGGTTGGCGCGCCGACGGTCTTGATCTGCGCGCCGATCTGTTCCCAGAGCCTGCGCAGGTAGCGGATGTCCATGAGGATTTCATCGGCCCCGGCGCCTTCGGCGGCGGTACGCAGGATGAAGCCGCCAGCGTCCTGGATGTTTTCCTGGGCGATGCAGTCAGTCACCACCTGCTTGAGGCGTTCGCGTTCGGCCTCGTCTTCGATCTTCAGGGAAATGCCGACATGACTGGTACGCGGCATGTACACCAGGTAACGCGACGGGATCGACAGCTGGGTGGTCAGGCGCGCGCCCTTGGAGCCGATCGGGTCCTTGGTCACCTGCACCACCAGGCTCTGGCCTTCATGCACCAGGGCGCTGATGCTCTCGACCGAGGAGCCCTCGCGCAGGGAGATTTCCGAGGCGTGGATGAACGCCGCGCGGTCCAGGCCGATGTCGACGAAGGCCGCCTGCATGCCCGGCAGAACCCGCACCACCTTGCCTTTGTAGATGTTGCCGACGATGCCACGGCGCTGGGTGCGCTCGACATGCACCTCCTGCAGTACACCGTTCTCCACCACCGCCACGCGTGATTCCATCGGTGTGATGTTGATCAGAATCTCTTCACTCATGGCAAGCTCTCGTCAAAGGACTTCAGTAATCATGGATCGCTCGCGGGCGACTGGCTAGGGCAGTTCTGGCTAATCCTCGCTCAACGGGCCGGCAGGCGCTGCCAGCAGGGGATACCGAATTGACCGAGCAGCTCGGCGGTTTCGTTCAAGGGCAGGCCGACCACGGCCGAATAGCTGCCCTCCAGACGCTGTACGAACACTGCCCCCAGACCCTGTATGGCATAGCTGCCGGCCTTGTCGGCAGGTTCGCCGCTGGCCCAGTAGGCCTCGGCTTGCTCGGTGCTGATGGTACGAAATACTACGCGGCTGCTGACATTGACGCTCAGGCAACGTTGATGATCGGCAACGGCCACCGCAGTCATTACCAGATGCTCGCGCCCGGACAAGGCGGCCAGCATGGCCAGGGCATCTTCACGGTTTTGCGGCTTGCCGAGAATTCGACCTTCGAGCACCACGGCGGTATCGGCACCCAGCACCGCTACCGGGCTGTCGCTACTCGGGGGCAACGACGCAAGGCCGGCGCAGGCTTTCTCTCGCGCCAGACGCTCAACGTACGCCGCCGCAGCCTCGGCGGGCAGCGGCGTCTCGTTGATCGCGGCACTGAGCGAAGTAAAGGGAATACCAATCTGGGTCAGCAACTCACGGCGGCGTGGCGAGCCAGAGGCCAGGTACAGCAGGGTCATCTTGACGTCTCCCTGTCAGCGTTGAATGTGAGTGCTCAGTTGATGCTCAGGCGTCGGCGCAGACCACGCAGGCCATAGCTGATCCACGGCCAGAGCAAGGCGCTGATGACCGCCGACCAGATCAGCGCCAGGGTCGGCAGGCGGTTGCCGGTCAGGGCGCTGAGCCACAGCTGGATCAACTGGGCCAGGCCGAAGATCACCAGGATCACCAGGCTTTGCTGCCACATCGGGAACATCCGCAGGCGCTGTTGCAACGACAGCACCAGGAAGGTGATCAGGGTCAGCACCAGCGCGTTCTGACCCAGCAAGGTGCCATACAGCACATCCTCGGCCAGGCCCAGGACGAACGCGGTGGTCATGCCGACCCGGTGCGGCACGGCCAGGGTCCAGAAGGCCAGCAACAGGGCCAGCCACATCGGCCGGAACACTTCGGCGAACTGCGGCATCGGCGACACGCTGAGCAGCATGCCGATCAGAAAGCTCAGCCAGATGACCCAGCCGTTACGGCTGCGGGTGCTTACCATCAGTGTCTCTCCTGGGAAATGACTGGCGCGCCTGGAACGGCAGCAGGGGCTGCGGGCGCTGCCGTGGCGGGCGGATGGGCACTGGTTGCCGGTGCGGCGGGTGCGGCTGTTGCTGGCGTCACCGCAGCCGGGGCGCTGGCAGGCGCAGCAGGTGCCGCCGAAGCGGGCAGCCCCTGGCGATCAGCCTCTTCCTGGGCAATCGCGGCATCACTGGCACGTTGCTCGGGCGAACGGCTGTCGGTGAATACCAGCAGCAGGTAGCGGCTGCGGTTGAGTGCGGCGGTCGGAATCGCCCGGACGATGGCAAACGGCTGGCCGGAATCGTGGATCACTTCCTTGACCGTGGCCACCGGGTAACCGGCCGGGAAGCGCTGGCCGAGGCCGGAGCTCACCAGCAGGTCGCCTTCCTTGATGTCGGCGGTGTCGGCAACGTGGCGCAGTTCAAGGCGCTCGGGGTTGCCGGTACCGCTGGCAATCGCCCGCAAGCCGTTGCGGTTGACCTGCACCGGAATGCTGTGGGTGGTGTCGGTCAGCAGCAGTACCCGCGAAGTGTAGGGCATCAGTTCAACCACCTGGCCCATCAGGCCACGCGCGTCGAGCACCGGCTGACCGAGGACCACGCCATCGCGCTCGCCCTTGTTGATCAGGATCCGGTGAGTGAAAGGATTGGGATCGACGCCGATCAGCTCGGCGACTTCGACCTTCTCGTTGACCAGTGCCGAGGAGTTGAGCAACTCGCGCAGGCGCACGTTCTGCTCGGTCAGGGCCGCCAGCTTCTGCAGGCGACCTTGCAGGAGCAAGGCTTCGGTCTTGAGTTTTTCGTTTTCAGCGGCGAGTTCGGTACGGCTGCCAAACTGGCTGGCAACCCCCTGCCACACGCGCTGCGGCAGATCGGTAACCAGGTAGGACGGCATCAGCACCAGGCCCATCTGGCTACGCATCGGCTTGAGCAGGGTGAAGCGCGCGTCGACCACCATCAGGGTGATCGACAGCACAACCAGCACAAGCAGGCGTACGCCCAGCGAAGGGCCCTTGGCGAAAAGCGGTTTAATGGGCCGCTCCTCGTGGACGACGATTCAAGAGGTCATTCATACGGCAACGCACCGGCCTGCTTGCGGATTGACGGAAAACGACGCCCACACGGACGTCAGCCCAGCACATACAGGTAGCACTGTGGGCACTACCTGTAAACCGGGCGGCGTGAACTGCGGGCTCCGGCTTATTCGCTGGAGAGCAGGTCCATGGTGTGTTTGTCCATCATTTCCAGGGCACGACCACCACCGCGAGCCACGCAGGTCAGCGGGTCTTCGGCGACGATTACCGGCAGGCCGGTTTCCTGGGCCAGCAGCTTGTCGAGGTCACGCAGCAGGGCGCCACCACCGGTCAGCACCAGGCCACGCTCGGCGATGTCCGAAGCCAGCTCTGGCGGCGATTGCTCCAGGGCGCTCTTGACCGCCTGGACGATGGTCGCCAGGGACTCTTGCAGGGCTTCCAGCACTTCGTTGGAGTTCAGGGTGAAGGCACGTGGCACGCCCTCGGCCAGGTTGCGGCCGCGGACATCGACTTCACGAACTTCGCCACCCGGATAGGCGGTACCGATTTCCTGCTTGATGCGCTCGGCGGTGGACTCGCCGATCAGGCTGCCGTAGTTGCGGCGCACGTAGGTGACGATGGCCTCGTCGAAACGGTCGCCACCGACCCTCACGGATTCGGCGTAAACCACACCGTTCAGGGAGATCAGCGCGATTTCAGTGGTACCACCACCGATATCGACGACCATCGAACCGCGGGCTTCCTCGACCGGCAGGCCGGCACCGATGGCGGCGGCCATTGGCTCTTCAATCAGGAACACTTCACGGGCACCGGCGCCCAGCGCCGATTCACGAATGGCCCGGCGCTCGACCTGGGTCGATTTGCACGGCACGCAGATCAGTACCCGCGGGCTTGGCTGCAGGAAGCTGTTTTCGTGAACCTTGTTGATGAAGTACTGCAGCATTTTTTCGCAAACGCTGAAATCGGCGATCACGCCGTCTTTCATCGGACGAATGGCAGCAATGTTGCCAGGCGTACGGCCCAGCATGCGCTTTGCCTCGGTACCGACAGCGACGACACTTTTCTGGTTGCCGTGAGTACGAATGGCCACAACCGATGGCTCATTCAGGACGATACCGCGCTCACGCACGTAAATAAGGGTGTTGGCAGTGCCCAGGTCGATGGAAAGATCGCTGGAAAACATGCCACGCAGTTTCTTGAACATGGGAAAGTGACCCTAGGCAACGCGTGGGTAAAAAAGTGCGGCAAACTCTAACAACGGCGGGGATTTTGGGCAAGGCACCAATATGTTAAATTGGCGGTTTTTCCGAGCAAGCCTGCACATGATCGCGGCCTTATGACCGTAATACTGCCAGCATGTTCCTCATCGCGGAGCAAATCCGTTTCTGTTTTCCCAGGAGATCCCCATGGCGCTTGAACGCTGCGACGTGGAAAAGATCGCTCATCTGGCCCGACTGGGCCTGAATGAAGCCGATCTGCCACGCACTACCGATGCCCTGAACAGTATTCTGGGACTGGTCGACCAGATGCAAGCGGTCGACACCACTGGCATCGAGCCACTGGCCCACCCTCTGGAAGCCACCCAGCGCCTGCGCGCCGACGTGGTAACAGAAAGTAACCATCGCGACAGCTACCAGGCCATCGCCCCGGCGACGGAAAACGGCCTGTACCTGGTTCCGAAAGTCATCGAGTAAGGGAATAGAGCCTGCCATGCATCAACTGACCCTGGCCGAGATCGCCCGCGGACTCGCCGACAAGAAGTTTTCTTCCGAAGAGCTGACCCGCGCCCTGCTGGCGCGGATCAACCAGCTCGATCCGCAAATCAACAGTTTCATCAGCGTCACCGAAGACCTGGCCATCAGCCAGGCCCGGGCCGCCGACGCCCGCCGCGCCGCCGGCGAGAGCGGCGCCCTGCTCGGCGCGCCGATCGGCCACAAGGACCTGTTCTGCACCCAGGACATCCGTACCAGCTGCGGCTCGAAGATGCTCGACAACTTCAAGGCGCCGTATGACGCCACCGTGGTCAGCAAGCTGGCCGACGCTGGCGCCGTGACCCTGGGCAAGACCAACATGGACGAATTCGCCATGGGTTCGGCCAACGAGAGCAGCTACTACGGCGCGGTGAAAAACCCGTGGAACCTCGAGCACGTGCCGGGCGGTTCGTCCGGTGGTTCGGCGGCCGCGGTTGCCGCGCGCCTGCTGCCTGCCGCCACCGCCACCGACACCGGCGGCTCGATCCGACAGCCGGCAGCGCTGACCAGCCTGACCGGGCTGAAACCGACCTACGGTCGAGTTTCGCGCTGGGGCATGATCGCCTACGCCTCGAGCCTCGACCAGGCCGGCCCGCTGGCGCGCACCGCTGAAGACTGCGCCCTGCTGCTGCAAGGCATGGCCGGTTTCGATGCCAAGGACTCCACCAGCATCGATGAACCGGTGCCGGACTACAGCGCCAGCCTCAACGCCTCGCTTCAGGGCCTGCGCATCGGCCTGCCGAAGGAATACTTCGGTGCCGGCCTCGACCCGCGCATCGCCGACCTGGTCCAGGCCAGCGTCAAGGAGCTGGAAAAGCTCGGCGCGGTGATCAAGGAAATCAGCCTGCCGAACATGCAGCACGCCATTCCGGCCTACTACGTGATCGCCCCGGCGGAAGCCTCGTCCAACCTGTCGCGTTTCGACGGCGTGCGTTTCGGCTACCGCTGCGAGAGCCCGGTCGACCTCACCGACCTGTACAAGCGCTCCCGCGGCGAAGGCTTCGGCCCTGAAGTACAGCGCCGGATCATGGTCGGGGCCTACGCCCTGTCGGCCGGTTACTACGATGCCTACTACCTGCAGGCGCAGAAAATCCGCCGCCTGATCAAGAACGACTTCATGGCGGCCTTCAACGATGTCGACGTGATCCTCGGCCCGACCACGCCAAACCTGGCCTGGAAGATCGGCGCCAAGAACAACGACCCGGTCGCTGAGTACCTGGAAGACGTCTACACCATCACCGCCAACCTCGCCGGCCTGCCAGGCCTATCGATGCCGGCCGGTTTCGTCGATGGTCTGCCGGTTGGCGTGCAGCTGCTGGCACCGTATTTCCACGAAGGCCGCCTGCTCAACGTCGCGCACCGCTATCAGCAAGTGACTGACTGGCACACTCGCGCACCTAACGGCTTCTGAGGGATCACCACATGCAATGGGAAGTTGTCATCGGGCTGGAGATTCACACCCAGCTCGCCACCCAGTCGAAGATTTTCTCCGGCAGCGCCACCACGTTCGGTTCCGAGCCGAACACCCAGGCCAGCCTGATCGATCTGGGCATGCCCGGCGTACTGCCGGTGCTCAACCAGGAAGCGGTGCGCATGGCCTGCATGTTCGGCCTGGCCATCGATGCCGAGATCGGCCAGCACAACGTGTTTGCGCGCAAGAACTACTTCTACCCCGACCTGCCCAAGGGCTACCAGATCAGCCAGATGGAGCTGCCGATCGTCGGCAAGGGCCACCTGGACATCGCCCTCGAAGACGGCACGGTCAAGCGCGTCGGCATTACCCGTGCGCACCTTGAAGAAGACGCCGGCAAGAGCCTGCACGAAGACTTCAGCGGCTCCACCGGCATCGACCTGAACCGCGCCGGCACCCCGCTGCTGGAGATCGTCTCCGAGCCGGACATGCGCAATGCCAAGGAGGCCGTAGCCTACGTCAAGGCCATCCACGCCCTGGTGCGCTACCTGGGCATCTGCGACGGCAACATGGCCGAAGGCTCGCTGCGTTGCGACTGCAACGTCTCGGTACGCCCTAAAGGCCAGGCCGAGTTCGGTACCCGCTGCGAGATCAAGAACGTCAACTCGTTCCGCTTCATCGAGCGCGCAATCAACACCGAAGTGCAGCGCCAGATCGAGCTGATCGAAGACGGCGGACGGGTCATCCAGGAAACCCGCCTGTACGACCCGAACAAGGACGAGACCCGCTCCATGCGCAGCAAGGAGGAAGCCAACGACTACCGTTACTTCCCCGACCCGGACCTGCTGCCGGTGGTCATCGAAAGCGCCTTCCTTGAAGAGGTGCGCGCTACCTTGCCGGAACTGCCGCCGCAAAAGCGCGAGCGCTTCCAGAGCCAGTTCGGCCTCTCGGCCTATGACGCCAACGTGCTGGCGACCAGCCGCGAACAGGCCGACTACTTCGAACAGGTGGTCGGTGTGTGCGGCGACGCCAAGCTTGCCGCCAACTGGGTCATGGTCGAGCTGGGCAGCCTGCTGAACAAGCTGGGCCTGGAAATCGACCAGTCGCCGGTCACTGCCGAGCACCTGGGCGGCATGCTCAAGCGCATCCTCGACAACACCATCAGCGGCAAGATTGCCAAGGTGGTGTTCGAGAAGATGGCCGCCGGCGACGGCGATGCCGACCAGATCATCGAAGCCGAGGGCCTGAAACAGGTCACCGACAGCGGTGCGATCGAGAAGGTCCTGGACGAAGTGCTGGCCGCCAACGCCGAGCAGGTCGAGCAGTACCGCGCCGCGGATGAAGCCAAGCGCGGCAAGATGTTCGGCTTCTTCGTCGGCCAGGCCATGAAAGCCTCCAAGGGCAAGGCCAACCCGCAGCAAGTGAACCAATTGCTCAAGAGCAAGCTCGAAGGGTAGTTCGCATTACCCTGTGGGAGCCGGCGTTGCCGGCGATGCAAGGCGAAGCCTTGCCAGTTTCTGGGGCTGCCGAGCAGCCCATCGCCGGCAACGCCGGCTCCCACAGGTGATCACTTCACCTCGGAGCAACTGATTTGATGTGGCGTCCCCTCAGCGCACTCGCGCTCTTCAGCCTGCTGGCCGGTTGCGCCAGCCACGATATCGACCCCCGCGGTTACGACAAGACCGGCACCGCCTCCTATTACGGCTCCCGTCACCACGGCAAACGCACCGCCAGTGGCGAGCCCTTCAACCAGCACGGTATGACCGCCGCCCACCGCAGCCTGCCCTTCGGCACACGGGTGAAGGTCACCAACCTCAACAACGAACGCAGCGTCGTGGTCCGTATCAACGACCGCGGGCCGCATAGCCGTGGCCGACTGATCGACCTGTCGCGCGCCGCCGCGGAAAAACTCGGGATGATCCGTAGCGGAACCGCGCGCGTACGGGTACAAAGTCTCAGCGACTGACCTGACCCCGGAGCACGACCATTTTCGACCTGGCCGCATTACCTACTTTCAGCCTGCTGCAACTGAGCATCGGCCTGCTGTTGCTGATCGCCGGCGCCGAACTGCTGGTGCGCGCCGCCCTGCGCCTGGCTGCCAGCCTGCAAGTACGGCCACTGATCATCGGCCTGAGCCTGGTGGCATTCGGCAGCAGCGCACCGCAACTGACGGTCAGCCTGCAGGCGGCCTACACCGGCGCGCCGGATGTCGCCGTCGGCAGCGTGATCGGCAGCAACATCTTCAACATCCTCGTGACCCTGGGCCTGGCCGCGCTGATTATTCCGCTGCGGGTCTCGCGCCAGTTGGTGCGCCTGGACATCCCGTTGATGATCGCCGCGAGCCTGGCGGTGTACCTCCTTGCCTTCAATGAACTGCTGGGCCGCCTGGAGGGCGCCCTGCTGTTGTGCGGCCTGTTCGGCTACCTGGCGATTCTCTGGCACCAGTCCCGCCACCATGCCCGCACCTACCCTGCGCCCGGTCCGCGGCCACAGCGCGGCGGCCGCTTCTGGCTCGCTAGTGTGCTGTTGATGCTGGCCGGGCTTGGCCTGCTCAGCCTCGCCGGCCATCTGCTGCTGGAGGCAGCGGTAGAGGTGGCGCAGGACCTGGGCCTGTCGGAACGGGTCATCGGCCTGACTGTGGTCGCGGTCTGCACCTCGCTGCCGGAGTTGGCCACCTCGTTGATCGCCGCCCTGCGTGGCGAGCGGGAAATCGCCGTGGGCAACGTGATCGGCAGCAACTTGTTCAACCTGCTGGCGGTGCTCGGCCTGACCGCACTGGTCGCCCCCGAGCCGCTGTCGATCTCGCCCAATGCCCTGGCCTTCGACCTGCCGGTAATGCTCGGGGTCGCGGTGCTGGCAATGCCGGTGTTCTATTCCGGCTACCGGGTAACACGCGCCGAAGGGCTGGTGTTCCTTTGTCTGTACCTGGCTTATGGTCTGCATGTGGTGGCCTTCACCACCGGCATGCCGCTGGCCAGCCGACTTGAAAAATTGATGCTGTTCTACGCATTGCCAGCACTGGGGGCGTTGCTGCTGTACACCACCCTGCGTGCCTGGCGCCGCCAACACTAAGGAAAACAACATGGGCGACAACAACAAATCCGGCGAACAGGTTCGCCGCCAGGTCATGGGCGATGCCTTCGTCGATCGCGCTTTGAGCAATGCCACCGACTTCAGCCAGCCGCTGCAGGATTTCGTCAATGAACATGCCTGGGGCAGCGTCTGGAGCCGTGAAGGCCTGCCGCTGAAAACCCGCAGCCTGATCACCCTCGCCGCCCTTACCGCACTCAAGTGCCCGCAGGAGCTCAAGGGCCACGTGCGTGGCGCGCTGAACAACGGTTGTACGGTCGAGGAGATTCGCGAGGCGCTGCTGCACTGCGCGGTGTACGCCGGCGTGCCGGCAGCGGTCGATGCCTTCCGCGCCGCCCAGGAAGTGATCGACAGCTACCAGCAGGGCTGATCGATCACTTCGGGCAAGGCCGTCAGTTGCTGACGACGACGGCCTTCTGACCTTTCTTTTTCAACCAGAACGCTACACCCAGGGTGGCGATCCAGGCCGGGATCAGCATGACCGAAATGCGGATCGGCGGGGTCAGGTACATCACCACCAGAATCAGACCGATGAACGCCAGGCACAGGTAGTTGGTTACCGGGTGGCCCCAGCTCTTGTAGAAGGTCGATTCGCCCGACGCCTGCTTGGCGCGGCGGAATTTGAGGTGGGTGATGCTGATGCTGGCCCAGTTGATCACCAGCGCCGAAACCGCCAGGGCCATCAGCAGGCCAAAGGCCTCGCCCGGCATCAGGTAGTTGATCAGCACGCACAAGCCGGTGGCCAGGGCGGAAACACCGAGGGCCGTCAGCGGCACGCCACGGCGGTTGACCTTGAGCAGCGCACGCGGCGCGTCACCCTGGCTGGCCAGACCGAACAGCATGCGGCTGTTGCAGTACACGCAACTGTTGTACACCGACAGCGCGGCGGTCAGTACCACCACGTTGAGGATGGTCGCCACCAGGTTGCTGTCCAGGTTGTGGAAGATCATCACGAACGGGCTGCCGCCCTGCACCACCTTCTGCCACGGGTACAGCGACAGCAGCACCGCCAGGGCGCCGATGTAGAAGATCAGGATGCGATAGACCACCTGGTTGGTGGCGCGCGGAATGCTGTGGCGCGGGTTGTCGGCTTCGGCGGCGGTGATACCGACCAGTTCCAGGCCGCCGAAGGAGAACATGATCACCGCCATGGCCATCAGCAAGCCGCTGAAGCCATTGGGGAAGAAGCCGCCGTACTGCCAGAGGTTGGCGACGCTGGCGTCCGGCCCGCCATTACCGCTGGCCAGCAGCCAGGCGCCAAAGCCGATCATGCTGACGATGGCGATGACTTTGACCAGGGCGAACCAGAACTCCATCTCACCGTAGACCTTCACCTGGGTGAGGTTGATCAGGTTGATCACCACGAAGAAGATCGCCGCCGTCGCCCAGGTCGGAAAGTCCGGCCACCAGTACTGCACGTAGATACCCACGGCCGTCAGCTCGGCCATGCCGACCAGCACATAGACCACCCAGTAGTTCCAGCCGGAAACAAAACCGGCGAACTCGTTCCAGTAGCGGTGGGCAAAGTGGCTGAAGCTGCCGGCTACCGGCTCGTCGACCACCATCTCGCCCAGCTGGCGCATGATAAAGAACGCCATCAGGCCGGCAATCGCATACCCCAGCAGCACGGCCGGACCGGCCATCTGGATGGTCTGGGCAATGCCGAGAAACAGGCCGGTACCGATGGCGCCACCCAGGGCAATCAACTGGATATGGCGATTTTTCAACCCGCGCTGTAATCGCTCTGGGGGGTTCTGTTCTTGCATGAAGTGTCCTTGAAGGTGGAAGGCAGTGTTGGCTTTATTGTCGGCACAGAATCTAGATCCAGCCGCCCCACTGCAAGAGGAAAATGCCGATATTCGTGGTTATGGCGGCCATCAGCGTAGTAATTACGATGATCGAGGCGGCCAGTTCATGGTTACCGTTGGCCGCGCGGGCCATCACATAACTGGCCGCGGCGGTCGGGCTGCCGATGTACAGGAACAGGATACCCAGCTCCGCGCCGCGAAAGCCGCAAAGCCAGGCCGCCAGGGTGCCGATCACCGGCAACCAGATCATCTTCACCAGGCTGGCGCTGACCGCCAGGCCACCGCTTTCGCGCAGTGACGCCAGCGACAGGGTACCGCCGATACAGATCAACGCCAGCGGCAGGGTCATCTGCGCCAGGTAGTCACCGCTGGTCAGTAACCAGTTCGGCAGCGGCACCTGCCCGTAGGCCATGGGCGTAGCCAGCAGCACGCTGATGATCAGCGGGTTGCGCAGGATACTCTTGAAGATGCTCCAGGGGTCGGACTTCATGCTCGGGCTGTACACCGCCAGCACTACCGACGACAGCGAGTTGTACAGCAGGATCACCAGGCCGGCGAGGATCGCCCCCAGCGAGATGCCGTAATCGCCATACATGCTCGCCGCCAGCGCCAGGCCGATGACCCCGTTGTTGCCGCGAAAGCCGCCCTGGGTGTAGATGCCGCGATCCTCACGCGGGCAGCGCCACAAGGCGAGGCCCCAGGCCAGGGCAAAGCTGCCCAGTGTCGCAACCACAAAAAACACCAGCAGCCCGGGTTTGACCGCCGCCGTCAGGTCGGCGTGATAGATCCCCAGAAACAGCAGCGCCGGCATGCACACGTTGAACACCAGCGACGACGCGGTGTGGATGAAGCCGTCGTTGATGGCCTTGATGCGCTTGAGCAGCACGCCCATGAACAGCATGGCGAACACCGGCGCCGTGATGTTCAGCGTCTGGATAAAGAGGGCGAGCATGCAGGGTGGTCCCGATGGCTGTCGTTAGGGGGCTAATGATACGTCAGCCACCGGTTGATGAATCGTATTCCGGCGTAAGAAAAAAGAATTGTTGACGTAGGAAATGGTTTGGATATGATCAAAACAACTGTACATACATACAGTTATTTATCGAAATCCATGACATCTCAAAGGAGTTGAATATGTCAGATTTGCAAATTGGACTGCCCCCCCAGAAGGCGCTCACCACCACTGTGGTCGCCGACCTCGACGCCCTGTTCAGCGTCAACGGTATCAATATTCCCGGCCCCGACACCCGCCTGGTGCTGGTGCTCGACGGCCATCACACGATCAAGTACCACCGCCTCGGCCTGGCAACCAAACCGCCAGCCAGTGGCAAGCCGGTACTGCGCTTCGAAGGCGGTGAACACACCGCCATCGGCGACAACACCCTGCTGCGCTTCAGCCATGACAGCGCGCCGATCCCGGCGTGGAAAGTCGCCCTGCACCTGGCCAATGGCCTGACCCTCAGCTACGGCCAGATCGTCGCCCTGGGCGGCGACTTCTACGGTATCCCCGAGCGGCCGATTGCCGATGGCGCCACGGCTGAAGACCGCGTAGAGCGCTTTGCCGCCGCCTTTGATTCGCTGGCCGTGCTCCCCGCCTCCCGGGAAGAAGCCGGCAAGATCCTCGCGGTGATGCAGCGAGAAATCGCCGCCGCCAATCAGGCAATCAAAGACGGTCGCCAGCCTCATGAAGCCTACGACCAGCTGGGCGACACCCTCTCGGAAGAATGGAACAAGATCACCGGCGGCGGCAGCTTCGTTTCGCCGATGTTCCCCCTGGGCCGTTATCTCAAGCTGGCCGCCAGCAACTGGGACCATTTCGGTGAATGGGCGCTGCTGGCGTATGTCGCCGGCCACACCGCAGCCCTGCGCCAGGCCGTGAAAGCCCGCGCCAGTGGCGATGACGGGCAATTGGAACTGGCCTACGCGATGAACGCCTTCGCCGACCACTTCCTCACCGACCTGTTCTCGGCTGGACACGTGCGGGTACCGCGCAAGGCGATCAAGGACAACGTCACCCCCGCCGACCTCGGCTCGCTGATTTCGCGCTTCATGCACGATGAAGACAGCAAGTACGGGCTGGTGCTGCGCAACGCCCGGGGCGATACCTGGCGGGGCTATGGCGACAAGCGCTACTTCGACAGCATCGACGTGGCCAACCGCAAGCAGGTGGGCCTGGCGGTGCAAGCGTCTGCCGATGAGATCTTCCAGGCATTCGACACCGGCAATCTGCCGGCGCCGACAGCCTACGGCGCCCTGCGCATCGCTGCCGACCTGCAAGCTGCGGTAGAAGGCCAGGTCCCCGGCAACTTCGCGCCGTTGTTTGCCATGCGCAACGGCAAGCTGATGCGCCGCGCCGACGTCAACAATCTCAATGACCCGGCGCAGATCGACAACTGGTGGGGCTGGAGTACCTACCTGCTGCTCAAGGACTACACCCCGAACAAACCCAGCGGCTACCTCGAAGCCCCTGCCGGCGCCCCGAGCATTCGCGCCGACGGCTGGCAGACCCAGGTACCGAGCCAGCCTAACTGGCTGCCCGGCCATGCCGTGCGGTATGCAGTGAGTGTGGTCAACGGATTCAACGAGTCCTACATCGGCCCGTGGAGCGACTACGCCGAACTGACCGAGCGTTTCCAGCCGACCCTGACAGTGCCGGTGGACACCTCCGGCAAATCGGTTTCGCGCAACCTGTTCCGCCAGTTCCGCGGTGGCTCACCGGAACTGATCGCCTCGCTGGATGCGGGCACCACAACCTATATCGATCAACAGCCGTGATAAGGAAATCACTCATGAGCATTACCCTGAACATTGAGCTGGCGTCGGGCCAGTCCCTCAAGGATGTACCCCTGGAGCTGCTGCGCGATGGCGTGGTGGTGGGCCGGGCCAAGCTGGCTGAAACCGGTAAAGTGGTATTCGATGCCGCGCCCGGGGCCGGGCAACTGGCAGTGCGGGTGGATCGAACGATCCTCGGCGGCCAATAAATTGATCGCGGGGCAAGCCCGCTCCTACTGTAGGAGCGGGCTTGCCCCGCGATAGTCAGTCAGCGCCGAACCGGGCGCTTTTGCAGTTTGCGCTGCAAGGTCCGCCGGTGCATGCCCAGGGCGCGGGCGGTGGCGGAAATATTGCCTTCATGCTCGGTCAGCACACGCTGGATGTGCTCCCACTGCAGGCGGTCCACCGACATCGGGTTTTCCGGCACCAGGCTGTCGAGGTCGGCGTGCTCGGAAAGCAGCGCGGCCAGCACATCGTCGGCGTCGGCCGGCTTGCACAGGTAGTTGCAGGCACCGCGCTTGATCGCCTCGACCGCGGTGGCGATGCTCGAGTAACCGGTGAGGATCACTACGCGCATTTCCGGGTCCAACTCCAGCAGCTTGGGCAGCAGTACCAGGCCCGAATCGCCATCCATCTTAAGGTCCAGCGTGGCGTAGTCCGGCACGTCGTCCTGGGCGATTTTCAGGCCCTCTTCGGCAGAACCTGCGGTGCTCACGCGAAAGCCGCGGCGACTCATGGCCCGGGCCATCACCCGGGTAAAGGTAGCGTCGTCGTCAACCAGCAGCAGGTGCGGCAGCTCTTCGCCTTCAACCTGGATTTCATCACTCATCACACATCTCCTCGCGCGTCACGCGGCAGGCGCAGCTCGGTGAGCGTACCGCCTTCTTCATGACTATAGAGTTTTACCGAGCCGCCAGCACGGGTCACGCTGGCCTTGCTCAAGAACAGGCCAAGGCCAAAGCCTTTGCCCTTGGTGGTAAAGAAGGGTTTGCCGATCGATTCGGCAATCGCTGCCGGCACGCCCGGGCCGTGGTCACGGATGCTGATCACCATGTCCTGGGCGTCCCAGTCCAGGCGTACTTCCAGATCATCCGGGCAGGCATCGGCGGCATTGTTCAACAGGTTCAGCAGGGCCTGGGTCAGGTCCGGCGGTGGTGCCAGGCGCGGCACGGCGCCCTGGCCCAGGCGCTGGAAGCGGTAGCTGGCCTCGGGGCGCATCAGGTGCCAGCGGTTGAGCGCTTCGTCGAGCCAGAAGGTCACTTCCTGGTTCTCGACCGCCAGGCGCCGGTTGGCTTCGGCAGCACGCACCAGGTTCTGCAGGGTCTCCTTGCACAGCTTGACCTGGTCCTGCAGCACCGCCAGGTCTTCCTGCAGCAGCGGGTCGCTGTGGTCCTGGCGCATTTCCTTGATCAAGACACTCATGGTCGCCAGCGGCGTGCCAAGCTCGTGGGCTGCGCCGGCGGCCTGGGTGGCCACGGCCAGCAGTTGCTGGTCGCGCAGGCCCTCCTCACGACGTTCGGCGCGCAGTTGCTCCTGGCGGCGCAGCTCTTCGGCCATCTTCGCGGCGAAGAAGGTAATTACCGCAGCGGCCAGGGCGATACTCAGCCACATGCCATAGACCTGCATCTTCTCCCGGGCCATGGGGAAAGTCTCGAGCGGATAGAACTGCACCAGCAGCAAGCTGTAGGCAGCCAGGGCAATGCCGGAAAGGATCAGCGAATAAACCCAGGGCAAGGTCACCGCGGCGATGGCCAGCGGCACCAGGTAATAGGACACGAAGGGGTTGGTCGAACCGCCCGAGTAATACAGCAAGGCACTGTGGATCAGCAGGTCACAGGCCAGCTGGAAGGCATATTCCAGTTCGGTGACCGGCAGGGTCAGGCGCAGGCGCAGGGCCGTGAACGCGCACAGCAGCATCGACAGGCCGAGGGTAATGACCAGCGACAGCCACGGCAGAGGTAGCAGTTCGGTCCAGTAGGCGACACCGACCGAGCCGGCCTGGGCGGCAAGCACCAGGATGCGGATGAAGGTCAGGCGCCAGAGGTTCTGACGGGTTGCAGACAGCATTTGTACGGGGGCGAGCATGAGCTCTCCTGATGAGTGCTCCAGGCGAATCGTCGCGAGTATACCGAAGCTGTGGCCTGGTCTGCAGTGATGCGGCAAAGCGCCACACTTTTTTACATAACAATGATGGCCATTTTGAACCTCACTACACTGTTGCCAGTCCTATGGGCCAGCGTGCACTGCTTGTGTCCAGTGCCCGCGCCTCACTTTCAAGGAGTCATACATGTCTATCACCCGCAGCAGCGCCGCCCTGGTCATGGCCACCAGTTTGCTTGCCAGCCTTCCGGCCCTGGCCGAAGACGCCCCGCGCTACAACCAGATTTCGCTGCGTGCCGAAGTCAGCAAGGAAGTGGCCCGCGACCTGATGGTCGTGACCCTGTACAGCGAAGCGCAGAATACCGACCCGGGCAAGCTGGCCACTGAAATCACCGAAACCATGAACAAGGCGGTGAAACAGGCGCGCGAAGTCAAGGATGTGAAGATCAGCCAGGGCAGCCGCAACAGCTACCCGATCTACGACAACAAGGGCCAGAAGATCACCGGCTGGCGTGAACGCGCCGAACTGCGCCTGGAAAGCGCCAACTTCCCGGCCCTGTCGCAACTCACCGCGAACCTGCTGCAGGACCTGAAGATGGGCGGCATGGACTTCTCCATCGCCCCGGCCACGCGCAAGACCAGCGAAGACGCCCTGCTCAAGGACGCCGTCAACGCCTTCAAGGCCCGCGCGCAACTGGCCACCGAGGCCCTCGGCGGCAAAGGTTACAAGGTGGTCAACCTCAACCTCAACAGCAGCGGCTACCCGCATCCTTATGCCCGTAGCGCGCCGATGATGATGAAAGCTGCCGGTATGGCCGACGCTGCCCCCGCTCCGGAAATCGAAGCCGGTACCAGCGATGTGACCATGAGCGCAGACGGCATCATCGAAGTCCAGATGCCGTAAGCAACGTTACTTTTCTGCTGTTTCGCGGCAGCTTCGGCTGTCGCGAACCCTGTTACTTGTAGCACCTCGCGCCCCAGATTAGTGCAAAGACTGACTCGATCGTTAGACAACGTCTTCGAAACACCCTGAAACACCCCCTCGCAAACGATCAACTCCGTAAAAAATTATACGGATGCGACATTCCTGTACGTTCGTCCCACTGTTTTCCGTCACCCATCCCTTTGAGTGTTGCATTGGGTATGGGGCCTGCATAAGTATCCGCAGGTCGGCTCACAAGGCCCCCTCAAATCAAAAATGACAACAATGAGGCCACCATGCTCAAACACGCGGTCATTCCGTTTCTGGTCGGCGCAGGCTTGCTAGCCAGCGCACCTTCTGCCCTTGCGGCGACTAACCTGGTGTTTTGCTCCGAAGGCAGCCCCGCGGGCTTCGACCCGGGCCAGTACACCACCGGAACCGACTTCGATGCCTCAGCCGAGACCGTCTTCAACCGCCTGAGCCAGTTCGAGCGTGGCGGCACCGCCGTCATCCCGGGCCTGGCGACCAGCTGGGACATTTCCGACGATGGCCTGACCTATACTTTCCACCTGCGCGAAGGGGTCAAGTTCCATACCACCGACTTCTTCAAGCCGACTCGCCCATTCAACGCCGACGACGTGCTGTTCACCTTCAATCGGATGCTCGACAAGGACATGCCGTTTCGCAAGGCGTACCCGACCGAGTTCCCGTACTTCACCGACATGGGCATGGACAAGAACATCGCCAAGGTCGAAAAAATCGACGAGCACACGGTCAAGTTCACCCTCAATGGCGTCGATGCCGCATTCATCCAGAACCTGGCGATGAGTTTCGCCTCGATCCAGTCCGCCGAATACGCCGACCAGTTGCTCAAACAGGGCAAGCCTGCCGACATCAACCAGAAGCCGATCGGCACCGGCCCGTTCGTGTTCAGCAAATACCAGAAAGACGCGCAGATCCGCTTCAAGGGCAACAAGGACTACTGGAAACCCGAGGATGTGAAGATCGACAACCTGATCTTCGCCATCACCACCGATGCCTCGGTACGCATGCAGAAGCTGAAAAAGAACGAGTGCCAGGTCACCCTGTTCCCGCGCCCGGCCGACATCGAGCCGCTGAAGAAAGACCCGAACCTGAAGATGCCTGACCAGGCCGGTTTCAACCTCGGCTACATCGCCTACAACGTGATGGACAAGATCAAGGGCAGCAACGAACCCAACCCGATGGCCCAGCTCAAGGTTCGTGAAGCGCTGGACATGGCGGTGAACAAGCAACAGATCATCGACTCGGTGTACCAGGGCGCCGGCCAACTGGCCGTCAACGCCATGCCGCCGACCCAGTGGTCCTACGACACCACCATCAAGGACGCCAAGTACGATCCCGAGAAGGCCAAGCAACTGCTCAAGGAAGCCGGCATCAAGGAAGGCACCGAGATCAATCTGTGGGCCATGCCGGTGCAGCGTCCGTACAACCCCAACGCCAAGCTGATGGCCGAGATGCTGCAATCGGACTGGGCCAAGGTCGGCATCAAGGCCAAGATCGTCAGCTACGAGTGGGGCGAGTACATCAAGCGTTCCAAGGGCGGCGAAAACGGCGCCATGCTGATTGGCTGGAGCGGCGACAACGGTGACCCGGACAACTGGCTGGGCACCCTGTTCGGCTGCGACGCCCTGGAAGGCAACAACTTCTCCAAATGGTGCTACAAGCCGTACGACGATCTGGTCAAGCAAGCCAAGGCCACCTCCGACCAGGCCAAGCGCACCGAGCTGTACAAGCAAGCGCAACACATCCTCAAAGAACAGGTTCCGATGACACCCATCGCTCACTCGACGGTGTATCAACCTATGCGTTCAACCGTACAGGACTTCAAGATCAGCCCGTTTGGCTTGAACTCCTTCTATGGGGTCAGCGTGACCAAATAGCAGCCAACCGGCTCGGCCCCGCAGCGCCACACGGCACCCGGGGCCGCAGCCTGATGGCCTGGCAGGTCAGCCGCTAGCGCATCGACACGGAACCGTCGCACGCTCTATCGGACACCTCCTACACACCTCTGCGTAATCGCACCTATCTGCAGCGCTTTGATGGCTCTACCGTCAAGGGAGCAGCAGAGTCGGCGCGATTCGTATGGCTGTGCGCCATGGACCGCGAAAAAAACAACAAGAGAGAAGGGATCGTCATGCGCCACACTCCAATCTATGCAGCGCTGCTGGGCTTCGGCCTGCTCGCCCATGCCCCTGCGGGCCTGGCCAAGAACCTGGTGTTCTGCTCCGAAGGCAGCCCAGGAGGATTTGATACCGCCCAATACACCAGCGCCACCGACAACGACGCCGCCGAGCCAATCTACAACCGCCTGGTGGAATTCGAACGCGGCGCAACCGCCGTCAAACCGGCCCTGGCGAAAAGCTGGGAGGTTTCCGACGATGGCCTGACCTACACCTTCCACCTGCGTGAAGGGGTCAAGTTCCATAGCAAGAAGGATTTCACCCCCAGCCGCGACTTCAACGCCGACGACGTGCTGTTCACCTTCAATCGCATGCTCGACCGCGAACACCCGTTTCGCAAGGCCTACCCCACCGAGTTCCCCTACTTCGTCGGCATGAGCCTGGACAAGAACATCGCCCGCATCGAAAAGGCCGGGCCGATGACCGTGGTCTTCACTCTCAACAGCGTCGATGCCGCCTTCGTGCAGAACCTGGCGATGAGTTTTGCCGGCGTGCTCTCGGCCGAATATGCCGGGCAACTGATGACCTCCGGGCGCCCCAGCGACATAAACCAGAAACCGATCGGCACTGGCCCGTTCGTCTTCCAGCGCTACCAGAAGGACTCGCAGATCCGTTACCGAGGTAACAAGGACTACTGGGACCCGAGCCAGGTGAAGATCGAGCAGTTGATCTTCTCGATCAACACCGACCCGTCGGTGCGCATCCAGAAGCTGCGCAAGAACGAATGCCAGGTCACCCTGCATCCGCGTCCGGCCGACCTCGATGCACTCAAGAGCGACCCCAAGCTGCAGGTTATCGAAAAGCCCGGCTTCAACCTCGGCTACATCGCCTACAACGTCCAGCACAAACCCTTCGACCAACTTCAAGTGCGCCAGGCCATGGACATGGCGGTGAACAAGCCGGCCATCGTTAAGGCGGTGTACCAGGAGGCCGGGCAACTGGCGGTGGGCAGCATGCCGCCGACCCAGTGGTCCTACGACGACAGTATCAAGGATGCCGGCTACAACCCGCAAAAGGCCCGCGAGTTGCTCAAGGCCGCCGGGGTCAAGGAAGGCACTGAAATCACCCTCTGGGCCATGCCCGTGCAACGCCCGTACAACCCCAACGCCAAGCTGATGGCCGAAATGCTCCAGGCCGACTGGGGCAAGGTCGGCCTCAAGGTAAAAATCGTCAGCTATGAATGGGGCGAATATCTCAAGCGCACCAAGGACGGTGAACACGACGTCTCGCTGATCGGCTGGACCGGCGACAACGGTGACCCGGACAACTGGCTCGGCACCCTGTACAGCTGCGACGCAATTGGCAGCAACAACTACTCCATGTGGTGCGATCCGCAGTACGACGCCCTGGTCAAGAAAGCCAAGACCATCACCGACCGCGAACAACGCACCACGCTCTACCAACAGGCGCAGCAGCGCCTCAAGCAACAGTTGCCCATTACCCCGATCGCCCACTCGACGGTCAATCAGCCGCTCAGTGCCAAGGTCGTGGATTTCAAGGTAAGTCCTTTCGGGCGCAACAACTTCTCAGGCGTTAGTACCGAATAAAAAAACCGCTTTCTCCCCGTGGGTGCGCAGCGCCCCTGCGGGTGAATTCAGCCTGAATATGCCCGATTGCCTTGCAGCAAACGTTTGCAAACCCTTGTTCCAACCGGCAAGACGCCCAGCTCACAAGGCCAGGCGGTAACTAAAAAAAGAAAAGAAAAGGGAGCTTTACCTTGAGACGAACCAAAACCGCAGTACTGGCACTGTCCTTCAGTGGTCTGTCAGCCATGGCCCAGGCCGAACCCGCCAGCCAGGACTATGTTCCGGTCAGCGTCAAAGCCACCAGCGCCCAGAGTGAAGCCAAGGGCTTCATCGAAGGCCAAAGCCTGTCCGGCTCGACCCGCAACTGGTATGGCCGCGAACGCGCCACCCGCGCGCCGTTGTTCAAGTACTACAAAAGCGACGGCAGCCAGCACGACTCCCACAGCCGTGACAACTGGGTGCAAGGCACCATCCTCAACTACACCTCAGGCTTTACCGAAGGCACCTTCGGCTTCAGCACCGAGACCGCCGTTTACAACGCCATCGCCCTGGAGCGCGGCCGCGCTGCGGTAGCCGGGCCGAACAACCGCACCCTGACCCACAGCGACGGCGATGTCATCGGCCAGTGGAGCAAGATGGGCCTGGCCAACGTCAAGGCGCGGGTTTCCAACACCACCCTGACCGCCGGCCGCCAATCGATGGACACCCCGGTACTCGCCTACATCGGCAACCGTGCCTTGCCGTCGAGCTTCGAGGGTGTGAGCCTGCGCAGCGAAGAGTTCGATAACCTGTCGTTTGACATCGGTACCTTCGACCGGCTCTCGACCCGGACCGAACAGGGCACCAGCAAATTCGTTGCCGAGTATGGTGATCGCGCCTTCGAAGCCGACCACGTCAACATTGCCGGTGTGAACTACCAGCCGCTGAAAAGCCTGAAAACCAGCTTCTATGTGTCCAACGTCGAAGACCTGTGGAACCAGTACTACTTCGGTGCCAGCCATGAACTGGGCGACAGTGCGGTGCTGAGCCTGACTACTGGCCTGAACTACTACAAGACCAAGGATGAAGGCAAAAGCAAGCTTGGCGATATCGACAACGACACCTACAGTCTGTCGTTCGGCCTGACCCACCAGGCCCACAACCTGACTTTCTCCTACCAGCAGGTCAACGGCAACGAGTACTTCGACTACCTGCACGACACCAACGCGATCTTCCTGGCCAACTCCCTGCTCTCGGACTTCAACGGCCCGAACGAAAAATCGATGCAGATCGCCTACGTGCTGAACATGGCCCAGTACGGCGTGCCGGGCCTCAAGTTCAACCTGTACAACGCTCGCGGCTGGGGCATCGACGGCACCCACTACACCGGCAGCGGCTACGACGTTCGCGGCCTGGACGGCGAGAACCACTACGAGTGGGGTATCGGCACCACCTACGCAGTGCAGAGCGGCACGCTCAAGGACACCACCGTCCGCGCCACCTACACCGCGCACCGGGCCAGCAAGGCCCAGCTCGACGGTAGCCTGGACGAACTGCGGATTGTCACCACCATTCCTTTCAACTTCCTCTAGAACGCGGTTTCCCGGTCGGTTCGCCGAATCGACCGGGGCGACTACTCTGGATATTCGATTGCAGGAGGTTTCATGAAACTGCTACCGCTACAGGCTGCCCTGGCAGCCGTCCTGTTGAGTGCTGCGGCGGGCCTTTCGGCCAAGCCGCTGGTGGTGTGTACCGAGGCCAGCCCGGAAGGCTTCGATATCGTCCAGTACACCACCGCCGTAACCGCCGACGCCTCGGCCGAAACCATTTTCAACCGTTTGGTCGACTTCCGCCCGGGCACCACCGATATCCAGCCGGCCCTGGCCGAGCGCTGGGATATCAGTGATGACGGCCTGACCTACACCTTCCACTTGCGCGAAGGGGTCAAGTTCCACACCACCGACTATTTCACCCCCACTCGTCAGATGAATGCCGACGACGTGCTGTGGAGTTTCCGACGTCAGCTGGACCCGAACCACCCGTGGCATAACAAGACCAGCATTGGTTTCCCGTATTTCGAAAGCATGGGCTTCAAGGATTTGCTCAAAAGCGTCGAGAAGACCGACGAGCACACGGTGGTTTTCACCCTGACCCGGCCCGAAGCGCCTTTTTTGCGTGACCTGGCCATGGCCTTCACCTCGATCTACTCAGCCGAGTACGGCGACCAGTTGCTCAAGGCCAACAAGACCGGCGACCTCAACAACAAGCCGATCGGCACCGGCCCGTTCATCTTCCAGCGCTACAACAAGGACGCCCAGGTGCGCTACAAGGCCAACCCGGACTACTTCCGTGGCAAGCCACCGGCCGATGCGCTGATCTTCGCCATCGCCAGCGACAACAACGTGCGCCTGCAAAAGCTCAAGGCCAACGAGTGCCAGGTGGCGCTGTACCCCAAGCCCGATGACATCCCCAGCATCAAGGCCGACCCCAAATTGAAAGTGGCCGAGATGGAAGCGCTGACCACCGGCTACATCTCGCTCAACACCGAACACAAGTACCTGAGCGATGTGCGCGTGCGCAAAGCCATCAACATCGCCTTCGACCGCCAGACCCACGTCGACCAGCTGTTCGGCAAGGGCAACGCGCTGGTCGCGGTCAATCCGTATCCGCCCAGCATGATCGGCTACAACACCGACAACCAGAACCCGCCCCGCGACCTCGACAAGGCCCGTGCTCTGCTCAAGGAAGCCGGCGTACCCGAAGGCACGGTGCTGACCCTGTTCACCCGCAACGGCGGCGGCCCGACCAACCCCAACCCGCGCCTGAGCGCCGAAATGCTCCAGGCAGACCTGGCCAGGATCGGCCTGACTGTCGATATCCGCGTGATGGAATGGGCCGAGATGCTGCGCCGGGCCAAGAAGGGCGAGGCCGACATGGTGTCGACCGGCTGGGCCAGCGACAACGGCGATCCGGACAACTTCCTCAGCCCGCTGCTTAGTTGCGACGCGGTGAAAAGTGGCGAGAACTATGCCCGCTGGTGCAATCAAACCTTCCAGCAGTTGATCACCAAGGCCCGCGAGGTTACCGACAACAATGAGCGCGCAGCGCTCTATGTGAAGGCCCTGGCGGTGTACGATGAAGATCAACCGTGGATCAGCATGGCCCATCCGCAGATGTTTACCGCCATGCGCGACAACGTTGAGGGGTACCACATCAACCCCCTCACCAATAACAACTTCGCCACTACCCAGGTGAAGTAGAACAAGAACGACCGCCAGCGCCCCACCCGGGTGCCGGCGGGCATGCCTGACCGGCTGATGAGGTACTCCAGAAGATGTTTAGTTTTATTGCCCGGCGACTGGGATTGCTGATCCCGACCTTCTTCGGCATCACCTTGCTGACGTTTGCGCTCATACGGCTGATACCCGGCGATCCGGTTGAAGTCATGATGGGTGAACGGCGGGTCGACCCGGAAATGCACGCCCAGGCCATGGAGCGACTGGGCCTGAACAAACCGCTGCCCGAACAGTACCTGGACTACGTCAGCAAGCTCGCCCAGGGTGACCTCGGCGAATCGCTGCGTACCCGTGAAAGCGTCTGGACCGAGTTCCTCGCGCTGTTCCCGGCGACCCTGGAACTGGCCATGGCGGCGTTGCTTTTCGCCGGGGTGATCGGCCTGCTGGCCGGGGTGATTGCCGCGCTCAAGCGTGGCTCGCTGTTTGATCACGGGGTCATGGGCATATCCCTTGCCGGCTATTCGATGCCGATCTTCTGGTGGGGCCTGATCCTGATCATGTTTTTCTCCGTGAGCCTGGGCTGGACCCCGGTGTCCGGGCGCATCGACCTGCTCTATGACATCGAGCCGAAAACCGGTTTCATGCTCATCGACACCCTGCTCAGCGACGAAGAAGGCGCTTTCAAGGACGCAGTGATGCACCTGATCCTGCCGGCCATTGTTCTGGGCACCATTCCGCTGGCGGTGATCGCGCGGATGACTCGCTCCTCGATGCTCGAAGTGCTGCGCGAGGACTACATCCGCACCGCCCGCGCCAAAGGTCTGTCGCCGGCCCGCGTGGTATTCGTGCACGGCCTGCGCAATGCGCTGATCCCGGTGCTGACCGTGTTCGGCCTGCAGGTCGGCACCTTGCTCGCCGGTGCGGTACTGACTGAAACCATCTTTTCCTGGCCGGGCATCGGCAAGTGGCTGATCGAAGCCATCGGCGCCCGTGACTACCCCGTGGTACAGAACGGCATCCTGTTGATTGCCTGCCTGGTGATCCTGGTCAACTTCGTCGTGGACATCCTCTACGGCCTGGCCAACCCACGCATCCGTCATCAGCGCTGAGGGCCTCGTCATGACTACCCCACTTCCAAAATCTGTCACCACCCCGGCCACCGCCGTCGACCAGAGCCTGCTCTACCCTTCGCCGTACAAGGAGTTCTGGCAAGCCTTTTCACGCAACAAGGGCGCGGTCGCCGGGCTGATGTTCATGAGCCTGATCGTATTCTGCGCACTGTTCGCGCCCTGGGTCGCGCCGCACAGCCCCAGCGAGCAATACCGTGATTTTCTGCTGACCCCGCCGGTGTGGCTGGAAGGCGGCAACTGGCAGTTCATCCTCGGTACCGACGAGCTTGGCCGCGACCTGCTCTCGCGACTGATCCAGGGCTCGCGCCTGTCGCTGCTGATCGGCCTGTCGTCGGTGGTGATCTCGCTGATCCCGGGGATCTTCCTCGGTTTGCTGGCCGGGTTCTTCCCGCGCATCCTCGGCCCGTCGATCATGCGCCTGATGGACGTGATGCTGGCCCTGCCCTCGCTGCTGCTGGCCGTGGCGATTGTCGCCATCCTCGGCCCTGGCCTGATCAATACCGTAATCGCCATCGCCATCGTCTCGCTGCCGTCCTATGTGCGCCTGACCCGCGCCGCGGTAATGGGCGAACTGAACCGCGACTACGTCACCGCCGCACGCCTGGCCGGTGCCAGCCTGCCACGGCTGATGTTCGTCACCGTGCTGCCCAACTGCATGGCACCGCTGATCGTGCAGGCCACCCTGAGCTTCTCCTCGGCAATCCTCGACGCCGCCGCCCTGGGCTTCCTCGGCCTCGGCGTACAGCCGCCAACCCCCGAGTGGGGCACCATGCTGGCCTCGGCCCGCGACTACATCGAACGCGCCTGGTGGGTAGTAAGCCTGCCTGGCCTGACCATTTTGCTCAGCGTGCTGGCAATCAACCTGATGGGTGACGGACTGCGTGATGCGCTGGACCCGAAACTCAAGAATGCCGCCTGAGGAGATCGCCATGTCACTTCTGCAAATCAACAATCTGAATGTGCGCTTTGGCGACGCCAATGCGGTACCGGTGGTCGATGGCCTGGACCTGACGGTCAATGAAGGTGAGGTCCTGGCCATTGTCGGCGAATCGGGCTCGGGCAAATCGGTGACCATGATGGCGCTGATGGGCCTGATCGACGCCCCCGGGCGGATCACCGCCGACGCCCTGACCTTCGATGGCACCAACATGCTCAAGCTCAGCGGCCGGCAACGGCGCAAGGTGGTCGGCAAGGATATGGCCATGGTCTTCCAGGACCCGATGACCGCCCTCAACCCCAGTTACACCGTGGGCTTCCAGATCGAGGAAGTGCTGCGCCAGCACCTCGGCCTGCGCGGCAAGGCGGCCCGCCAGCGTGCCCTGGAGCTGCTCAAGAAGGTTGAAATCCCGGGTGCCGAAAGCCGCCTGGACGCCTACCCGCACCAGCTTTCCGGTGGCATGAGCCAGCGTGTGGCGATCGCCATGGCGATTGCCGGCGAACCCAAGCTGCTGATCGCCGACGAGCCGACCACCGCCCTCGACGTGACCATCCAGGCGCAGATCATGGAGCTGCTGCTGAACCTGCAGAAAGAGCAGAACATGGCGCTGATCCTGATCACCCACGACCTCGCCGTGGTCGCCGAAACCGCCAAGCGGGTGTGCGTGATGTACGCAGGCCAAGCGGTGGAAGTCGGCCAGGTGCCGGAACTGTTCGACGTGCCCGCCCACCCCTACAGCGAAGCGCTGCTGGCGGCGATTCCCGAGCACAGCGAAGGCGCCGAGCGCCTGGCGACCCTGCCGGGCATCGTCCCCGGCCGCTATGACCGCCCCGAAGGTTGCCTGCTGTCACCGCGCTGCCCCTATGTGCAGGAAAACTGCCGTCGGCAACGCCCGACCCTCGATCCCCAGGCCCATAGCCAGGTGCGTTGTTTCTACCCGCTGAACCAGGAGGTGGCGTAATGACCGTCGTCCTTACCGCCCGTGAACTGACCCGTCACTACGAAGTTTCCCGTGGCCTGTTAAAGGGCCACGCCCTGGTGCGCGCGCTCAACGGTGTGTCGTTTGAACTGGAAGCCGGCAAGACCCTGGCGGTGGTCGGCGAGTCCGGCTGTGGCAAGTCGACCCTGGCCCGGGCCCTGACCCTGATCGAAGAGCCGTCCTCCGGCTCGTTGAAGATTGCCGGCCAGGAAGTCGCCGGGGCCAACAAGGCCGAGCGCAAGCAATTGCGCAAGGACGTGCAGATGGTCTTCCAGAGCCCTTACGCCTCGCTCAACCCACGGCAGAAGATCGGCGACCAGCTGGGCGAGCCGCTGCTGATCAACACCAACCTGTCCAGGGCCGAACGGCGCGAGAAGGTCCAGGCGATGATGCAGCAGGTCGGCCTGCGCCCTGAGCACTATCAGCGCTACCCGCACATGTTCTCCGGTGGCCAGCGCCAGCGCATCGCCCTGGCACGGGCGATGATGCTGCAACCGAAAGTGCTGGTGGCCGATGAGCCGACCTCGGCCCTGGACGTGTCGATCCAGGCCCAGGTGCTGAACCTGTTCATGGACCTGCAGAAGGAGTTCAACACCGCCTACGTGTTCATCTCCCACAACCTCGCAGTGGTGCGCCACGTGGCGGACCAGGTGCTGGTGATGTACCTGGGCCGACCGGCGGAGATGGGCCCAAAGGAAGATATCTACAGCAAGCCGCTGCACCCCTATACCCAGGCCTTGCTGTCGGCCACGCCGACCATTCATCCGGATCCGCTCAAGCCGAAGATCAAGATTTCCGGCGAGCTGCCCAACCCGCTGAACCCGCCGCCTGGCTGTGCCTTCCACAAACGCTGCCCGTATGCCACCGAGCGCTGTGCTGCCGAGGAACCGGCGTTCAGGCAAGTGGGGACGCGGCAGGTGGCGTGCCATTACGCCGAGCAGTTCCTCTAAGGGCTGCTTTGCAGCCCATCGCTGGCAACGCCAGCTCCCACAGGTTCCCTGTGTCCCGGACCCTGTGGGAGCCGGCCTTGCCGGCGATTGGGGTGCGCAGCGCCCCAACGGCAGTTGAGCCTTGATCAGCCTTGGGGCACTATCAGTCAATGACCCCATCCCCGATCCCCGACGGCCCGGAACAAACCCCGGAAACCGCCGCCACCGTCCTGCGCTACCACCTGTGCTGGAAGCATCGCGACCTCGACGGGGTCATGGCCTTGTATCACCCCGATATCCAGTACAACGACTACTTCCAGAACCGCGTCCTGCACCTCGATGAGCTGCGCGAATACGTGCGCGTGAGCATGCCTCGCGAAGCCGATGAAGACATCGTCCACAGCGACCGCATCCGCGTCGATGGCTGCACCGCCTTCATCCAGTACCAGGTCACCCTGCACGGTGGCGACGGCCTGGTGGCGTTCCAGTCCAGTGAAGCGATCACCGTGCGCGACGGGCTGATCTGGCGGGTCAACGAGTACGCCTCGCTGGTCCGCGCGCCCAGCCAGGACACTGGCCACAATGACCTGCGCCCGGCCGCCAGCCGCCTGGGCCTGTCACCACGCCAGCTGAGCTTCATGGCCCAGGACCTGGAGCAGTATTTCCAGCGCCAGCAACCCTACCTCGACCCGGAACTGGACCTGCAACGGGTCGCCCGCGAAAGCGGTTACAGCCGCAACCAGATCTCCTACCTGCTCAACCAGGTACTCGGCCAGAGCTTCTATCGCTACGTCAACCAGGCACGCCTGCAGCACCTGCTGACCATCCTGGGCAGCACCTCCACGGTTGCGCGCATCGACGAGCTGGCCTTTGCCGCCGGCTTCAACTCGCTGTCGGCGTTCTACAAGTGTTTTCGCCAGCACACCGGCCTCTCGCCCAAGGCCTACGTGAAACAGAATTCTCTGCGTGCACGCACGTAAGACACAGCCCCCCGCAAGCTTCTAGGATCGCCACAGACCGTTACCGATGTGGAGCCGAACAATGCTGGCATGGCGCAGTATCAGCCTGTGGATGGACCAACTCGATGAGCCGTTGAGCGCACGCCCCGCGCTGCAACAGGATCTGGACGTCGACGTCTGCATCATCGGTGCTGGCTACACCGGGCTGTGGACCGCCTATTACCTCAAGCGCCTGGCACCGCAACTGAACATTGCCATCGTCGAAGCGCAGATTGCAGGCTTTGGCGCCTCCGGGCGCAATGGCGGCTGGCTGATGGGCAACCTGCTCGGTGAAGACCGCCTGCTCGCCGGCTGCACGCCCGAGCAGCGGCGCGCCGCCTATGACCTGCTGCACGGCATCCCCGATGAAGTCGCCCAGGTGCTCGAACGCGAAGGCATCGACTGCGACTACCGCAAAGGCGGCGTGCTGTACTGCGCCGCGCGCTACCCCGAGCAGGAAACCAGCCTGCGCGCCTACCTGAACAAACTCTATAAACAGGGCCTGAACGAAGCCGACTACCGCTGGCTGAGCCCTAATGAGCTGGAATCGCAGCTGCGTATCAGCCGCCCCTATGGCGCGATCTTCAACCCCAACGTCGCCACTATCCAGCCAGCCAAACTGGTACGCGGCCTGGCCCGCACGGTAGAGGCCATGGGCGTGAAGCTGTATGAGAACAGCCCCGTGACCCAGTGGCGCTCCGGTGAAGCACGCACCTTGCAGGCACGGATCAAATGCCAATGGCTGGTGCCAGCAGTCGAAGGCTACTCGGTCAACCTGCCGCCGCTGGGCCGCTACCAGATGCCGGTGCAAAGCCTGCTGGTGGCCACCGAGCCGCTGTCCGAACAGATCTGGGAGCAGATCGGCCTCAACCATGGCCAGGCCTTCAGCGAGAACAGCCGCCAGGTCACCTACGGCCAGCGCAGCCTGGATAACCGCCTGGTGTTCGGCGCCCGCGGCGGCTACCGCTTCGCCGGCCGCCTGCGTGACAACTTCGACCTCACCGAGAGTGAAATCGAACTGCGCCGCTACTTGTTCGGCGAACTGTTCCCGCAACTGAAGAACGTCAACATCACCCACGCCTGGGGCGGCAACCTGGGCATGGCCCGGCGCTTCCAGCCGCACATGTTCTGTGATCGCAAACAGGGCATCGCCCTGGCCGGCGGCTATGGCGGCGAAGGCGTTGGCGCCAGCAACCTGGGCGGGCGGACCCTGGCCGAGCTGATCCTCGAACGGCGCAGCCCGCTCACCGAGCAGCCCTGGGCCAGCCACGACCGCGCCCTGCACAGTCTGCCCGGCTGGGAGCCGGAACCCTGCCGCTGGCTGGGCTACAACGCGATCATCAAGAGTTTCGTCCATGAGGACCAGACCCTCGCCAACCCGGCCAGCGCCCCCTGGCGCCGACGCCTGGCCAGCGGCGTGGCGGACTTCATGGAAGGTTTCATGCGCTGACTTTTCGATCCCCCTGCACAGGATTCACCGCTATGAGCATTACCCAGTTCAAGAACACCGGCACTGTCACCCTGGCCGAATCCAACCCGGTGGCCGTACCGCTCGGCGAGCCGGTCTCGATCGCCTCGGTCACCAGCGTCGAGCGCAGCGACGGCGTCGAAACCGGCATCTGGGAATGCACCCCGGGGCGCTGGCGCCGGCAGATCGTCCAGCAGGAGTTCTGCCACTTCATCAAGGGCCGCTGCACTT
The DNA here is from genome assembly GCF_050435905.1 of Pseudomonas sp. 2835. Taxonomy (NCBI): domain Bacteria; kingdom Pseudomonadati; phylum Pseudomonadota; class Gammaproteobacteria; order Pseudomonadales; family Pseudomonadaceae; genus Pseudomonas; species Pseudomonas sp. 2835. Next base: position 300,894 of record NZ_JBNDLE010000002.1, on the reverse strand, counting down.
TCACCCCTGATGGCGGCGAGCCGCTGACCATCGAAGCCGGTGACGCGATCATGCTGCCGGCCAACAGCACCGGCACCTGGGACATCCAGGAGACCGTGCGCAAGACCTACGTGCTGATTTTCTGATCATTTGATCGCCTGCCTCCTTCGATAAAAAACAGACCAAGCAAGGAATCCAGACATGCGCCCATTGCTCTTTGCACCATTGTTGCTGGCCGCCTCGGTCGTCCAGGCGGCTGACTCGGTGAAAATCTACAACTGGTCCAGCTACATCGCCCCCGACACCCTGAAGAACTTCCAGCAGGCCAGCGGCATCGTGCCGACCTACGACGTGTTCGACAGCAACGAAACCCTCGACGGCAAGCTGATGACCGGCAACTCCGGCTATGACGTGGTGTTCCCGTCCAACCACTTCATGGCCCGGCAGATCCAGGGCAAGGCGCTCAAGCAACTGGACAAGAGCCAGCTGCCCAACTGGAAGAACCTCAATCCGGTGTTGCTCAAAGCCCTGGAGGTCAACGACCCAGGCAACCAGTACGGCTTCCCGTACCTGTGGGGCAGTACCGGGATCGGCTACAACATCGACAAGGTCAAGGCAGTGCTGGGCGACAACGCCCCGCTGGATTCCTGGGACCTGATCTTCAAACCCGAGTACATCAGCAAGCTGAAAAGCTGCGGCGTGGCGGTGCTCGACAACGGCCCGGAGCTGTTGCCGATCGCCCTCAATTACCTGGGCCTGCCGCACCACAGCCAGAAGCCCGAGGATTACGACAAGGCCAAGCAACTGCTGATGAAGGTGCGCCCGTACATCAGCTACTTCCACTCATCCAAGTACACCGGCGACCTGGCCAACGGCGACATCTGCGTGGTGGTGGGCTTCTCCGGCGACGTACTGCAAGCCAGGAACCGCGCCGAAGAAGCCAACAACGGCGTGAAGGTCGGCTACTCGATTCCCAAAGAAGGCGCGCCGATGTGGTTCGACATGGTCGCCATGCCGGCTGATGCACCGGACGAAAAAGCCGGTTACGCCTACATGAACTACCTGCTGCAGCCCGAGGTGATGGCCAACATCAGCAACCATGTGCAGTACGCCAACGGCAACCTCAAAGCCGACACCCTGGTCGACCCGGCGCTCAAGGCCAACACCATGATCTACCCGAGCGACGAGATGCTCGGCAAGCTCTTCGCCCTGGAGGCGATGCCAGCGAAAATCGACCGCATCCGCACGCGGATCTGGACCAGCATCAAGGCCGGCAATTGATATAAATAACGCCTCCTGCCTGCCTGCCCCCGGCAATCTCCGGCGATTGCCGCGGGGATCGGCCCCCGGTTGCGATCTACCGCCGGGAGCCTTTCATGACGTCTACCAAGCTGCCCTACTTCCACCCGGATGCCCTGCGCGCAGGCTTCAGGCTTCTGCTCGAACAACTTGATGCCCGGCAACCGCTGAGCGATGCGCAACGCCAATCCTTGCAACGCCTCGGTCATGATCCGGCACTGCGCGTCGACCGCCTGGATACACTGACCGACGATGGCCAGGCCATCGCGCTGGACACCACCTTCCTGCTCAGCCGCGCCGACTGGCCTGAAGTGTTCATCTACAACCCCGACATCGGCCTGCAGCGTTTCGCCAACCGGCGTCAGGTCAAACAGGCGTTGCTGAGTCTGCAGGATCATCCCACGCTGATCGGTAAGATCCTGCGGTACGCACCGGCGGCGCATCGCCAGCACTTGCAGCGCCACCCCGCCGTGGACTTTCAGGTCAACCTGGTAAACACACCGCTGTTTGACAGCCTGATGCTGACGATCAATGACCGGCTAGCCGAACAGGCCACCCCGCGATACGCACAGCAAGCACCACCTTCAACGGCCACCTTGCAACGGATTGCCAGCTTCCTCGGCGATGGCAACCCGGATGCGGCCTCGACAGAAGCTCAGTTGGAACTGCTGGTGGCGGAGTATCACCGCGTGCTCATCCAGCGCCCGAGCCTCAACTCGATCACCCGGGCACTGATGAAACGCGAGCTGTCCAGCTTTCTGGAAAATGGCCCTCCCTTGCACGCCATTACCGTGCAACCGGAACACCGCAGTGCACCGGTCCTGTCCCTGATCGAATTGGTCTGGCACCCCGCCGACAACACGCTATGGCACTCCAGCGCCGCGACCGCGGCTGAGCTGCCGACCACCTTGCCATTGCTGCCCCCGGCGTTGATCAGCCACTGTGCCCAACGCGTGCGCCAGAGCCTTCGCCAGCAACTGCAAGCGGTGTTGATGCAAGACGATCAACAGCTACGTGACTACCAGCAGCATTTGCTTACCCTGATCGCCAAGCTGGCCGAACGCCTCGACGTCGCGTTTGCGCCCACTTCGCTGCCCTCGCGCCAGACACAGGTTCTGGCGCTGTACGACCGGGCCATCGCAGCGAGGCTGCCGGGCAATACAGTCAAGGCATTCAACCGTCATATCAGCGACGCCGATGCCATCGGCACAACTCTGCGCAACCTGCAGGATCGCGCCAGGGCGCAGGCCATTGCAGCCCATGCTCCCGAGTGGCTGCGCAAGGCATCAACGAACGATCAACACGCCTACTTGCGGGTGCTGGCAAAAAACCTGCTGGGCGCCACCGAGGATTATCTGTTCGATATCCCCGCGATCGACACCTATGCCCGGGAACACTTGCAACAGCGTCTGGACCAGGATTTCGGCCCCGGCCACTACCGCCCTGAAGCTATCCAGGTCACCACCAACCGCTGGATCACTGCGCCGCCTTTACCTGGGGAAATCCCCTTGTCGCTGCCAGCCAGTTACGTGCGCCATCGCCAGTCCCTGGTTGACTATGCACTCGATCATTACCGTGACTGGGACAACGCAATCATCCTGGTGACCGACCAGAAGGGTGAGCTGCTGCCACCCACCTTGCGCAGCCAGTACGTTCGCATGGTGGCCAAGGCGCTGGATATTGGCGGCCACTACCAGCGCCTGCTGCAGCAGAAATTCGCCGAACACGACCCCGACTATGCCCGGCGCCTGGCAACCTTCTGCCGGCAGCTGCCCGGGCAAATGCTCGAAGCGGCCTGGCGTGCCCGCCTCAAGGGCGAGCTCGATGGCGCAGCGCTACAGACGGTTACCCAGGTACTGGAACTGCCAGAAGACCGCACACAGCACATGACACCACTGCTGTTGGTGGCCGATAGCGGGCTTGAACCGGACCCGGTGCCTGGCCTGTACCTGATCGGTAATCAGCAGGCGGGCCCGCTGGTGCTGTACAGCCCTTACGACAGCCGCCAGGCCTATCGGCAATTTGCCGATAGCCGCGACCTGCTGAAAAAGATCAGGACCACACCAGCGTTTCAGGCCCTGCTACTCGGGCGTATGCCAGCGCAGATGCGCAAGCGCTATGCACGCGGCGGCTTTGAAGAGCCGCACCTGCCATTCAGTGTGGAATCGGATTTCGACCTGCCGTTTTCCCGCCCCGGCCCTATCACCCTGGCCTGGCGTCCGCTCGCAGGCAACCTGTTCAAACAATTGTTCCTGGATAACGCCCAGTTGCTCCAGGACATGGCGCACGCCCAGTTGATAACCCTCGAAGAAGCCCGCTGGCAAACACTGAAGAACCTGCTCGGCCAGCTCGGGTTGCAAGTGGGCATGTTCCTGCCCGGCAGGCTGGGCACGCTGCTGGGTATATTCCAGACAGAAACCAGCGTGCTGCAAACCCTGGATAAACTTGATCGCAACACCTGGAGCCAGTCACTGGCCGAGCTCTGTGCGGCGCTGGTGCAGGGGCTGCTGGTCGGCCAAGGCGAGGGTAAGGTGCGGTCGGTCGAGGCATTCTGGAAAAACCTGGATACAGCAACAACAGGTCAAAGGCCAGGTCTGGCCGAGTCTGGCGGGGTACTGAGCGACCTCAGTGGCCGCTTTACCCGTCGGGTGGTCTCCCGGGAACAGATAGCGATACTCGCGGTGGGTATGGCGCAGATCCAGCGAGTAAACCCTTATCGCGGCAACCTCATCCGAGAAGCACACGATACAGCGGTGAGCTACCTGGTGAATTGCCACTACAACATCAGTCGCACCACGGCAGGCCAGTTGCCACAGCAAACGGCCAAGGTTCTGAGGGACTTTTTCAATGTGGCGGATGTGTCCGATGCGCTGCTGATGCACGTAAGCAAACCGATAGAAAAATTGCTGAGGATGCTGCTGTCACGCAACTACTCGCCCGCCTATTCCATGCGTTACGTCATGGGCAGCAGGGTTGGCGCGCCTATCGATGCCAGCGCCTTCGTCAACCCGGCCGACCGCAGCCGGCAGATCTTTCTGCTCGACGCCTTCTTCGACAATCCGACCATCAACCAGCTCCCCCTGCAAGGCCGCTACGCCCAGCCTCAAGCAGCCAACCTCACCCGCGCCTTTACCCTGCTGCACGAGCTGTCCCACCTGGCTTGCCAGACCCGAGACATCACCTACACCCTGGGTGTTGCCCCTTACGCCGACTGGCTGATCAGCAGCCCCGAGCGCGACTGGCTGGAGCGAGCCCACGACAGCGGCTTCAGTGCCATGACCCCGATAAACAAGCTGTTCAAGGTATTCGATGAAGACACAGGCAGGTTGCGCGACTTGCGCCGCAGCGATCGCAAAGGCAAGAAACTGATCCTGAAGATCACCGGCGCGCAGGATCTGCAGCAGGCTCGTCAGGTGTTTCTGAATGACAGCGAAAAACGCGCGCAGATCATGCTGTTCAACGCCGATAGCCTGGCATTGCTGATCTACCGGTTGGGCGCAGAACCGCACCCTTGAAGGGAAGCGACCCCGCCGCAGTGAAGCGGCGGGGTCTGGCGATCAATGATGCTCGCGGGTGGCACGGAACTTCACATCCGGCCAGCGCTCTTCCATCAGCGCCAGGTTGACCCGGGTCGGCGCCAGGTAGGTCAGGTGACCACCGCCGTCGATGGCCAGGTTTTCCACGGCCTTGTTCTTGAATTCCTCAAGCTTCTTCTTGTCGTCGCAGCTGATCCAGCGCGCCGACCAGACGGTGATCGGCTCGTAGGCACATTCGACCTTGTACTCTTCCTTCAGGCGGCTGGCGACCACATCGAACTGCAGCACACCGACGGCGCCGAGGATGATGTCGTTGCTGCGCTCGGGGAAGAACACCTGGGTCGCGCCTTCCTCGGCCAGCTGCTGCAGGCCCTGGCGCAGTTGCTTGGACTTGAGCGGGTCTTTCAGGCGCACGCGGCGGAACAGTTCCGGAGCGAAGTGCGGGATACCGGTGAAGCCCAGGGCCTCGCCTTCGGTGAAGGTATCGCCGATCTGGATGGTGCCGTGGTTGTGCAGGCCGATGATGTCGCCGGCCCAGGCCTCTTCCAGTTGCTCACGCTCGGAGGAGAAGAAGGTCAGCGCGTCGCCGATGCGCAGGTCCTTGCCGGTGCGCACATGACGCATCTTCATGCCTTTTTCGTAACGGCCGGAGCAGATGCGCATGAAGGCGATACGGTCGCGGTGCTTGGGGTCCATGTTCGCCTGGATCTTGAAGACGAAACCGCTGAACTTCTCTTCGGTCGGCTCGACGGCGCGCTCGTTGGCCTCGCGCGGCAGCGGGCGTGGCGCCCAGTCGACGACGGCATCGAGCACATGGTCGACACCGAAGTTGCCCAGGGCGGTACCAAAGAACACCGGGGTCAGCTCGCCGCGCATGAACTCGTCCTGGTCGAACTCGTGGCAAGCGCCCTGTACCAGCTCCAGCTGCTCGAGGAAGCGCTCGTACTCGTCGCCCAAGTGGGCGCGGGCTTCATCGGAGTCGAGCTTCTCGATGATCTTCACCTCGGTCCGCTCGTGGCCGTGGCCCGGGGTGTAAACGATGATGTAGTCGCCGGCCAGGTGATACACGCCCTTGAAGTCGCGGTAGCAACCAATCGGCCAGGTGATCGGCGCCGCCTTGATCTTCAATACCGCTTCGATTTCGTCGAGCAGTTCGATCGGGTCGCGGATGTCACGGTCGAGTTTGTTGATGAAGCTGACGATCGGCGTGTCGCGCAGGCGGCAGACGTCCATCAGGGCGATGGTCCGCGGCTCGACGCCCTTACCGCCGTCGAGCACCATCAGCGCCGAGTCGACGGCGGTGAGGGTGCGATAGGTATCTTCCGAGAAGTCTTCGTGGCCCGGGGTGTCGAGCAGGTTGATCATGTGCTCGCGATAGGGGAACTGCATCACCGAGGTGGTGATGGAAATACCACGCTGCTTCTCCATTTCCATCCAGTCGGAGGTGGCATGGCGGTCGGACTTTCGCGATTTCACCGTACCGGCAACGGCAATCGCCTTGCCCATCAGCAACAGCTTCTCGGTGATGGTGGTCTTACCCGCATCGGGGTGGGAAATAATGGCGAAGGTGCGGCGTTTCGCGACTTCGGCGGCCTGGTTGGTCATGGGAAATCGCCTGGCAGGTGATTCAAAAAGGGCCAGTATCATACCCGAAGTCGAACGGGGACCAAAGCCTGAGGCCTCCGCCCGTCGCGCGAAGCGACGAGTACGCTATTTATGTCTAGCCATACTGTCAGTGAAGCCTTCAAGGGTCACAGGCCCGCGATCAGGCATATGTGCAACAAGCTCGAGTTTTCCGCCCATTGCCTCGACATAGTTGCGCAGGGTCGAAATCAGCATATCGCTGCGCTTTTCAATCTTGGAAATATTCGCCTGACGAATCTCCAGACGTCCGGCCATACCTTCCTGGGTCAACTCCAACTGTTTGCGCAACGCCTGCAGGGTCATTTCCTCGCGAATCAACTCACGTCCGCGTTGTTCGACACGCGCCCTTCGTTCGGGGGAAAGACTGTAGATGACTTCATCAAGTGTTCTAGACATGTTCTTCACCTCCTGACAGATACCTGTCGAAGCGCTCATCGGCGCGCCGAATCAAATTTCGATAAAACCGTTGCTGGCTGACTCCGGCCTTGTCACCCGCAACCAGGATAACGGCGCGACGCTTGGGATCGAACGCAAAAGCCACCCGCCAGACACCGTTCATAACGTCAAACCGCAGCTCCTTCATGTTGTGGTGTCAAGATCCATTCAATGTATCCACTCGCGGCCGCCCAAGGGCAGGCCCGCGACTCTCAAGCAACCTCAATTGTGCGAGCAGTTCGTCCTGAACCCTTTCATGAAAACCCTCGAAGTCAGCAAGAAACTCGGCACAAAAGCTGATTGACCATGACAACAAAATACCTCCAGAGGAATATTCCCTCAAGCGACTATCATGAATTTTCCGCTGCAATGCTGAGCTTCATGACGGACGGCCTGATAGCAGGCGCTTCAATAACACCAGGAAGGAAATGCCCGGTTTTTTCGTGCGAAGTTCCTCGTGTTTCAGGGATTAACGCTGGCCAAATGCCGCTTCAGATGGGAACCTTTACGGCTGTGGAGGCGTCCACTGCCCTGATACGCAATCGGTCATGACCGTTCGTCAGGGTTGGTTTCACCGGCACTACGAGCCTGACGAGGCTTCGCTTATGGCGTGTTCCGTTCCGTTTCCGGACAACGCGCTGCTTATCGCGATCACACTGCCTGCCGCCTGGAATGGTGGCCGCCACGGGAGTGTGTTCGCCGACAACAAAAGGAGTCCGCCTGTGGCTAAAAGCTATGGCAAGGGGCTGATGGGATGTGCCTTCGTGCTCGTCATCCTGGCCCTGCTGATCCACTGGATCGGCATCGATACGATCGCGCACTACCGCGCCGATCTGTGGTTCTACCTGCAAGCGCACCTGATGCTGGTGTTGCTGTCGATGGTGGCGGCGTTAGCCGTGGGCATACCCGCTGGGATTGCCTTGAGTCGACCGCACCGGGTCGACCGCGCCGAACGCTTCATGCAGTTTTTCAACATTGGCAACACCATCCCCCCTCTGGCCGTTCTGGCCATTGCCCTGAGTTTCCTGGGCATTGGCGCCGGTCCCGCGATCTTCGCGCTGTTCCTCGCTTCCCTCCTGCCGATCGTGCGCAACACCTACGAAGGCCTGAAAAACGTTCCCGCCTCGCTCAAGGAAGCCGCCACCGGCATCGGCATGACCCCGCGCCAGACCCTCTGGCGGGTCGAGCTACCCAACGCCGTGCCAATCATCGTCGGTGGCGTGCGGGTGGCCCTGGCGATCAACGTCGGTACCGCACCGCTGTCGTTCCTGATCGGCGCCAACAGTCTGGGCAGCCTGATTTTCCCCGGTATTGCCTTGAACAATCAGCCGCAACTGCTGCTCGGCGCTGCCTGTACCGCCCTGCTCGCCCTGCTGCTCGACGCCCTGGTGGCGCAGTCCAGCCGCCGTTGGCTTGAACGCGGCCTGGCCCACTAAGCGAAGGAACTGTCATGAAAAGAATCGCCTTGTTGTTGGGCGCGGCCCTGCTGTTCGCAGGATTTGCCCAGGCCGCGAGCAAACCTGTGATCCGCCTCGGTGCGCGGGTCTTCACCGAACAAACGGTGCTGGCCGAAATCACCGCCCAGTACCTCAACCAGCATGGTTTTGACGTGCGCATCACCGGCGGCCTGGGCAGTAACCTGGCCCGAAGCGCCCACGAAACCGGCCAGCTGGACATGGTCTGGGAATACACCGGTGTCTCGCTGGTGTCCTATAACCACATCGAAGAACGCATGCCCAGCGCAGCGGCCACCTACGCCAGGGTCAAGGAGCTGGATGCGCAAAAAGACCTGATCTGGCTGACACCGTCGAAGTTCAGCAACACCTACGCCCTGGCCCTGCCGCGCAAGGTTGCCGACCAGTACCCGCAGGTCAACAGCATCAGCGAGCTGAACCAGGTGCTGCGCGACGAGAAGGACCGCACCCACGTGGTGGCCCTGGACACCGAGTTCGCCAACCGCCCCGACGGCCTGGTGGGCCTGACCGAAACCTACGACCTGCAACTGACTCGCCGCGACATCCGCCAGATGGACGCCGGCCTGGTCTACACCGCGCTACGCAACGGCCAGGTGTTCAGTGGCCTGGTGTACACCACCGACGGGCGCCTGAGCGCCTTCGACCTCAAGCTGCTGGAAGACGACAAGCACTACTTCCCCGACTACACCGCAGCCCCGGTGGTGCACAAGGCCGTGCTCGACGCCAACCCGCAACTGGCCAGCCTGCTCAAGCCGCTGGCCGAGCAGCTCGACGACGAGACCATGCGCCAACTCAACGCCAAGGTCGATGTCGAACACCAGAGCCCGGGCAAAGTCGCCGCTGAGTACCTGCGCCAGCACCCACCTGCACAGGAGCAGCCATAACATGCTCGATACCTTTACCCACCTTGACTGGGCCCAGGTACTGCACCTGACCTGGCAGCACATCACCCTGGTCGGCATCGCCGTCAGCCTGGCGATCCTCTTCGGAGTGCCGTTGGGCATCCTCATGACCCGCTTCCCGGCCCTCGCCGGCCCCCTGCAGGCCAGCGCCACGGTGCTGCTGACCATCCCCTCGATCGCCCTGTTCGGCCTGCTGCTGCCGTTCTATTCCAAATTCGGCCAGGGCCTGGGCCCACTGCCGGCGATCACCGCGGTGTTCCTCTATTCGCTGTTGCCGATCCTGCGCAACACCTACCTGGCTCTGACCAACGTCGAGCCGGGCATACGTGAAGCCGCTCGCGGCATCGGCATGACCTTCGGCCAGCGCCTGCGCATGGTTGAGCTGCCCATCGCCGTGCCAGTGATCCTCGCCGGCGTGCGCACCGCCGTGGTGATGAACATCGGCGTCATGACCATCGCCGCGACCATCGGCGCCGGTGGCCTGGGCGTGCTCATTCTCACCTCCATCAGCCGCAGCGACATGTCGATGCTGCTGGTCGGCGCCGTGCTGGTGAGCCTCCTGGCCATCTTCGCCGACCTGCTGCTGCAAGCCCTGCAACGCTCTCTGACTCCAAAAGGACTGCGCCCATGATCGAACTTCAGAACCTCAGCAAGACCTTTCACGCCAACGGTAAAGACGTCAAAGCCGTCGACTCCGTCAGCCTGACCGTCAATGAAGGCGAGATCTGCGTGTTCCTCGGCCCCTCCGGTTGCGGCAAGAGCACCACGCTGAAAATGATCAACCGCCTGATCGCGCCGACCTCGGGCAAGGTGCTGATCAACGGCGAAGACACCACCGGCCTTGATGAAGTGACCCTGCGCCGACGCATCGGCTACGTGATCCAGCAGATCGGCCTGTTCCCCAACATGACCATCGAAGAGAACATCACCGTGGTCCCGCGCCTGCTCGGCTGGGACAAGCAGAAATGCCATGAGCGCGCCCGCGAGCTGATGAGCATGATCAAGCTCGAGCCCAAGCAGTACCTGCAGCGCTACCCGCGCGAATTGTCGGGGGGCCAACAACAGCGCATCGGCGTTATCCGCGCCCTGGCTGCCGAAGCCCCCTTGCTGCTGATGGACGAACCGTTCGGTGCGGTCGACCCGATCAACCGCGAGATGATCCAGAACGAGTTCTTCGAGATGCAGCGGGCCCTGAACAAGACCGTGATCATGGTCAGCCACGACATCGACGAGGCGATCAAGCTGGGCGACAAGATCGCGATCTTCCGCGCCGGCAAGCTGATCCAGATCGACCACCCGGACACCCTGCTGGCGCACCCTGCCGACGACTTCGTCAGCAACTTCGTTGGCCAGGACAGCACCCTCAAGCGCCTGTTGCTGGTGCGTGCCGAAGACGCCGCCGACAACGCGCCATCAGTAAGCCCGGAAACGCCAGTGGCCGATGCCCTGGAGCTGATGGACGAACATGACCGCCGCTACGTGGTGGTTACCGACGGGCAGAACAAGGCCATGGGTTACGTGCGCCGTCGCGACCTGCACCGCCAGCAAGGCAGCTGCGCTGATTTTCTGCGCACCTTCAACGCCACCGCCTCGCACGATGAGCACCTGCGCATCCTGTTGTCGCGGATGTATGAGTTCAATCGCTCGTGGCTGCCGGTGCTGGATGCCGAGCAGGTGTTCCTCGGCGAGGTGACCCAGGAATCGATCGCCGCTTACCTGAGCTCGGGGCGTTCGCGGGGGGGCAAGACCAGCATTGTGTCGCCGGCAGAAGCGGTCGCGTAACGCTGAAAAGCATCGCGGGGCAAGTCGGGGGGGGGGGGCCCCCCCCCCCCCCCCGGGGGGGGGGGGGGGGGGGCGCCCCCCCCCCCCCCCAACTTGTGGGGGGGGGGGGGGGCCCCCGACCCGACTTACCCCGCGATCAGGCCTCAGAAGCCGACACTGGCCTGCACATAGAAGGTGCGCGGCTCACCCAGGTAGATCCCCGAGTTGTTGTCGCTGGAGCGGGTGTAGTACTGCTTGTCGAAGATGTTCTTCACCCCGGCGGCCAGCTTGAGGTTCGCCAGTTCCTTGCCGAAGTCATAGCCACCGCGCGCCGCCCAGGTCACGTAGCCCGGAATGTCGCCGTACTGGCCATCGGCACTCGGCTCGGTGATGTAATTGCCGTTGAAGCTGCCGTCAGCATTCATGCCGGTACCCGGTGCGCGCTGTTTCGACTGAGCGTAGGCATCGAGGTTCCAGGTCCAGCGATTGATCTCATAACGCAGCCCGGCGTTGACGATCTGCCGCGAGTAAAACGGCAGGTCGCGGCCCTTGAAACCAGGAATCTCGCCTTCATAAGTGGCACGGGTGTAGGTGAACCCGGCATTGGCACTCAGGCCCTGCAAACGCGGGTCGAGCCCCGACAGGTCGTAGTGCATGGAGGCTTCAATACCCTGATGCTTGGTGGCGCCGAGGTTGGTCCAGCCAATGTCGTTGCTGATGTACTGCAGCTCATCATCGAAATCGATGTAGAACGCGGTCAGCTCACCGCCCCAGGTACCGTTGTTGTAGCGGGTGCCCACTTCATAGGTCTTGGCTTTCTCGGCCTGCAGACCGTTGGCGGTCTGGTCGCCGCTGCCGCCCTGGCCAAGCTGGAAGTACTGCAGGCTGCCGAACGAGGTCTCGTAGTTGGCGAACAGCTTCCATTCATCCGACAGGTGATACATCACGCTCAGCGCCGGTAGTGGCTCGTTGCTGGTCACACTGCGGTTCTTTTCCTGCACCGGCACGCCGTTGGTGCCACGCACCGGGCGCTCATGCCAGTCGGTGTTGATGTGCTCGAAACGGATACCCGGGGTGATGGTCCAGTTGCCAACATCAATCTTGTCATCGATGTAGTAAGCGCTGGCCTCGGTGCCGCCGGTGCGGTCCTGGAATACATGGCCGTCGGAGCTCGGGGTCACGGTCGGCACGTTATTGATCAGTGCCAGGCGGGTTGACTGCTCGTGCATCGCTTCTTTCAGGTAGCGGTAGCCGACGCTGACTTCCTGGGTGGTGGGGCCTGCGAAGAAGATCCGCGATAGCCGCGGCTCGATGGCGAAGGTGTGGTAGCTGCGCGGGTATGACGACAGGGTCTTCTGGTCGCGGGCAGCAATGCTGCTGCCGCGGAAGCTGTCGGTATAGTAAGTCTGCACTTCGAACTGGGTGACGTCGTCGATCTGGCGCAGGTACTTGAAGGACACATCCTTGCGTCGGCCGCTGAAGGTGTCGTAGTCGCGGTCGGACTGGTACGGGTCGTCGTCGAACTGGGCCTGGGTCAGACCGCCGGGCATGTCGGCCTTGGCGTCGTAGTAATGAAAGTTGAGCCAGAATTCGTCACTGTCGGTCACCGCCCAATGGGTCTTGAGCAACACGTCATCGATATCGTTGTCGTTGTCGCTGCTGCGATAGCCGTTGCCGTTGACCCCGGAGTACAGCAAGGCTGCACCCAGGCCATTGTCGGCAGTGCCGCCGAGGAAGGCCGACTCGATGTGCTTCCAGCCGCCATGGCGGGAGGTTTCCATCGTGGTCGACAGCTCACCGGTGGCTTTCTCGGGAATGGCGCGGGTGACGAAGTTGATCACCCCGCCGACGTTCTGCGGGCCATAGCGCACAGACCCGGCACCGCGTACCACGTCGATGCTGTCGAGGTTGCCGGAAGAGATCGGCGCCATCGACAGTTGCGGCTGGCCGTAAGGCGCGAACGCCGCCGGGATGCCATCGATCAATACCGTGGAGCGTGGCGACAGCCGCGAGGTCAGGCCACGCACACCGACGTTCAGGGCGATATCGCTGCCGCCGGTGCCGTTGGAATCCTGCACCTGGACACCCGGTACCCCGCGCAGCACGTCGCGTACGTTCAATGCGCCCTGCTCGATCATCGCTTCGCGGCGCACCACGGTACGCGCTCCGGGATGGTTGTGAACCACCGCTTCTTCGGCGCTGCCCAGCCAGTCACCAACAACCTTGACGTCGGTGGGCGCAAGCTCAAGGCTGCCGGTGCTAAGGGTTCCGGCAGTCTGCGCAGGGTGCAGGACGACGGTGCCCTGGGAAATTTCATAAGTCAGGCCGCTGCCCTCAAGCAACGCCCGCAGCGCCTCTTCCGGTTGCAGGTTGCCGGAGACTGCTGGCGCCTGCTTGCCGGCCACCAACTCGGGGCTGAAGAACAGCTGCAGCGAGGTCTGCTGGCCCAGTTGGCTCAACGCCGAAGCCAGCGGCTGGGCCTGGATCTGAATGCTGTCCGGTGCTGGGGCGGCAGAAGTGCTGGCGATACCGCCGCTGACAGCCAGGGCCAGGGCCAAGGGCAACCAGCGGGAAGAACGCGGGGAAAACTTGTTGTTGTTCACGTCGTCGAGAGGTCCTGAGGGTCCATATAGATGTCAATGCCATGCAAATGGAAATGCTTGACAGTTGCAGTTGGCCAGGAAGACGAACAACTGAAAAAAAACCTGAATTTATTTTGCGATTATTTCGCTGGAGCCGTCGGCATGGGCTTTGATCGCCACCGGCAGGATGCTTGGCAGCGCCCGCAGCAAGGCGTCGGTATCGTCGGCGTTGAAGGTGCTGCTCAGGCGCAGCGCGGCAATCTTGCCGGGGGCTACACGCAACGGCTGCTCACGGTAGCGCGAGACTTCCTTGACCACCTCGCTAAGCGGCGCATCGTCGAACACCAGCTTGCCCTTGCGCCAGGCTGTCACCGCTGCGGCATCTACCGCGTAGGGTGCCGCGACCTGGCCGCGGGCATCGATATGCGACCCAAGGCCTGCGGTCAGCAAGGCTTTGGAAGCATCGCGGCCGTCAATCCGCACCGAGCCGTTCTCGACCGCCACGCGGGTTTGCTCCGGGTCCTGGCGCACATCAAAACGCGTGCCGGTCACCGTCACCGTGCCATTGCCGGTGCTGACCACGAAGGGCCGCTGGCTGTCGTGGGCGACGCTGAACATCACCTCGCCCTCGCGCAATTGGACATGCCGCTGACCGGCACTAAATTGCACGACCAGTTGCGTACGACCGTTGACCTCCAGTTGTGAGCCATCCGGCAGGTCGAGCAGTCGCCGCTCGCCCAGGGCGGTTTGCACCTGGTCCTGGAAATTGAGTTGATGCTGCTGCCAGCCAAACCAGCCCAGCCCCAACGCCAGGGTCGCGACGCCGGCCGCCAGCGCCTGGCGAACAAAACGCCGACGCGGCAACTGGCTGACCGGATCGGCCTGGCACAGGGTCTGGAGACGTGCGCGCGGCACCTGCCCGGCAGCGCCCCAGAGCATGCCAAGCAGATCGAATTCAGCTTGATGCTGCGGGTGCTCGGCCAGCCAGCGCTGCAACTCGCCCTGTTGCTCCGGTGCCAGGACGCCATCGCAGCTGCGGGCAAACCACTGGGCTGCCTGCTCGCGCACGGTCTCGTTGCCGCACGGGCACGCCTGCTGATTCATGAAAACATTCGCCTGACTCATCTCGTCGACACATCCAGGTGCTCACGCAGATGCCGGAGCGTGCGGATCATATACTTTTCGACCATGTTCTTGGTCAAGCCCATGCGCTCGGCGATCTCGGCCTGGGTCAGGCCTTCGAGCTTCTGCCAGATGAACACCCGCCGGCAGTTGAGCGGCAGTTCGGCCAAGGCTCGTTCGACGCTGTCGGCCAGCTCCACGGCATTCATGTAGGCCTCGGGATCGCCGCTGGCGTCGATGCCCGGCTCGAAGGCGTCCTGCTCCAGGGCCTGGCGTCGGTCTTCACGGCGGTAGCCGTCCACGGCAATGTTGCGCGCGGTCTGATGCAAATAGGCGCGCGGTTGTTCGACCCCCGCCTGGTCATTTTCCAGTACCCGCACAAACGCATCATGCGCCAGGTCCTCGGCCTGCTGACGACTGCGCAGTTTGCGCGTCCAGGTGCCGATCAGCTCATGGTAGTGGTCGAGAAAGCCTTTGTGTCGCGACACGATGCACAGCTCTTCGCAGGCGATGAGGAATGGCGCGAATAGTAATGTTTCTTATTAAGGCCGGCAATCGAAGATCACCACTGCCGACGAAGCGTGCGAGCGGAAAAAAAATCACGAAAAAATGTGTAGATGACCGGTTGCCAGAGCGGAAAAAAATATGAACGGCCAGCCTTCGATTCAAGGTCACGCCGCAAGCCCATTGCACCCCAAAATTACCGCCTTTTCCTGCACTTTCGCCGCCAACTTCGACCATTGCATTCATTTGCGTGTTCTACGAAAGATACCGGCGTATACCGGTATTTTTAACGCTTTTGTCATCAAATTGAACATCTACTGTTTACCTAGGTCGGTTAAAAAGTGGCTGACCAACCCAGGGCGACGGACGTGTGCAAAAACGCGACATTTTTTGTTGATCTCGAGCCCCTCAGGTCCTAAAGTTCGCGCCGAACGTCCATGCTGGAAACGATCCATCCGGCTCAAGTACTGACGACGAGACAGCAAGGTCACCCGTAGCTCGCTTCATCATGCACGGTTGACCTTTTTGCTTTCGGCGACATGCCTTGGGAAGTAGGCGAACCAAAGTGGGGATACGGAGGACGTTCAGTTGCAGCCACTTATTTTTTCAGTTTGCCCATGGAGTCCCTAAGCATGTCGATTCAGGTCGAAGACTACTTCGCGCGCGATACCTTCCAGAAAATGAAGGCCTTCGCCGACAAGCAAGAAACCCCGTTCGTGCTCATCGACACGCAGATGATCAGCCAGGCCTACGACGACCTGCGCGCCGGTTTCGAATTCGCCAAGGTCTATTACGCGGTCAAGGCCAACCCTGCCGTGGAGATCATCGACCTGCTCAAGGAAAAGGGTTCGAGCTTCGATATCGCTTCGATCTACGAGCTGGACAAAGTGATGGGCCGCGGTGTCAGCGCCGATCGCATCAGCTATGGCAACACCATCAAAAAATCCAAGGACATCCGCTACTTCTACGAGAAGGGCGTGCGCCTGTACGCCACCGACTCCGAAGCTGACCTGCGCAACATCGCCAAGGCCGCCCCGGGCTCGAAAGTCTACGTGCGCATCCTCACCGAAGGCTCGACCACCGCCGACTGGCCGCTGTCGCGCAAGTTCGGCTGCCAGACCGACATGGCCATGGACCTGCTGATCCTCGCCCGCGACCTGGGCCTGGTGCCTTACGGCGTGTCGTTTCACGTGGGTTCGCAACAGCGCGACATCAGCGTCTGGGATGCGGCAATCGCCAAAGTGAAGGTGATCTTCGAGCGCCTGAAAGAAGAAGACGGCATCGAGCTCAAGCTGATCAACATGGGCGGCGGCTTCCCGGCCAACTACATCACCCGTACCAACAGCCTGGAAACCTACGCCGAGGAAATCATTCGCTTCCTCAAGGAAGACTTCGGCGACGACCTGCCGGAAATCATCCTCGAGCCAGGCCGTTCGCTGATCGCCAACGCCGGTATCCTGGTCAGTGAAGTGGTGCTGGTGGCGCGCAAGTCGCGTACCGCCGTCGAGCGTTGGGTGTACACCGATGTGGGCAAGTTCTCCGGCCTGATCGAAACCATGGACGAGTCGATCAAGTTCCCGATCTGGACCGAGAAGAAAGGCGAGATGGAAGAAGTGGTGATCGCAGGCCCGACCTGTGACAGTGCCGACATCATGTACGAGCACTACAAGTACGGCCTGCCGCTGAACCTGGCGATCGGTGACCGTCTGTACTGGCTGTCGACCGGCGCCTACACCACCAGCTACAGCGCGGTGGAATTCAACGGCTTCCCGCCGCTGAAAGCCTACTACCTGTAACACAAAAAACCGGGGGCATCATTGCCCCCGGGCTCCCTTGGTCATCATCTGCGTGATCAGGGCTATCAATGCGTGAGCAAGGTCTACAGGACTTCCTTAATCCTGACCGCGAAGCTCAATGGCGCACCTTCATATGCATTCAAATACCTGTCGCCATCCCGATTCCTGTCGTAGCTCTTTATCTCGTGACCCTCATAGTCACGCAGGATGAAGTGGCGTTCATGCTGACCGTACCACTCAGCGCGCGGCTGAACTTTCCAGAAGAAGGTAATTTCGTTTTTACCGTACAAGCCGAGATAGCCGCCACTACTTCTGCCCAGCTTCTTCCCCAGGTAACCATCGACCTTGGATGCGCAGGTAATGTCGTAATGAATCCGGTCACCTTGATCTTCAACGAACTGAAAACGAAAATCGATCGGCCGTACTCGCAGCCCATGCCCCACTATCTGTAGCCAGCCACTTTCTGCAAAATCAAATTCGGTACGTTGTGCACTGATGCCAACCTGTCCTGAACGGCCGGCTTTGGTTGAATACAGGGTAGCGATAAACGATTTATCAACAGGATCCACCATTCTCAAGTCCTTTAAAATATCGGGCAGGCACTTGAGCTTGGGCGTTTCGTCATGAGCAGGGCAGGCTGCATTGATTCCCTGCAAACTCGTCGAAGGCTTTGCTAAGGGTGAAGTTGCATAAACGTCAGCCGTTGCTCATAGGCTCGCAGGACAGGCAGCAAGCGCTCATCCTGAACCTGCCGCAGGGTGCAGACGCTACTGCGCAGGAAATTCAGATTGCCGCCTCGCAGCGCGACGTCGAACCAGGCTAATGCTGCATCAAGCTGATTGCTCTCGACCAACACCGTGGCGTAGCTGAACTGCCCGCGAAAATCACCCGCCTCGGCCGAGCGGCGATACCAGTCTTGCGCCTGGCCGACGTCCCGCTCACAGGCCAGCCCCTGCTCCAGATAACGCCCATAGAGGTTCATCGACTTGGCATGGCCCATGTGTGCAGCCTGTCGATAGCAGAGCAATGCCAAAGGATGGTTCTGAACCACCCCACGGCCAGTGCCCAGCAGGTTGGCGTAGTTGTACAGGCCCCAGTCCAGCCCCATTTCAGCAGCCTGGCGATATGCAGTGGCCGCAGCCGACACATCAGCCCCTCCTCCCCAGCCATGTTCCAGGCAGCGCCCGAGCATGTTGTGCGCCATGGCGCTGCCACGGCTGGCGGCGATGGCAAACCAGCGCCGGGCCAGGGCCGGGTCCTTCTCGATACCGCGTCCGTCGAGGAGTATCTGCCCAAGCAACAATTGCGCCTCGACGATGTCCTGCCCGGCGGCGGCCAGCAATGCCTGGGCCGCTTTGGCCGGGCTGTGTTCGAGCATCTGGGCGAACTGTTCGCTGTCCAGCTCCTGGCGATTGCGCAAGGCGAATGTCATGGCTCAGACCTCGACCCAGCGGCGCAACAGGTTGTGGTAAGTGCCGGTCAACTGGATCAGCGCCGGGTGATCCGGCACGTCGGCGCCCAGTTGCTGGATGGCCTGGTCCATTTCGTACAGCAGCGCGCGCTGGCTGTCTTCGCGCACCAGGCTCTGGGTCCAGAAGAACGCCGCATAACGCGCGCCGCGGGTCACCGGGTTGACCTTATGCAGGCTGGTGCCCGGATACAGCACCAGGTCCCCTGCCGCCAGCTTCACCTGCTGCACACCGAAGGTGTCCTGGATCACCAGCTCACCGCCGTCGTAGTCCTCGGGGTTGCTCAGAAACAACGTCGAGGACAGATCGGTGCGCACCCGCTCGTGGCTGCCACGAGGTTGGCGCAAGGCGTTGTCGATATGAAAATCGAAACTGCCGCCCTCCCGGTAGCAGTTGATCAGCGGTGGAAACACCTTGTGCGGTAACGCCGCCGACATGAACTGCGGGTGCTGCCACAGGCGTTCGATCAGCGCCGCACCGACTTCCTTGGCCAGCGGGTGACCTTCAGGTAACTGCAGGTTGTGCTTGGCCTTGGCCGATTGGTAGCCCGCGGTGATCTTGCCATCGGCCCATTCGGTCTGCTCCAGCGCCTGGCGAATACGCAGGACCTCCTCGGTGGAAAACAGGCCGGAAATATGTAGCAGCATGGCGCGTGCACCTGAAGGTGAAAAGACGTCAATGGTATTGATTCCCATTGACTCTCTACAAGCCCTTTCGGCGGGTGGGACGTTTCAGCACGAAAAAACCGCCAGTCACAAAATGTAAAGATTGTAAATTCCGCACAAATAGCAATTCTTCTCAATTGTTACTCATATTTGTTTACATTATATTTCGCGGCCTAAAAACCTGGGGAAGGGGACCACCATGCCGCGTCACAACGTGCCTACCGCTGTCAGTTCACCACGCTTGCTCACCTGCGCCATTGGTGTAGCGCTCACCGCTACCTCCGCTGGGCACATGGCGTTTGCCGCCGATGCCGAGCCAGCCAAGGACGGTGCCATCGCCTTGGATGCCACCAGCGTCACCGGCCAGGCGGAAGCGGCCAGCACTGACTACAAGGTCGAACGTGCGTCTTCGCAGAAGTACACCGCGCCACTGGTGGATATTCCGCGCACCGTGACAGTGGTCCCCCAGCAAGTCATCAAGGACACCAACGCCCTTAACCTGCAGGACGCCCTGCGCACAGTGCCAGGCATCACCATGGGTGCCGGCGAAGGTGGCAACCCGTCCGGCGACCGTCCGTTCATTCGCGGTTTCGACTCGCAGAGCTCGATGTACCTGGATGGCGTTCGTGACACCGGCTCGCAAACCCGGGAAATCTTCGCCATCGAATCGGTCGAAGTGGCCAAGGGCCCGAACTCGGCCATTGGTGGCCGCGGCGCGGCAGGCGGCACCATCAACCTGGTGAGCAAGCGCGCGCACCTGGGCAACTCTACCGATGGTGCCTTCACCTGGGGTTCGGACCAGACCAAACGCTACACCTTCGATGGCAACTACCAGTTCCTCGACACCGCCGCGTTCCGCCTCAACCTGATGAGCCACGAAAGCAACGTCGCCGGCCGCGACGAGGTCAACTATGACCGCTGGGGCGTGGCGCCGTCGCTGGTCTTCGGCCTGGGTACCGAGACCCGCCTGAGCCTGGATTACTACCACATGGAGAGCGATGACCTGCCTGACTCGGGCATCCCCTACAGCCTGAAATCCGGCAGCTCCGCCAACCGCACTTCGGCCAACCCGGACAAACCGACCGATGGCGGCGACAGCGACAACTTCTATGGCCTGGTCGGCCGTGACTTCTACAAGAGCCGCGCCGACATCACCACCATCGCCCTCGAGCACGACCTGAGCGATGCGCTGACGATCAAGAACACCCTGCGTCACGGCAACACCCTGCAGGACTACATCTTCAGCCAGCCTGACGACAGCAAGGGCAACATCCTCAACGGTGAAGTCTGGCGCCGTCCGAACAACCGCGTGGCCAACACCCGCACCACCACCAACCAGACCGACCTGTTCGGCGAGGTTTACATTGGCGGCTTCAAGAACAGCTTCTCGACCGGTATCGAGCTGAGCCGCGAAGCCTCGGTCAAGACCGGCTACAACGTCACCGGCTTTGCCTCCGGCAATTGCAGCAGCGCCACCGGACAGATCTCCGGAGTCTGCACCTCGTTCACCGATCCGAACCCGAACGCAGCCTGGGATGGCACCGTCAGCCGCACCTTGGCTGGCGCCGACACCACCAGCAACACCCGCGCTATCTACCTGACCGACACCCTGGAACTGGACCCGGCCTGGTTGCTGACCATGGGCCTGCGCTACGACCACTTCGACACCAAGGCCAAGACCAAAATCGCCAGCGGCGCGACCAGCTTCAAGACCGAAGACACCAGCGAGTTCGTCACCGGCCAGCTGGGCCTGACCTGGAAGCCAGCCGAGAACGGCAGCGTGTACATTTCCTACGCGACTTCGGCGACCCCGGCCGGTGCTTCGCTCGGTGAAGGCAGCGACGGCAATCCATTGCTGACCGCCACTACCACCAGCGACCTTAAGCCGGAAGAAACCACCAACTACGAAATCGGCACCAAATGGAACCTGTTGGACGAGCGCCTGGCCCTCACCGCAGCAATCTTCCGTACCGAAAAAGAGAACGCTCGTGTTCTGGTCAGCACCAACACTTACGAGAACGTCGGCAAGAGCCGGGTTGACGGCCTGGAACTGACCGCCACCGGCAAGCTGACCAACGACTGGCAGGTCTTCGCCGGCTACACCTACATGGATGCCAAGCTGATCGATGGGGGCAAGCAGAACGTCGGCGGCGTATTCGTCGACAGCCCGAACAACGGCAACCAGATGCCCAACACGCCGAACAACAGCCTGACCTTGTGGACTACCTACAATGTCACGCCGAAACTGACCGTCGGCGGCGGTGCCTTCTACGTCGATGACGTGTTCGGCAACGTCAACAACACCGTGATGGTCGATTCCTACTGGCGCTACGACGCTATGGCCAGCTACAAGCTGACCAAGAACGTCGACCTGCAGTTGAACGTACAAAACCTCACCAACGAGGTGTACTACGACAAAGCCTACGCTGCCCACTATGCCAACCAGGCCGCCGGGCGCACTGCCCTGCTGACCACCAGCTTCCACTTCTGACGGACGCTGACTGGCAAGCCCCGTTCATTTAGGTGAACGGGGCTTTTGTGTATCAAGGCATAATGTGCGTCGCATTCGCGTTTGCGACACGACAAGGTGATTGCTGTGGTGAAGAAATCCCTGTTTCAACTGCACTGGTTCTTCGGCATTACCGCAGGCCTGGTGCTGGCACTGATGGGCATTACCGGTGCCATCTGGTCGTTCCAGGATGAGCTGCTGGAGCTGTTCAACCCTGATGTGCTCACCGTCGAAGTACGCCAGGAAGGCGTGCTGCCAATGCCTGAGCTGGTGCGCAGGATTGAGGCCGAACAGGGCGACAAGGTCGCCATGCTCTGGGTCCAGGCCGACAACGATAAGGTGGCGCGGGTCTTCTTCACCCCTCCTCCGGGCGAACGCCGGGGCCTGATGCGCTATGCCGACCCTTACACCGGCAAGTTGCAGGGCGACGTCGCCGGCCAGGGCTTTTTCGACCTGATGCTGCAACTGCACCGTTTTCTGGCCATGGGCGATACCGGCCGGCAGATCACTGGTGCCTGTACCTTGATGCTGATTTTCTTCTGCCTGTCCGGCCTGTACCTGCGCTGGCCGCGCAAGGCGTTGAACTGGCGGACCTGGCTGACCCTGGACTGGGCCAAGAAGGGCCGCGCCTTCAACTGGGACCTGCACGCCGTGGCCGGTACCTGGTGCCTGCTGTTCTACTTGCTGTTTGCCCTGACCGGTTTGTTCTGGAGCTACGAGTGGTACCGCGAAGGCCTGAACAAGCTGCTCGCCGACAGCCCGGCCGCTGGCCAGCAACACAAGCGTGGCGAAGGCCGCGGCGGACGCCCCGGTGGAGCGACGAGTAAAGACGCCAAGCCGCTGGTGGTCGACTACGACGCCGTGTGGGCCAGCCTGCAAGCCGCCGCCGGCCCCGGTATGACCAGCTACAACCTGCGCCTGCCGCCAGCTGGCGGGCAACCAGCGATGATCTTCTACCTGCTTGAAGGCGCCGAACATGAACGTGCGCTCAACACCCTGAACCTCGACCCGGCCACAGGCAAGGTGAAGAGCAACGAGCGCTACGCCGACAAGTCGTTCAAGGCGCAATTGCTGGCCAGCGTCTATGCCCTGCACGTCGGCAGTTACTTCGGCCTGACCGGGCGCATTGTGGTGACCATCGCCAGTTTGACCATGCCGCTGTTCTTCATCACCGGCTGGCTGCTGTATCTCGACCGTCGACGTAAAAAGCGTCAGGTGCGTGCCGCGCGGGGCAGCTTCGCGCCTTCGAACGGGCAGGACGGCGGCTGGCTGGTGGGCTTTGCCAGCCAGAGCGGCTTTGCCGAGCAACTGGCCTGGCAGAGTGCCGGGCAACTGCAGGCTGCAGGTCTGCCGGTGCAAGTGCGGCCACTGGCCGAACTCACCGAACAGGACCTCAACCAAGTGCAAAAAGCGCTGTTCGTCGTCAGTACCTTTGGCGACGGCGAAGCCCCCGACAGCGCTCGCGCTTTCGAGCGCAAGGTGCTTGGCCAGCCTTTGGCGCTGGGCGACCTGAACTACGCCCTGCTGGCCCTTGGCGACCGCCAGTACCCGCACTTTTGCGGCTTTGCCCGGCGCTTGCAGGCCTGGCTCGGCGAACGCGGCGCCACCAGCGCCTTCACCCCGGTTGAAGTCGACAGCGCCGACCCGGCGGCCCTGCAACACTGGCAACAGCAATTGGCCCAACTGACCGGCAGCGCGCCTCCGGCAGCCTGGCAGGCACCCGAATTTGCCAGCTGGACCTTGATCAGTCGCGAACTGATGAACCCGGGCAGTCAGGGCTCGGCTGTCTATCTGCTCGGCCTCAGGCCTGAGCAACCTGCGCAGTGGGAAGCTGGAGACCTGGTGGAGATCCTGCCGCGTAACAGTGCCCACAGTCTTGAGCAGTTTCTCAAGGGCCTGGGGCTTGATGGCGAAACTCCCGTGCAGGTCGAAGGCCTGCAAGAGAGCCTGCTGCAGGCCCTGGCCAATCGTCAGTTGCCCAAAAGCCGCGAGCACCTGGTCGGCCTGCATGCACAAGCACTGGTCGATGCGTTGATTCCGCTGGCAGCGCGGGAATACTCGATTGCCTCGATCGCCAGTGACGGCGTGCTCGAGCTGATCGTGCGCCAGGAACGCCACCCCGATGGCAGCCTCGGCCTGGGCTCAGGCTGGCTGACAGAGCACCTGGCTGTGGATAACAGCGTCAGCCTGCGCCTGCGCCGCAACAGCGGCTTCCACCTGCCGCCACCCGCCACGCCGATGATCCTGATCGGCAACGGTACCGGGCTAGCCGGGCTGCGCAGCCTGCTCAAGGGCCGCATTGTGGCCGGCGAGCGGAGCAACTGGCTGCTGTTCGGCGAACGCAACCAGGCCTATGACTTCCTGTGTGGGGATGAACTGCAAGGCTGGCAGCGCAGCGGCGATCTGGCGCGGCTGGAGCTGGCCTTCTCCCGCGACCAGAGCCACAAGGTGTATGTGCAGGACCGTTTGCGCGAGCAGGCGACAGAACTGCGGCGCTGGCTCGACCAGGGTGCATCGATCTATATCTGCGGCAGTTTGCAGGGCATGGCCAGTGGCGTTGATGAGGTGCTCAACGAAGTGCTCGGGGCTGTCGAGGTTGAGCGGTTGATCGAGCAGGGGCGTTATCGGCGGGATGTGTACTAAGCCTTGAGGGCCTCATCGCTGGCAAGGCCAGCTCCCACAGGTCCGGTGTTCACCGATCCACTGTGGGAGCCGGCCTTGCCGGCGATTGCGATCAATGCAGATCGAAGGTGTCGGCATCCAGATTGGCCGGAAAACGCGTGCGATAGGCCGCGAGATCTGCCGCACTGAGCACCACGGTAAACACCCCGTCCGCCTCGCCTGCGCTCAGCAGGCTCTCACCCTGAAAGTCCAGCACCTGGCTGTCGCCGGTATAGGCAAAGCCCTTGCCGTCAGTGCCCACGCGGTTCACCGCAGCGACATAACACAGGTTCTCGATACCCCGCGCCGGCAACAGGCGGTTCCAGTGCTGGCGGCGGGCCGCCGGCCAGTTGGCGGTGTACAGCAGCAGGTCGGTATCCTGAGCATCGCGGCTCCACACCGGGAAGCGCAGGTCATAGCAGATCAACGGGCGTATCCGCCAGCCCTTGAGTTCGAACTGCACCTGGCGTTCGCCCGGGGTGTAGTGCTTGTGCTCTCCGGCCATGCGAAACAGGTGGCGCTTGTCATAGAACAGGATCTCGCCATCGGGCCGCGCCCACAGCAAACGGTTGCGGTGGCTGCCGTCGGCGGCCTGGATGATCACGCTGCCGGTAACCACTGCATCAAGCTTCTTGGCCTGGCTCTTGAGCCACTTGTAGGTCGGACCGTTCTCAGGCTCGGCGAGGCTCTCGGAGTCCATGGAAAAACCAGTGGTGAACATCTCCGGGAGGATGATCAGGTCGGCGCCACGGGCCTGTTCCAGCAGGCCTTCGAAGTGCTCGTAGTTGGCCAGGCGGTCCTGCCAGGCCAGGCTGGTCTGCACCAACGCGATGTTCAGGTTGGGCAGAGTACTCAGATCGCGCATAGTTTTTCCGCTGCCTGACGCAGCGTCTCCTCGCGTTTGGCAAAGCACAGGCGCACCAGGCGCTGCGCGGGGATGGGTTGCTGGTAGAACACCGATACTGGAATGGTCGCCACGCCATGCTCGCGGGTCAGCCACAGCGACATGTCGACGTCGTTCAGGTCCGGGCGAATCTGCGAGTAATCCACCAACTGGAAATATGTACCCGGAGTGGGCTTGAACTGAAAGCGCGAAGGCGTGAGCAATTCGCAGAACAGGTCGCGCTTAGCCTGGTAGAAGGCTGGCAGCTCTTCGACATGCTCGGGGTGCGCGGCCATGAAATCGGCCAGCGCCCATTGCAGCGGGGTCACGCCGCAGAAGTTGACGTATTGGTGGACCTTGCGCAGCTCGGCGCTGAGCGCCGCTGGCGCCACCACATAACCGGTTTTCCAGCCAGTGACGTGGTAGGTCTTGCCGAACGAGCTGACCACGAATGCACGTTGATACAGCGCCTCGTGGGCCAATACGCTGGCGTGCTGTACTCCGTCGAACACCAGGTGCTCGTAGACTTCGTCGCTGATCAAGTAGATGTCGCGGTCGGCGATCAACAGCGCCAGCGTGTCCAGATCATCGCGGCTGATCAAGGCGCCGCTGGGGTTGTGCGGCGAGTTGAGGATGATCATACGCGTACGCGGGCTGAGGGCGTCGGTGAGCTTCTGCCAGTCGATGGCAAACTCGCCGTCGGTCAGTTGCACATGCACGCAACGCCCGCCGGCCAGCTCCACCGAGGGCTCATAGCTGTCATAACTGGGATCGAAGACGATGACCTCGTCGCCCGCGCGGATCACTGCATGGATGGCGCAGAAGATCGCTTCGGTGGCACCCGGGGTGATGGTCACTTCATGCTCGGCATCGACGCTGACGCCATAGCTGCGGGCGATCTTGTTCGCCACCTGCTGGCGCAAGGCTGGCAAGCCGGTCATGGGGCTGTACTGGTTGTGCCCGGCACTGACATGCCGGCCGACCGCATCGAGCAGTGCTTGCGGGCCGTTGAAATCGGGGAAACCCTGGGACAGGTTCAAGGCGCCGGTTTGCGCGGCGAGCTGGGACATGGTGGTAAAGATGGTCGTGCCGACGTTCGGCAACTTGCTACTGATCATGGAGCCCTCTTTCCTGCAGCACTATCCGGCTCGAGGCGGCGCGGTCTGGGACCGAGCATAGCGGATTGATCGGTCAGGAAAAAGGTTGTTACGGTCGCAGGTCAATCGCGGGTCAAGCCCGCTCCCACAGAGTAGGAGCGGGCTTGCCCTGCGATGCTTTCTAGCGCTTGTCTTTACGCTTCTTCTCGGCTTTCTTGTGGTGCGACATCAAGCGACGCTTCTTGTTGACCTGGCGGTCGGTCAGCGTGTTCTTGTTGCCTTCGTACGGGTTGTCACTGCCCTTGTACTCGATGCGGATCGGCGTACCGACCAGCTTGAGCACGCGGCGGTAGGTGTTTTCCAGGTAGCGCGAGTAGGACTTGGGTACTTTCTCGACCTGGTTGCCGTGGATCACGATGATCGGCGGGTTGGCGCCACCGAGGTGGGCATAGCGCAGCTTGATCCGGCGGCTGTTGACCATCGGCGGCTGGTGCTCGCTGACCGCATCTTCGAGGATCTGGGTCAGGCGGCTGGTCGGCCAACGGGTAACCGCCGACTTGAAGGAGTTCTGCACCGACTGGTACAGGTTACCCACGCCAGTGCCGTGCAGCGCCGAGATGAAGTGGATGTCGGCAAAGTCGACGAAGAACAGCCGGCGTTCCAGCTCGGTCTTGACGTAGTCGCGCTCGCTCGGCTGCATGCCGTCCCACTTGTTCAGGGCGATAACGATGGCACGACCGGCTTCCAGGGCAAAGCCCAGCAGGTTCAGGTCATGGTCGACCACGCCTTCGCGGGCGTCCATGACGAAAATCACCACGTTGGCGTCCTTGATCGCCTGCAGGGTCTTGACCACGGAGAACTTCTCGACTTCTTCGTGGATCTTGCCGCGCTTGCGCACCCCGGCAGTGTCGATCAGGGTGTACTTCTCTTCGTTACGCTCGAAGGGAATGTAGATACTGTCGCGGGTGGTGCCGGGCTGGTCATAGACGATAACCCGCTCTTCACCGAGCATGCGGTTGACCAGGGTCGACTTGCCGACGTTCGGCCGGCCGATGATGGCGATCTTGATCCCGTCTTTTTCGCTCGGGCCAGGAATACGCACCGCTTCCTCGCCTTCGGCGACGTCGGTGTCGATCTCTTCCTCGTCCTTGTCCCGAGGGAAGTCGCTCAGCACGGCTTCCAGCAGGTTGTTGACGCCACGGCCCTGAGCGCCGGCAACACCGATGGCGTTACCCATGCCCAGCGGCGAGAATTCGGCGATGGCGGCCAGCGGATCGATGTTGTCGATCTTGTTGGCAACCAGGAACGAGCGTTTGTTGCGCTTGCGCAGGTGCTCGGAAATCATCTGGTCGGCGGCGGTCAGGCCGGCGCGGGCATCAACCAGGAACAGGACCACATCGGCTTCTTCGATGGCCAGCAGCGACTGCTCGGCCATCTTCTCGTCCATGCCTTCCTCGTCACCGGAAATACCACCGGTGTCGACCAGGATGTACGAACGGCCTTGCCAGCGCGCTTCACCGTACTGGCGGTCTCGGGTCAGCCCGGACAGGTCGCCGACGATAGCGTCGCGGGTCCTGGTCAGGCGGTTGAACATGGTGGATTTACCGACGTTCGGTCGGCCCACCAGGGCGATTACGGGAACCATTCGGCTCTCCACTTCATAAATTCGAAAAATACAAAGGCCGCTGCACTGCAGCGGCCGGAGTTCGAGCGGCACCGGAAGTGCCGCAGCCCGAGGCCGGCATGGCCTCAAGCATAGCCTCAGCGGATGGTCAGCGCCTCGAGCTTGCCGCTGTTGCCGTACACGTAGATGGTGTCACCCACCACCAGCGGACGGGCGCGCAGGCCATCGCTGTCGATACGCTCACGACCGACGAAACGACCATCGACCTGGCTGAGCAGGTGCAGGTAGCCTTCCAGGTCACCCACCGCTACATAGCTGGAGAACACTTCTGGCGCCGACAGCTGGCGGCGTGCCAGCGAATCGTTGCTCCACAAGGCGCTGGACGAACGCTCGTCGATGCCTTCCACGGTGCCCGAAGCCAGGCTCACGTAGACGTTACCGAAGCCCTGGGCCACACCGGTGTAGCTGGAAGCATCACGCTGCCACAGCAACCGGCCGCTCTCCAGGTCCAGGCCGGCAACGCGGCCCTGGTAGCTGGAAACGTAAAGGGTACCGCCGGACAGCAGCAGGCCGCCGTCGATATCCACAACACGGTCAAGCTCCGAGCGACCTTGCGGGATGGCCACACGCTGTTCCCAGACCGGCGCGCCGTTCTGGGTGTCGAGGGCAACCACCTTACCGGTCGAAAGGCCAGCAACGGCCAGACGGTTGGTCACGATCGGAGCGCCGGTACCGCGCAGGGTCAGTACCGCCGGGGTGCTTTCGTAGATCCAGCGACGGTCGCCGGTGCTGGCGTCCAGGCCAATGACGCGGTCGTCCTGGGTCTGTACTACCACCACGTCACCGTTGGTGGCCGGCGGTGCCAGCACCTCACTGGTAACGCGCGAGCGCCAGCGCTCTTCACCGGTGCTGGCATCCAGGGCAATCACTTCGCCCTTGAGGGTGCCAAGCATGACCATCCCGTAACCGACGCCGACGGCACCGGAAACCGGCAGTTCGAGGTCCTTCTTCCAGGCCACGTCGCCGTTGCTGCGATCCAGCGCCATTACCACGCCAGTGACATCGGCAGCGTAGATACGGTCGTTCTCGATCGCCGGCACCAGCATATTGAAGGTTTCGCCCTGACCGTCACCGATCGAGCGGCTCCACTGCTTCTTCAGGACCACTTCTTCGGTGAACTTGGTCAGTTCGGCCGGTGGCAATTCCTTTTTGCTGTTGCTGCTGCAACCCACGGCCAGAAGGGCCAGGGTCAGCACTGCTGCATGTTTCCAACCGATCACGTCACGCATCCCCTTTGGCCAGGTCGTCGAGCTTGAGTTGCAGGCCACCGATCGCGGCGTCATCAGACAGCGCAGCCTTGGCTTTTTCGTAAGCGGTATGGGCATCGCCAGCGCGGCCCAGTTGCACCAGCAGGTCGCCCTTGAGCTCTTCACGGCTGGCCAGGAACGCCTTGTCGGCATCGCCTTCAAGCAGCTTGAGCGCTTCGTCGACCTTCTTCTGCGCAGCCAGCACACGGGCCAGGCGCTGACGGGCGATTTCGCCCAGGGTCGCGTCGGCCGGCTTGTCCATCACCAGCTTCAGCTCGGCAGCGGCGTCGTCGAGCTTGCCGCTCTCGACTGCCACCTTGGCCACGAACAGGCTGGCGTACTGGGCATAGGCCGAGCCACCGAATTCGTTCTTCAGTTTGCCGGACAGCTCGGCAACCTTGGCCGCGTCAGGCTCGCCGCTTGGCGTCAGGGTAGTCTCCAGCAGGGCCTGGTAAAGGTTCGAGGCGCCTTGCGACTGGTTGGTCTGGTATTTCTGCCAGGCTTGCCAGCCGAACACCACGACCAGCGCCAGCAGGCCACCGGTTACCAGCGGCTTGCCATTGCGGTCCCACCAGTCCTTCATCGCGACCAGTTGTTCATCATCGGTACTCGACACCCCA
Source organism: Pseudomonas sp. 2835 (assembly GCF_050435905.1). NCBI lineage: Bacteria > Pseudomonadati > Pseudomonadota > Gammaproteobacteria > Pseudomonadales > Pseudomonadaceae > Pseudomonas > Pseudomonas sp. 2835. The sequence continues at coordinate 271,024 of NZ_JBNDLE010000002.1, read as the reverse complement.
ATACTCCTTTTCACCAAATCGGCTGTTGACTCGCCTCACGCCTGCGCGAGCGAGGCTTCCAGGTGCTCTGCCAGAGCATCCCAGGCAATGTTTTGTTGTTCGCCCTGACCGCGCAGGGGTTTGAAACCTACCACTTGTTGCGCCAGCTCGTCGTCCCCCAGGATCAAGGCGAACAGCGCGTTGCTCTTGTCGGCTTTCTTGAACTGGCTCTTGAAGCTGCCGCCACCGGCGTTGACCTGCAGGCGCAGGTCCGGCAGACGGTCGCGCAGGCGTTCGCTCAGGGCCAGGCCGGCAAGCTCGGCCTGCTCGCCGAAGGCGCACAGGTAGACGTCGACCTGGCGGTTGATCGACTCAGGCACTTGTTCAAGGGTTTCCAGCAGCAGGATCAGACGTTCGATACCCATGGCGAAACCAACGCCCGTGGTCGGCTTGCCGCCCATCTGCTCGACCAGGCCGTCGTAGCGGCCACCGGCACACACGGTGCCCTGGGAGCCGAGCTTGTCGGTGACCCACTCGAAAACGGTCTTGCTGTAGTAGTCCAGGCCGCGCACCAGCTTGGTGTTGATCACAAACGGAATGCCGGCGGCATCCAGGCGCGCCTTCAGGCCCTCGAAGTGCACGCGGGACTCTTCGTCCAGGTAATCTTCGAGCTTCGGCGCGCCTACCAGTACGGCCTGGGTGTTGGCATCCTTGCTGTCGAGGATGCGCAGCGGGTTGCTCTTCAGGCGGCGCTGGCTGTCTTCGTCCAGTTGCTCCAGGCGCGCAGAGAGAAACTCGACCAGCGCGTCACGGTAGCGGGCACGTGCTTCGCTGGTGCCCAGGCTGTTGAGTTCGAGCTTGACCGCGTCACGGATGCCCAGCTGGCCCCAGAGGCGCCAGGTGAGCATGATCAGCTCGGCGTCGATGTCCGGACCGTCGAGGTTGAAGACTTCGACACCAATCTGGTTGAACTGGCGATAACGACCTTTTTGCGGGCGCTCGTGGCGAAACATCTGGCCGATGTACCAGAGCTTCTGTACCTGGCCGCTGCCGGTGATGCCGTGTTCGAGCACAGCGCGCACGCAGGCGGCGGTGCCTTCCGGACGCAGGGTCAGAGAGTCGCCGTTACGATCGTCGAAGGTGTACATCTCTTTTTCGACGATGTCGGTGACTTCGCCGATCGAGCGCTTGAACAGCTCGGTGAACTCGACGATCGGCGTGCGGATCTGGCGATAGCCATAGGTATCCAGCAGGCCGGCCACGGTGTTCTCGAAATAACGCCACAGCGGCGTCTGCTCGGGCAGGATGTCGTTCATGCCACGAATGGCTTGCAGCGATTTGCTCACGGAAAATCCCTTAACAATTCTGTGTCAGTCAGCCACGGGCGATCAGCGCCGCGTCGGCCTCGGCTTTTTCAGCCGCTTTCTGGCGGATGAGCTTTTCAAGCTCATCGACCAGGTTGTCATTGGTCAGCTTCTGCGCAGGCTTGCCGTCGATGTAGATCAGGTTCGGCGTGCCACCGGTAAGCCCCACGTGGGCTTCCTTGGCCTCGCCCGGACCGTTGACCACGCAACCGATCACAGCGACGTCCAGGGGTACCAGCAGGTCTTCCAGGCGCCCTTCCAGCTCGTTCATGGTCTTGACCACATCGAAGTTCTGCCGCGAGCAGCTCGGGCAGGCGATGAAGTTGATGCCACGCGAACGCAGGTGCAGGGACTTGAGGATGTCGTAGCCGACCTTGACCTCTTCGACCGGGTCGGCGGCCAGCGAAATGCGAATAGTATCGCCAATCCCGTCGGCAAGCAGCATACCGAGGCCCACCGCGGATTTCACCGTGCCTGAGCGCAGGCCGCCGGCTTCGGTGATGCCCAGGTGCAGCGGCTGGATGATCTGCTTGGCCAGCAGGCGATAGGCTTCGACGGCCATGAACACGTCGGACGCCTTTACGCTGACCTTGAAGTCCTGGAAATCCAGGCGGTCGAGGTGCTCGACGTGGCGCATGGCCGACTCGACCAGCGCCGCCGGGGTCGGCTCGCCGTACTTTTTCTGCAGGTCTTTTTCCAGGGAGCCGGCGTTGACACCGATACGGATCGGGATACCGCGGTCACGAGCGGCATCGACCACCGCACGGACGCGGTCTTCGCGACCGATGTTGCCCGGGTTGATGCGCAGGCAATCAACGCCCAGCTCGGCGACGCGCAAGGCGATGCGGTAGTCGAAATGGATGTCGGCAACCAGCGGTACGCTGACCTGTTGCTTGATCTTGCCGAAGGCTTCGGCAGCGTCCATGTCCGGTACCGAGACACGCACGATGTCGACGCCGGCATCGATCAGGCGGTTGATCTGCGCCACGGTCGCGGCCACATCATTGGTGTCGGTGTTGGTCATGCTCTGGACCGCGATGGGAGCATCGCCGCCAACAGGCACATTACCAACCCAGATTTTCCGGGATTCGCGACGTTTGATCGGAGATTCGCCGTGCATGACTTATTGTCCCAACTTCAGGCGAGCGGTCTCGCCACTGGTGAACGGCGCAACGTCGACAGGCTGGCCGTTGTAGCTGACCTGCACGCCGCGGGCAAAGCCCAGGCGTACCGAGAACGGCGGCTTGCCGGTCAGGTCCAGGCTGTCGCCTTTGCGCTTGATGGCGCTGAACAGCAGCTTGCCGTTGCCGTCGGTGACCGAGGTCCAGCAATCGGCGGTGAACTGCATGTGCAACTGGCCGCTACCGGCCGGGGCTGGAGCGGCGACAGCAGGTGCTGCTGGTGCGGCGGCAACCACTGCACTGTTGACCACTGGCGCCGCCGGGGCTGGCACAGGAGCCGGCACAACCGGGGCCACTGGCGTGGTCGCCGTGCTGGCAGCGGGCGCAACAGGTGCGGCGACCGGGCTGGCCGGTGCTTGCTCGGCCGGTGCGGCTGCGACCTGCTCGGCCGGTGCCGGAGCCTGCTCCAGGTTCAAGGTGGTGCTTTCCGGTTGCTGGCCAGCGGTCACAGCCTGGTCTTCAGGCTCGTCCAGCGGGTGAATCTGGGTGGTGCCGTCGGCGCTTTCAACTTCGACGTGCTCCAGGGCCATGTTGGCCAGGTCCTTGCCACGCAGGCTGGTCTGGTCCTGCCACCAGAAGAAGCCACCACCGATCACCACCACCAGCAGCACCAGGCTGACGATGCGCAGGATGTTGTGGGACAGGCGCACCGGTTCTTCGATGCGGCCAAGGGCGTGTACGTCGCTGCCCTGGGCGTGGGTGCCGGTGCACTGGTCGAAGGCTTGCACCAGGGCAGCCTGGTCCATGTCCAGCAGCTTGGCATAGGCACGGATGTAGCCACGGGCGAAGGTATGCCCCGGCAGCTTGTCGAAGGCGCCGGCTTCAAGATTGTTCAGGGAACTCACGGTGAGGTTGAGCTTGCGGGCCACTTCGGCCTGGGACCAGTCCCTGCTCTCGCGGGCCTGACGCAGGGTTTCACCGGGATTTTCGCGAGTCGCTGCTGCTGCTTCGGGATGCGCCGCTTTCATCATTGCTCCGACAGGTATTGCTGATATTCCGGCGTACCGGGATAAAGTCGTTGTAATTGCAGGCCCAGTTCGCTGGCCTTGTTCCGTTCTTCGAAGACGCTGGCCAGGCGACTGCCCAGCAGCAGGCTGCGGGCACTGTGGTCGCTCAGCTGGCTGAAACGATCGTAGTAGTCACGGGCCGGCACATAATGCCTGTCTTCGTAAGACAACTCAGCCATTTCCAGCAACGCGCGCGGCTGCTGCTGGTTGAGTCGCAAAGCTTTTACCAGGTATTCCTGCGCTTCGGCGCGCTGTCCCAGCCTGAGCGCGGTCAGGCCGAGGTTCTCGAACACCCGGGAGCGTTCAGGATACAGGGTATCGGCCGCCGCTTGGGCAAACATCTGCTGCGCCTGGGCGTATTGCCCACGAGCATAAAGGAAACTGCCGTAGTTGTTGCGAATTCGGGTGTCGTCCGGGCGGCGGGCCAGGGCCTTGCGAAAGTGCGCCTCGGCCAGTTCCGGCTCGTCTTCGGCCTGAAACACCAAAGCCAGGGCCGCATTGGCTGCGGCATCCTGGCTATCGAGGTCGAGGGCTTTTTTCAGCGGCGCCTTGGCCTGCTCGGTCAAACCTTGTTGCAAATAACCCAGGCCCAGCTGCACATAGGCCTGCCGTGCCTGCTCGCGACCTTCACGACTGCCCAGCGCGTCCGAACTCCCGCCGGACACGCAGCCTGCAAGCAGGGCGAGCGTCAGGATCGACAGCGCGAAGCGCAGGGTCATGGAGGTCCTCTCTTCAGTTGCGCGCGGCGCTTTCTTGCACTTCACCGTCGGCGTTCAACTGACGCACGGCGATATAGCGCTCGCTGCGGCGGGTGCGGTCCATCACCTGGCCAACCAGCTGGCCGCATGCCGCGTCGATGTCTTCACCACGGGTGGTGCGCACGGTGACGTTGTAGCCGGCGTGATGCAGGTGGTCCTGGAAGCGGCGGATGGCGTTGTTGCTCGGCCGCTCGTAACCGGAATGCGGGAACGGGTTGAACGGAATCAGGTTGATCTTGCACGGTACGTTCTTGAGCAGCTCGGCCATTTCCACGGCGTGTTCGAGCTTGTCGTTGACGTCCTTGAGCAGGGTGTACTCAATGGTCAGCACGCGCTTCTCGCCCAGCTGCGACATGTAGTTCATGCACGCTTCGAGCAAGACCTTTAGCGGGTACTTCTTGTTGATCGGCACCAGTTCGTTGCGCAGCGCATCGTTCGGCGCGTGCAGCGACAGGGCCAGGGAGACGTCGATGTGCTTGGCCAGCTCTTCGATCATCGGTACCACGCCGGAGGTGGACAGGGTCACCCGGCGCTTGGAAATGCCGTAGCCGAGGTCGTCCATCATCAGGTGCATGGCGGCGACCACGTTGTCGAAGTTCAGCAATGGCTCGCCCATGCCCATCATCACCACGTTGGTGATGGCGCGGTCGATGGTGGCCGGCACGCTGCCGAACGACTTGTTGGCAATCCACACCTGGCCGATCACTTCGGCGGCGGTGAGGTTGCTGTTGAATCCTTGCTTGCCGGTGGAGCAGAAACTGCAGTCCAGGGCGCAACCGGCCTGGGACGAGACACACAGGGTGCCACGCTTGCCCTGGGGGATGTACACGGTCTCGACGCAGCTGCCGGACGCCACGCGCACCACCCATTTACGGGTGCCGTCGCTGGAGATATCCTCGCTGACCACTTCCGGACCGCGAATCTCGGCAACAGCCTTGAGCTTTTCGCGCAAGGCCTTGCCGACATTCGTCATGGCGTCGAAATCATCGACGCCAAAGTGGTGAATCCATTTCATTACCTGACCGGCACGGAAACGCTTCTCCCCGATAGAGTCGAAGAATTTTTCCATTTCCGGCTGGGTCAGCCCCAACAGGTTAGTTTTGCCAGTCGATGTCGTCATGGATTCACCCTCACCCGTAAGCTTTCGCTTAGCGAGTGGTTACCTCGGTAGCTGCGAAGAAGTACGAGATTTCGCGAGCAGCAGCGGCTTCGGAGTCCGAACCGTGAACGGCGTTGGCGTCGATGGACTCGGCGAAGTCAGCACGGATGGTGCCGGCAGCAGCTTCTTTAGGGTTGGTAGCGCCCATCAGCTCACGGTTCAGAGCGATGGCGTTTTCGCCTTCCAGAACCTGAACAACAACAGGACCGGAGATCATGAAGGCAACCAGGTCGCCGAAGAAGCCGCGCTCTTTGTGCTCAGCGTAGAAGCCTTCGGCTTCGGCTTTGGACAGTTGCTTGAGTTTCGAGGCAACGACGCGCAGGCCGGCTTTTTCGAAACGGGTGGTGATCTCGCCGATCACGTTTTTAGCAACGGCGTCAGGCTTGATGATCGAGAAAGTACGTTGAACAGCCATGGTGAAACTCCAGAAACGTTGAGTGAAGCGAAAAATTAAACCCGCGAATTATACGCGGGTTCCGGGGGATTGCCTAACCTGCCGAGCGCGCTCAGTCGGCTTCTTCGATCCAGGCCGCCTGGATGGCTTCGAGAACCTTCTCGCCGCCACGGGTCGGATCGTCACTGAATTCCGGCAATGCCAGCACCCAACGGTGCAGATCGACGAAGTTCACATAACGAGGATCGACTTCCGGCTTGCTTTCGGCAAGCTGGATTGCAATTTCAAGTACATCAACCCATTTCAGGCTCATGTCGGCTCCAGGATCAATGCGGCGCTTCGGCAGCGTGGTTGAGCGAATATTTCGGAATCTCGACAGTCACATCCTCGGTACCGACAACGGCCTGACAGGTCAGGCGCGACGTTGGCTCAAGGCCCCATGCGCGATCCAGGAAGTCCTCTTCCAGCTCGTCAGCCTCATTGAGCGAATTGAAACCTTCGCGAATGACGCAGTGGCACGTGGTACAGGCACAGACGCCACCACAAGCGCTTTCGATCTCAATGTGGTTGTCATGGGCCACCTCGAGAATGGACTTCCCGGTCTCGGCCTCCACGACCATGCCATCCGGGCAGAATCTCTCGTGGGGCAGAAAAATCACCTGCGGCATCAGTTATTCCTCGATCTCATTCAGGTTGCGCCCGGCCAAAGCGGCTTTTACCGTCGAATCAAGGCGACGGGCGGCAAAGGCATCGGTCACCTGCGACAGACGCTTGGTCTGTTGCTCGATGGCCGCGCCATCGGTGCCGTTGATCAAATCACGCAAGTCTTGCATCTGTTGCTCGATTGCCAGGCGCTCTTCGGCGTCCAGCAGGCGCTCGCCATCGGCATCCAGGGCGCCCTGTACCGCTTCGAGCAGGCGCTCGGCGTCGACCTGGTGCTCGCGCAACTGGCGCGCCACCTTATCGAAACCGGCATGTTCGAAGGAATCCTTGAGCATGCGGGCGATTTCGCCGTCGGTCAGGCCGTAGGACGGCTTGACCTGGATGCTCGATTCGACGCCCGAGCCCAGCTCGCGCGCCGAAACGCTGAGCAAGCCGTCGGCATCGACCTGGAAGGTCACGCGGATCTTCGCCGCACCGGCGACCATCGCCGGAATCCCACGCAGTTCGAAGCGCGCCAGGGAGCGGCAGTCACTGATCAGTTCGCGCTCACCCTGCAGCACGTGAATCATCATGGCCGACTGGCCATCTTTGTAGGTGGTGAACTCCTGGGCGCGGGCAACCGGGATGGTGGTGTTGCGCGGAATCACCTTCTCCATCAGCCCACCCATGGTTTCCAGGCCCAGGGACAGCGGAATCACGTCGAGCAGAAGCAATTCGCCACCATCGCGGCGGTTGCCAGCCAGGGTATCGGCCTGGATGGCGGCGCCGATGGCGACTACCTGGTCCGGGTCGATTTCGGTCAGCGGGGTACGGCCAAAAAGCGCGCCGACGGCCTCGCGCACACGCGGCACGCGGGTCGAACCACCGACCATGACCACTGCAGCAACTTCTTCAAGCTCGACGCCGCTGTCACGCACGGCGCGGCGGCAGGCCTTGAGGCTGCGGGCAACCATTGGCTCGATCAGGGCATCGAAGGCACTGCGGGTCAGCTCGGCCTGCCAGTTGCCATAGGCGACCGTGACCACATCAGCATTGGTCAGGGCCTCTTTGGCCGCACAGGCGGTTTGCAGCAACTGACGCTGGGCGCCCGGATCGAGGTCCGAGGACAGCCCGGCCTGCTCGACGATCCAGCTGGCGATGGCATGGTCGAAGTCGTCGCCGCCCAGGGCGCTGTCGCCACCGGTGGCGAGCACCTCAAAGACACCGCCGGTCAGGCGCAGGATCGAGATATCGAAGGTACCGCCACCCAGGTCATAGATGGCCACCAGGCCTTCGGCATTCTGGTCCAGGCCATAGGCCACGGCGGCCGCGGTCGGCTCATTGAGCAGGCGCAATACGTTCAGACCGGCCAGACGCGCGGCGTCCTTGGTGGCCTGGCGCTGGGCGTCGTCGAAATAGGCCGGCACGGTGATCACCGCGCCAACCAGTTCGCCGCCGAGGGTCTCTTCGGCGCGCTGGCGCAGCACCTTGAGGATATCGGCCGAGACTTCCACCGGGCTTTTCGGGCCCTGGACGGTGTCGATGAACGGCATGTGCGACTCGCCACCGACAAAGCGGTACGGCAGCTGCTCGCCCAGTTGCTTGACGTCTGCCAGGCCACGGCCCATCAGGCGCTTGACCGAAAGCACAGCGTTGAGCGGGTCGCTGGAGGCGGCGTCGCGGGCGCTCTGGCCGACATCGATGTGGTCAGCGTGATAGCGCACTGCGGACGGCAGGATCACCCGGCCTTGGGCATCGGGCAGGGGCTCGCTGCGGCCGCTGCGCAGGGCAGCAACCAGGGAATTGGTGGTACCAAGGTCAATACCCACCGCCAGGCGACGCTGGTGCGGCTGGGGGCTCTGACCGGGTTCGGCGATCTGCAGTAGGGCCATGCTTATCTGAATACCAGGGGCGCCGCCAGAAGCAGCGCCGGGTTAATCGTCGAGGCGCTCTTCCAGCTGGCGCACTTCGTAGGCGAGCTTGTCGAGAAACTGCATGCGGCGCATCAGGCGCTCGGCCTGTTCACGCTGCGCAGGATCATCCCAGCAGGCGGCGAAGTCCTCGTTGAGTGCTTCCTGGGCTGCTTTCAAGCGACGCTTGAACACGGCCACGCCATCGAGGTCGGCACTGTCCTGGAGGTCTTCGAGCTCTTCACGCAGCTGCATCTGCTGCAGCAGGAACTCGGGATCATGGACGGTGACTTCCTGCGGCACTTCATGGCCGCCGATCGCCAACAGGTAGCGGGCACGCTGGGGCGCGCTCTTGAGAGTCTGGTAGGCCTCGTTCAGCGCAGCCGAACGCTCCAGCGCAATGCGCTGTTCACGTTCGGAGGCATCGGCGAAGCGATCCGGATGGACCTCGCGGGCCAGCTCGCGATAGCGAACGGCCAGCTTGTCGAGGTCCAGACGGAAGCCAGGTTGCAGGTCAAACAGGGCGAAATGACAAGGAGTACCCACGCGCAGCCTCAGACGTTGAAGCTTTCGCCGCAGCCACACTCACCGCGCACGTTGGGGTTGTTGAACTTGAAGCCTTCGTTCAACCCTTCCTTGACGAAATCCAGTTCGGTACCGTCGAGGTACGTCAGGCTTTTCGGATCGATGATGACCTTTTCGCCATGGCTTTCGAAGACCTGGTCATCGCAAGTTACTTCATCGACGAACTCCAGCACATAGGCCAGGCCCGAGCAGCCAGTGGTGCGCACGCCAAGGCGAATACCTTCACCCTTGCCGCGTCCGTCGAGGGAGCGCCGCACATGTTTGGCGGCGGCTTCTGTCATGCTGATAGCCATCGAGACTCCTTACCTGCAACAGGCGACCTTAGAGCAAACCTTTCTTCTGCTTGTAATCGCGCACGGCCGCCTTGATGGCGTCCTCGGCGAGTACCGAGCAGTGGATTTTAACCGGCGGCAGCGCCAGTTCTTCGGCCAGCTGGGTGTTCTTGATGGTTTCCGCTTCGTCCAGGGTCTTGCCCTTCATCCACTCGGTAGCGAGGGAGCTGGAAGCGATGGCCGAACCGCAGCCGTAGGTCTTGAACTTGGCGTCTTCGATGACGCCCTGCTCGTTGACCTTGATCTGCAGGCGCATGACGTCGCCGCACGCCGGAGCGCCGACCATGCCGGTGCCGACATCCGGGTCCTCGGCATTCATCTTGCCGACGTTACGCGGGTTTTCGTAGTGGTCGATGACCTTTTCACTGTATGCCATGGTGCAATTCCTTCCTCATCAGAGAGCCGCTCTTGCCGGCGACTACTTAGTGCGCAGCCCACTCGATCTTGGAGATGTCGACGCCGTCTTTGTACATATCCCACAGCGGCGACAATTCGCGCAGCTTGGTTACGGCCTCGCAAACCTTCTGCGCGGCGTAGTCGATTTCTTCTTCGGTGGTGAAGCGACCGAAGGTAAAGCGGATCGAGCTGTGTGCCAGTTCGTCGTTGCGGCCCAGGGCGCGCAGTACGTAGGACGGCTCGAGCGATGCCGAAGTACAGGCCGAGCCGGACGAAACGGCCAGGTCCTTGAGCGCCATGATCAGCGACTCGCCTTCGACGTAGTTGAAGCTCAGGTTCAGGTTGTGCGGAATGCGCGCGGTCATGCTGCCGTTGATGTACAGCTCTTCGAGGCCTTCAACCTGCTGGTAGAAGCGGTCGCTCAGGGCCTTGATGCGCACGTTCTCGCTGGCCATCAGCTCTTTGGCGATGGCGAAGGCTTCGCCCATGCCGACGATCTGATGGGTGGCCAGGGTGCCCGAACGCATGCCGCGTTCGTGACCGCCGCCGTGCATGGTGGCTTCCAGGCGCACGCGAGGCTTGCGGCTGACGTACAGTGCGCCGATGCCTTTAGGGCCGTAGGTCTTGTGCGCCGAGAACGACATCAGGTCGACTTTGAGCTTTTGCAGGTCGATTTCGACCTTGCCGGTGGACTGTGCGGCATCGACGTGGAACATGACGCCGCGGGCGCGGGTCAGCTCGCCGATGGCGGCGATGTCGTTGATGGTGCCGATTTCGTTGTTCACGTGCATGATCGACACCAGGATGGTGTCTTCACGCAGGGCAGCTTCAACCATGGCCGGGGTGATCAGGCCATCGGCGCCTGGCTCGATGTAGGTAACCTCAAAGCCTTCACGCTCCAGCTGACGAGTGCTGTCCAGAACAGCCTTGTGCTCGATCTTGGAGGTGATCAGGTGCTTGCCCTTGGTGCTGTAAAAGTGCGCGACGCCCTTGATTGCCAGGTTGTCGGACTCGGTGGCACCGCTGGTCCAGACAATTTCCCGCGGGTCGGCATTGACCAGGTCGGCGACCTGGCGACGGGCGTTCTCGACCGCCTCTTCGGCTTTCCAGCCAAAGACGTGGGAGCGCGACGCCGGGTTACCGAAGTTCCCGTCGACCAGCAGGCAGTCGCTCATCTTCTGGGCAACGCGGGGATCGACCGGTGTGGTCGCGGAGTAATCGAGGTAGATCGGCAACTTCATTGAATATCTCCTATCAGGCGGTCGCGCCGCGCGTCGAAACGGTCATTCGACGGCGGACGTCTCAATCTTGTCCAGCTGCGGTGCCCGGCCTGCGATACGACGCAGGTCCTGGCGCTGGGCGACTTCTTGTACCTCACGGCGAGTGACAAGGTCAGCCAGGCTGATGCCGCTGAGGAATTCGTGAATCTGCTGGCTGAGGTCGCACCACAGGTGGTGGGTCAGGCAGGTGTCGCCGGCGTGGCAATCACCCAGCCCCTGGCAGCGCGTGGCATCGACCGATTCGTTGACCGCGTCGATGACCTGGGCGACCTGAATGCTCTCCATGCTTCGCGACAGCTGATAGCCGCCGCCAGGGCCGCGCACGCTGGAAACCAGGCTGCTGCGGCGCAGCTTTGCAAACAGCTGCTCCAGATAAGAGAGGGAAATGCCTTGGCGCTCGGAAATGTCGGCCAGAGACACCGGCCCATTCTGCGCGTGCAACGCCAGGTCGAGCATGGCGGTCACGGCGTATCGGCCTTTTGTAGTCAGTCGCATGGCTAGTAGGTACCACGGGGTTACGGGATGGGAGCGAGTATGCTATTCCCGAGCATTTAAGTCAACTATAAGACCTAGTGCTTTAGTCGGGTTTACCGCAAGAGGGCGGCGGAATGATAGCAAACTAAGGGGCGCTTGCGCACGCCCCTTCTGTCAATGCGTCGACGCGTCGCTGCGGGCCTCGTCCTTGATCTCGGCGAAGTCCTCTTCACGCAGTGCCGGCAGCTCTTTGGCGCAGTAGTCGCTACCAAGATTCTTCAGCGCGCCGCACATGTCTTCCAGGCGCCCGTCGACCGCCTGCAGGTGATCGAGCAACTGACCAATGGCGCGGGCCACCGGGTCGGGCATGTCTTCGCTGACGCCATAGGCATCGAAGCCGATCTTCTCGGCCATGGCCTTGCGCCGGGCCTCGACCTCGGCATCGGTCTTGACGATGATCCGCCCCGGGATACCCACGGCGGTCGCCCCGGCCGGCACTGCCTTGGTGACCACCGCGTTGGAGCCGATCTTGGCCCCGGCGCCGACGGTGAAGGGCCCCAGGACCTTGGCCCCGGCACCGACGACCACGCCGTCTTCCAGGGTCGGGTGACGCTTGCCCTTGTTCCAGGTAGTACCGCCCAGGGTTACGCCTTGGTAAAGGGTGACGTCGTCGCCGATCTCTGCAGTTTCGCCGATGACGATACCCATGCCGTGGTCAATAAAGAAGCGCCGGCCCACCTTGGCACCGGGATGGATCTCGATCCCGGTCAGCCAACGACCGAAGTTCGACACCAGCCGCGCCAGCCACTTCCAGTCCCGCCGCCACAGGGCATGCGCTGCGCGATGCAGCCAGATCGCGTGCATGCCCGGGTAGCAGGTCAGCACTTCAAAGGCATTGCGCGCCGCCGGGTCACGGTGGAAAACGCTCTGGATATCTTCACGCAGACGCTCGAACATCTATTGATCCTTGCGCTTATGCGGCTCGCCGCGGGCCGCTTTCTGGGTTTCGGTGAGAATGCCGCGCAAAATACTCATTTCCGAACGATCGACCGAGCTGCGCCCGTACAGGCGACGCAGGCGCGGCATCAGGTGCCTGGGCTTGAGCGGATCGAGAAAGCCGATATCGACCAGGGTTTTTTCCAGGTGCTGGTAGAACAATTCCATTTCATCCATGGTCGCCAGCTCGCTGCTGTCGACCGCCTCCACCGGCGTCGCCTGCCCTTCTTGCGCCAGCCAGGCCATGCGCACCTCGTAGGCCAGCACCTGCACCGCAGCACCGAGGTTCAGCGAGCTGAAGTCCGGATTGGAAGGGATGTGTACGTGAAAGTGGCAACGCTGCAGCTCTTCGTTGGTCAGGCCGGCGTGCTCACGACCGAACACCAGGGCAATCTCCTCACCCTGGACGGCATGCTCGATGACCTTGCTGGCGCACTCGCGCGGGTCGACCAGCGGCCAGGGGATGCGTCGCTCGCGGGCGCTGGTGCCGAACACCAGGTTGCAACCGACCAGCGCCTCTTCAAGGGTGGCGACCACTTGTGCGCCGCCCAGCACGTCATCGGCACCCGACGCACGGGCATCGGCCTCTGGCGAGGGGAAATGCTGCGGATCGACCAGCACCAAACGCGACAAGCCCATGTTTTTCATGGCACGCGCAGCGCCGCCGATATTGCCGGGGTGGCTGGTATTGACCAGAACAACACGAATATTTTGCAGCAAGGCGAGCGCTCACAGACGTTGCGAAGGGGGAGCAAATATTACAGAAGCGACCGACTTTACGCTACGAAAGCAAATGTCACCCTTCTTCGCGCAAAGTTTTCTGCTAGAATGTTCGGCTTTCTTTAACGACCCAGGTGAAACGTCCATGCAGCCCATGCTGAATATCGCGCTGCGCGCCGCCCGCAGCGCCAGTGAATTGATTTTCCGCTCCATCGAGCGCCTGGATAGCATCAAGGTTGATGAAAAAGACGCCAAGGATTACGTCTCCGAAGTCGATCGCGCCGCAGAGCAGAAAATCATCGATGCCCTGCGCAAGGCCTACCCGAACCACTCCATCTACGGCGAAGAGACCGGCCTGCATGCCGGTAGCGGCGAAGAAGGCAAGGACTACCTGTGGATCATCGACCCACTGGATGGCACCACCAACTTCCTGCGCGGCGTTCCGCACTTTGCTGTCAGCATTGCCTGCAAATACCGTGGCCGCCTTGAGCACGCCGTGGTACTGGACCCTGTCCGCCAGGAAGAATTCACCGCCAGCCGTGGCCGTGGCGCCCAGCTGAACGGCCGCCGCCTGCGCGTCAGCCCTCGCACCAGTCTGGAAGGCGCCCTGCTGGGTACCGGCTTCCCGTTCCGCGACAACCAGATGGCTGACCTGGACAACTACCTGGGCATGTTCCGCGCCCTGGTCGGCCAGACCGCCGGCATCCGCCGCGCTGGCGCTGCCAGCCTGGACCTGGCCTACGTTGCCGCCGGTCGTTTCGATGCCTTCTGGGAATCGGGCCTGTCGGAATGGGACATGGCTGCAGGCGCCCTGCTGATCCAGGAAGCTGGCGGCCTGGTGAGCGACTTCACCGGCGGCCACGACTTCCTCGAGAAGGGTCACATCGTTGCCGGTAACACCAAGTGCTTCAAGGCCGTTCTGACTGCTATCCAGCCGCACCTGCCTGCTTCGATCAAACGCTGAGTTTCTTCGGGCACAAAAAAAGCACCCTTCGGGGTGCTTTTTTTGGGCCTTATGAACCACCTTCTCTCTGTGGGAGCTGGCTTGCCAGCGATGAGGCCGGTATAGCCAACACTGTAGCCGGTGCCTGGTTTACGACCGCTTCGCGCTCGATCGCCGGCAAGGCCAGCTCCCACAGAGACCGCGCCGTTACTGGCTTGGCTGAGCCTGGCTCAGTACCAGCTTGCCCTCTTTATCCAGCGGAATTTGCGAGCCCGGGTCACGCTCCATGCGCACCTGACCGACCTTGTCGCCGATAGAGTACTTCACGTCATAGCCGACCACCTTCTCACTCAGGTCGTTGACCGTGTTGCAGCGGGTTTGCGTGGTGGTATAGGTATCACGCTCCTGCATGCCTTCCTGCACCTTGTTACCGGCATAGCCGCCACCGACCGCACCGGCCACGGTAGCGATCTTCTTGCCGGTACCGCCGCCGATCTGGTTACCCAGCAAGCCACCTGCCAGCGCACCGACCACGGTACCGGCGATCTGGTGCTGATCCTTCACCGGCGCCTGACGCGTCACGGTAACGTCCTTGCACACTTCACGGGGTGTCTTGACCGTCTGCTTGACCGGCTGCACCGCCAATACCTCGGCGTATTCCGGCCCGCCCTTGACCAGGCTGTAGGTGGCAACAGCACCTCCGGCTGTTACACCGACAGCACCCAGAACCGCACCCACCAGCATCGATTTGTTCACCTGAACCTCCTGATCGTACCTGCGGAACATTGCCCGCCTTCTCCCTGCCTTGGAGCATAAAAAAAGGCGCGAGTTCAACACTCGCGCCCTTTTGTACGACCAACAGCGTGGGAAAAAACCTTATGGACGGTCGTCCACACCTTCGGCTTTCACCGTCGGGATCAGGTCTTCACTGTTCAGGTTCAGCCAGATCAGCACCACGTTGGCGATGTAGATCGACGAGTAGGTACCGGCCATGACACCAATGAACAGCGCCAGGGAGAAGCCCCACAGGTTGTCGCCACCGAAGAACAGCAGCGCGGCAATGGCCAGCAAGGTCGATACCGAGGTCGCCACGGTCCGCAGCAGGGTCTGGGTGGTCGAGATGTTGATGTTCTCGATCAGCGAAGCCTTGCGCAGTACCCGGAAGTTCTCACGCACCCGGTCGAAGACGACGATGGTGTCGTTGAGCGAGTAGCCGATGATCGCCAGCACCGCCGCCAGCACCGTCAGGTCGAAGGTGATCTGGAAGAACGAGAGGATACCCATGGTCACGACCACGTCGTGGATCAGCGACAGGATCGCACCCAAGGCGAATTTCCACTGAAAGCGGAAAGCCAGGTAGATCATGATGCCGCCCAGGGCCAGGAGCATGCCCAGGCCGCCCTGGTCGCGCAGCTCTTCACCGACCTGCGGGCCGACGAACTCAACGCGCTTGACCACCGCCGGGTTGTCGGTGTTGACCTTCTGCAGCGCCTCGGACACGCGGTTACCCAGTTGCGGATCATCGCCCGGCATGCGCACCAGCAGGTCGGTGGTAGCACCGAAGCTCTGTACCACGGCATCCTCGAAGCCGGCCTTGACCAGCTCCTCACGGACCTCGCCGAGATTGGCCGGACGCTCGTAGGTCAGCTCGATGAGCGTACCACCGGTGAAGTCAAGGCCGAAGTTGAGGCCTTTGTAGAACCAGCTGAACAGCGCCAGCACGGTCAGAAGCAGGGTGATGCCGAACGCAAGGTTGCGCACACCCATGAAGTTGATTGTACGTAACATGGCAGCCCCTTATACCCACAGCTTCTTGATATCACGCCCGCCGCAGGTCAGGTTGACCATTGCGCGGGTGACCATGACGGCCGTGAACATCGAGGTGAAAATCCCGAGGGACATGGTAACCGCGAAGCCCTTGACCGGACCGGTACCCATAGCGAAGAGGATGCCGCCGACCAGCAAGGTGGTCAGGTTGGCGTCGACAATCGCCGTGTAGGCACGGTTGAAGCCTTCGTGGATGGCGCGCTGCACCGACATGCCATTGGCCAGCTCTTCGCGGATCCGCGAGAAGATCAGCACGTTGGCGTCAACCGCCATACCCATGGTCAGGACGATACCGGCGATACCCGGCAGGGTCAGCGTTGCCCCCAGCAGCGACATCAGCGCCAGCAGCATGACCATGTTACCGGCCAGGGCGATGGTGGCGATCAGGCCAAAGAAGCGATAGATGGCCATGATGAACAGCGAGACGAACAGCATGCCCCACAGCGAAGCATCGATACCCTTGGTGATGTTGTCGGCACCCAGGCTCGGGCCAATGGTGCGCTCTTCAGCAAAGTACATCGGTGCCGCCAGGCCACCAGCGCGCAGCAGCAGGGCCAGTTCCGACGATTCGCCCTGGCCGTTCAGGCCGGTGATGCGGAACTGGCTACCCAGTGGCGACTGGATGGTCGCCAGGCTGATGATCTTCTTCTCTT
The DNA here is from genome assembly GCF_050435905.1 of Pseudomonas sp. 2835. NCBI lineage: Bacteria > Pseudomonadati > Pseudomonadota > Gammaproteobacteria > Pseudomonadales > Pseudomonadaceae > Pseudomonas > Pseudomonas sp. 2835. The sequence continues at coordinate 254,424 of NZ_JBNDLE010000002.1, read as the reverse complement.
CGGTGAAGGTCTGCACGGCAACGTCTTTCTCGACACCGTCGACCATCTGCTTGACATAGCGGGTGGTTGGACGCTGCTCGATGAAGATCACCGCCATGCTGCGGCCGACGTTGCTACGGGTAGCACGGCTCATCAGCTCGCCGCCATGACCATCCAGACGGATGTTCACCTGCGGACGACCCTGCTCGTCGAAACTGGCCTGGGCGTCGGTCACCTGGTCACCGGTGATGATCAGGCCACGCTCGACCGCAGCCGAACGACCGCCTTCACGGAACTCGAAGGTTTCGGTGGTGGCTTTCGAGGCACCAGGCTCGGCGCCCAGGCGGAATTCGAGGTTGGCGGTCTTGCCGAGAATACGCTTGGCTTCGGCGGTGTCCTGCACACCTGGCAGCTCGACCACGATGCGGTTGGCACCCTGACGCTGAACCAGTGGCTCGGCTACACCCAGTTCGTTGACGCGGTTACGTACCGTGGTCAAGTTCTGCTTGATCGAGTATTCACGGATTTCCGCGACCTTGGCCGGGGTAATCGCCAGGCGCAGCACCGACAGGCCGTTGCGCTCGGTGGTGGTCAGCTCGAAATCGTTGAAATTCTTGCGGATCAGGCTACGGGCCTGTTCGCGGGAGTCATCATCGGAGAAGCCCAGCTGAATGCCGCCATCTTGTTGCGGCAGGCTGCGGTAGCGCACGCGCTCTTTGCGCAGCAGGCTTTTGACTTCGCCTTCGTAGACTTTCAGGCGGGCCGACATGGCCTTGTCCATGTCCACTTCAAGCAGGAAGTGCACACCACCGGAAAGGTCCAGGCCCAGCTTCATCGGGCTTGCGCCCAGGTTGCGCAGCCATTGCGGGGTAGTCGGGGCCAGATTGAGCGCTACTACATAGTCGTCGCCCAGTGCCTTGCGCACTACATCCTTGGCTGGCAGCTGGTCTTCCTGTTTGGTCAGGCGCACCAGACCAACCTTGCCCTTCTCGCCCAGGCTCGCGGCCTTGACCTGGATACCGGACTCGTTGAGCGCTTTGCTCACGCGGTCCAGATCGGCCTGAGTGACCTGCAGTGCAGTACTGGCACCGCTGACCTGAACGGCCGGATCATCAGGGTAGAGGTTGGGAGCGGAATAAATAAAACCGATCGCCAGTACCACCAGGATCAGTACGTATTTCCACAGAGGGTATTTGTTCAGCATCACGCCGCCCGTTCAAGACGCGGGGCGCCTTGCGCGCCCCGTCGATTGGTAAAAAACTGAAACTTAGATCGCTTTGAGCGTGCCTTTAGGCAGGGTCGCGGCCACGGCGCCCTTCTGGAACTTCAGTTCGACGTTGTCGGACACTTCCAGAACCACGAAGTCGTCGGCAACTTTGACGATCTTGCCGGCGATACCGCCGTTGGTGACAACTTCGTCACCTTTTTGCAGGTTGCTCAGCAGGTTCTTCTGCTCTTTTGCACGTTTGGCCTGCGGGCGCCAGATCATCAGGTAGAAGATGACCAGGAAGCCGACCAGGAAAATCCACTCGAAGCCAGTACCGGCTGGGCCGGCGGCTGGGGCAGCTGCGTCCGCGTATGCGGCAGGGATCAGAAAGCTCATTTAGCACTCCAGTTGCAAATCAGTACTTGTTAGGGATCGACAAAACATCAGTCCAAGGGCGGCACAGGCAGCCCGCGCTTGGCGTAAAAGGCATCGACAAAGGCGGCCAATGTACCTTGTTGAATAGCCTCGCGTAAACCAGCCATCAACCGCTGGTAATGGCGCAAGTTATGGATCGTATTCAACATACTGCCCAACATTTCGCCGCACTTATCCAGGTGATGCAGATAAGCGCGGGAGAAGTTCTGGCAGGTATAGCAATCGCAGGTCGCGTCCAGCGGCGAATCATCATGGCGATGGAACGCGTTACGGATTTTCAGCACGCCGGTATCGACAAACAGATGACCGTTGCGCGCGTTGCGCGTGGGCATCACGCAATCGAACATGTCGACGCCGCGGCGCACACCCTCAACGAGATCTTCCGGCTTGCCTACCCCCATAAGGTAACGAGGTTTGTCAGCCGGCATGCGCCCTGGCAGGTAATCCAGGACCTTGATCATTTCATGCTTGGGCTCGCCCACCGACAGGCCGCCGATGGCCAGGCCATCGAAGCCGATCTTTTCCAGGCCTTCGAGCGAGCGCATGCGCAGGTTCTCGTGCATGCCGCCCTGAACGATGCCGAACAGCGCCGCGGTGCTGTCGCCGTGGGCATTCTTCGAGCGCTGGGCCCAGCGCAGGGACAACTCCATGGACACCCGGGCGACGTCTTCATCGGCCGGGTACGGGGTGCATTCGTCAAAGATCATCACCACGTCCGAGCCCAGGTCACGCTGGACCTGCATCGACTCTTCCGGGCCCATGAACACCTTGGAGCCGTCGACCGGCGAGGCGAAGGTCACGCCCTCTTCGCGGATCTTGCGCATGGCACCCAGGCTGAACACCTGGAAACCGCCGGAGTCGGTGAGGATCGGGCCCTGCCACTTCATGAAGTCGTGCAGGTCGCCGTGGGCTTTGATCACCTCGGTGCCCGGGCGCAGCCACAGGTGGAAAGTGTTGCCGAGGATCATGTGCGCGCCGATCGCCTCGATGTCGCGCGGCAGCATGCCCTTGACCGTGCCATAGGTGCCCACCGGCATGAACGCCGGGGTCTCGACCACGCCACGCGGGAAAGTCAGGCGGCCGCGACGGGCCTTGCCGTCGGTGGCGAGCAATTCGAAGGACATACGACAGGTGCGACTCATGCTTGATCCTCGGGGCCGCGTGGCGCCGGATTGCGGGTGATGAACATGGCATCACCGTAACTGAAGAAGCGGTACCCGTTTTCGACCGCCGCCGCGTAGGCAGCCATGGTCTCGGGGTAACCGGCGAAGGCCGAAACCAGCATCAGCAGCGTGGATTCAGGCAAATGGAAGTTGGTCACCAGGGCATCGACCACATGAAACGGCCGGCCCGGGAAGATAAAGATGTCGGTATCGCCGCTGAACGCCTTGAGCTCGCCATCGCGGGCGGCGCTTTCCAGCGAGCGCACGCTGGTGGTGCCCACGGCAACCACCCGACCGCCACGGGCACGGCAGGCGGCCACCGCGTCGACCACATCCTGGCCGACCTCCAGCCACTCTTTATGCATGTGGTGGTCTTCGATGCGCTCGACCCGCACCGGCTGGAAAGTGCCAGCCCCCACGTGCAGAGTGACAAAGGCGGTTTCCACGCCCTTGGCGGCGATCTTGGCCAGCAGCTCTTCATCGAAGTGCAGGCCGGCGGTGGGCGCGGCCACGGCGCCGGCGCGCTCGGCGTACACCGTCTGGTAGCGCTCGCGGTCGGCGCCTTCATCCGGACGGTCGATGTACGGCGGCAGCGGCATGTGGCCTACACGATCAAGTAGCGGCAGCACCTCTTCGGCGAAACGCAGCTCGAACAGCGCGTCGTGACGAGCGACCATCTCGGCTTCGCCACCGCCATCGATGAGAATCTGCGCACCAGCCTTGGGCGCCTTGCTCGAACGCACGTGGGCCAGTACCCGGTGGCTGTCGAGCACGCGCTCGACGAGGATCTCCAGCTTGCCGCCGCTGACCTTCTGGCCGAACAGACGCGCCGGAATCACCCGGGTATTGTTGAACACCATCAGATCGCCCGGGCGCAGATGCTCGAGCAGGTCAGTGAACTGGCGATGCGCCAGTGCCCCGCTCGGCCCGTCCAGGGTCAACAGCCGGCTGCTATGGCGCTGCGCCAGCGGATGGCGAGCGATCAGGGAATCAGGAAGCTCAAAGAAGAAATCGGCGACGCGCATGATGGTGTTCGGTTCGACAGGGCCGGAAAGTTTAGCCGAAACCGTGAAAATTGACCATGAAAGCTGATTGACCAACGGTAGGCGCCTCTCTATACTTCGCCGCCACAAGCCCTGATGGCGGAATTGGTAGACGCGGCGGATTCAAAATCCGTTTTCGAAAGGAGTGGGAGTTCGAGTCTCCCTCGGGGCACCATCACATAGTTCCAAGCGGTCCCTACCAGACCCGGAACACCAGAGAAACCGGCCACTGAGCCGGTTTTTTTGTGCCCATCGTTCCCAGCGATTCCCTTGTAAGCCCCAAAGTATGTGAGTAGATTTGTGAGTAGGACGAGTTCGGTCCAGAATCCTACTCACACACCGACCGCAATCCAACGCGGTTCGGCACTGCAAGGGAATAGCCGTGGCGCTCACAGATACCGCCATCCGCACCGCCAAACCCCGCGACAAGCTCTATCGCCTCGCTGACGCCCAAGGCCTTTGCCTTGAAGTTACGACCGCTGGCGGGAAGCAATGGCGCCTTCGCTACCGATTCGAGGGCAAGGCCAAGATGCTGGGCCTGGGCGCCTATCCCGCTGTGACACTTGCCCAGGCACGCGAGCGCCGGGATGCCGCGCGAAAATTGCTGGCCCAGGACATAGACCCAAGCGCACATAAACAGCAGGAAAAGGCCGCTGCTGCTGCCCTGGTGCTGACGTTCGAAGTTCTGGCGCGGGAATGGTACGACTACAACCAGCCACGATGGGCGCCAGCCACCGCATCGAAAGCGCTGCAGTATCTGGAGTCGGACATATTCCCGGTGATTGGCAAACGGCCCGCTGCTGAGGTGCAACGCCCTGAGCTGGTCGACCTGGTGCGCAAGATCGAGCGGCGCGAGGCATTTAACGTCGCCCGTAAGGTTCGCCAGTGGCTGAGCCAGATATTTCGTTTCGGCTTGGCCAAGGGCGTGGTACCCGGCAACCCCGCCACCGATCTGGACGTGGTAGCCGCGCACGCCCCGCGCACTCGCCACCATCCGCACGTATCAGAAGGCGAACTGCCCGAGCTGCTGGAGAAACTGGACGCGGCCCAGTGCGATATCACCAGCAAGATCGCCATTCGCCTGCTACTGCTGACAGCAGTGCGACCCGGTGAGCTGCGGCTGGCACCCTGGGACGAGTTCGACCTGGAGTCAGCTACCTGGACGATCCCTGCAGCACGGATGAAGGCACGGCGCCCTCACATCGTCCCGCTCCCACGTCAGGCCGTGGTTCTGCTGCGTGCCCTGCATGAGCTGACCGGCTCCTATCCCCTCGCCTTCCCTGGCCGCAATGATCGGTCCAGGCCAATGAGCGAGAACACGGTGAATAAGGCGCTCTCCACTATGGGTTACGAGGGGCGTCAGACTGGCCACGGCTTCCGCCATATGCTGAGTACCAGCCTCAACACCCGGGGCTACAACCGCGACTGGATCGAGCGACAACTGGCACACGGCGATCAAGACTCAATCCGCGACACGTACAACCATGCGCACTATCTGGAGCAGCGAAGGGAAATGATGCAGAACTGGGCAGATGAGATTGACGCGCTGTGCGCTGGCGCGAACATAGTATCTATTCGGAGCGCTTCCTGATGAGCAAACTCAGTAAGTTTAAAAGACTTATCTCCATTACGGAGGCCGCAGATCTACTTTCTAGACTGATAGATCAAAAGGTTAGCGTAGATGACATCAGAGACCTAGTACTAGAAGGTTGTCTTCACGCCAACATACCATGCTCAGCAGAACTATTCAGAGTAGATTTTTTCTACAACAGCGATGACGCTGAAATGCCCAATCTAACACTCAGCACATCTTTGGGGGAAAAATTTGGTGAGTGCTCATATATCGACGCACCATTATTCAACTTAGCTATAGGCAATGAGGGCTCCTCCTATATTTTAGTGGATGAAGCTTTGAATTTCTACGCGCTCCGAAGCACCGAAACCGGCGAACTCATAAGCGACGACAGAGCAACAGGGCCTCAACTAGACGACGCAAGATTCTACCCCAAAGAAATTTATGACCTAGCTGCGAATGCTAATAATGACTCTTGGAGTGAGCCGGTAGAACATAAGCCTCTCGAAAATTTAGGTGGCAACTATCCTAACCGCCTATACAACATGCCTTTAACCCCCAGCGACAAGTTTCTACTACCCTCTACTCTACCTATGCACAAGCCAGAATCACCATCTTCAATACTGGCTCTTGGGGCGATAATTGAAGTAGTTACAAGTACAGAATCCAAAAACCGTAATCAATCCTCACTAATAGAAGAAATACTTGATGGGTATGATCTTCGCGGTTTGAGCAAAAGCAATCTTGAGAAAATGTTCTCGCAGGCCAACCGCAAGCTGATCGAAGCAAGGGCAGCGAAAGACTGACTGCAATTGCAACTGCAAAACTGATTTTTGCAGTTGCAGTGACTCTCCGATCACCACCCGCCAGCATTGCCATCGTCGATTACCGAAACCGCCCAAGGAGGCGCAGACGATGGCCACCCCTGCCAATACCACCCTACCCGCTCGCCGCTTCATCAAGCGCCAAGACGTTGAGTCGATCACCGGCCTGTCCTGCACCGAGATTTACCGCCGTATCGCCAATGGCGCTTTCCCCAAGCAAGTCACGCTCGGCCCGAAGTGCGTCGTGTGGATCGAGGCCGAGATTCACACCTGGTGCGATGAGCAGATCGCAGCCAGCCGTGGCGAGGTGGCGTGATGACCTACCCCGCCTTCACTGATGCCCTTTCTCCTTACTCGTGCCCAAATTTCTCACTCGTGCCCACGCACAGGGATGGGCACGAGTGGGAAAAATGGGCACGAGTAAGACTTGCACCCATCCAACGCTCGCTGTATCGTCCGGTTGTCGCTGCAAATTCAGCGACCGGGTTTGGCGACCCGTACAAATCAAGGCGCATAAGCGCCCCAACTGAATCTGGCGCTTTTTTTGTGCCCAGCATTCGGCTTTATGGTGGCTGTGCGCGGGAGACCTTCGGGTCTGCCGGGTTCCTTGATTCCCGGTTCGCCAACCTGCGTACAGCTGCCACCCTAAATCGTTTGGCGACGATCCGTGGCAGCTCCCCAAATCAAGGAGCTACAACCATGACCGCCCTCATTCCGTCCAAAATCCGCGCCCTTGCCCACCGAAAGATGGCCCTCAGCGCCCTTCGCGCAAACTCGTCCCTGTCCGTCCGTTTGAAGCGCTACAACCATCACATGGATCAAGCTCGCGCCCTGGAAGCCCAAGGAGGTGAGCAATGATCCGTGGTCCGAAGCAGACAGTGCTGGAGCCGGCCGTTCTCGCCGATTTCGAATGCCATCACCAAAACCAGGCTAGGGAGGCGTTCAAAAAGCTCGAATGTATCCTTACGGCGATGATTATCCCGGCTCTTGGTCAGCAGCATCCGATCTCGAAAGACCTTTACGCGCAACTCGATAACGTCAAACTCGGCTCGCAGAACTTTTGCTGGCGGCACCGGTATGTCGGCTATAGCTACAGCGCGAACGAAGTCGGGGGTGTGCAATGAGCTGCTGGAACGATCTCCTACCACGCCACGAAGCGCTAAAGAACATGACTCCCGGTCAGCTTAAAGCGACAGAGCAGGCGACTGAAACCTGTGTGTCGGTACTCGCGCATGGGATATCAGGCATAGGCCATTTGTTGGCTTGTACAGCGTCCAACGGTGAAACCGGCCTTAGCCCTGTGGCGGTAACCGATATAGGCTGGCTCCTAGAGAGCCTAGGCAGTCTAGTCAGCAACTTGTCCGACACTGGCGCTGCCGCGACTCTCCATTTGTCCGAAGTCAAACCCGGAGCATAACCATGAACATCCAAAACGGTGCACATGCGCCGACGGGCTCGGCTTGCCTGGATAAAGTGCTTAACCGATTAGACAAAGTTAAGTCTGCTGGCGCCAACAAGTGGAAAGCATGCTGCCCCGCACACAATGACAAGCATCCCAGTTTGGCAATTAGCGAAACTTCAGACGGTGTCGTCTTGCTCAAATGCTGGGCCGGATGCACAACAAAAGAAATTGTCTCGGCAATTGGTCTGGACTTGCGAGACTTGTTTCCCAGCGATAAACAACCGCGGCGAGGCCCAAGTAAGGCGGCGATTGAACATGAGCGCATGGTTTATCGGATCGGCCACCCTCTCCAGCGACAAGGGAAGTTGGAGGGTGACGACCTGGCGCGCTTCAACCTTGCCAAGCTGCGCCTGGGGGTCAAATGACTACAGATCGCTTTGCACAAGAATGGACTGAGCCTCTGAGCCCCATCAATCGTGAAAACGTAACTCCCTTATGGCGCGTCAATGCGGTTAAGGCGTCGACAATCAAGGCCGTTCCCATCCGCTGGCTGTGGCCTGGCTGGCTGGCCAAAGGAAAGCTGCACATCCTCGCCGGCGCTGGCGGCACCGGGAAGACCACGCTGCTGATCGGTCTAATCGCCACCCTCACCACTGGTGGACGCTGGCCAGATGGCAGCCCCTGTAGCGAGCCGGGTAATGCACTCATCTGGTCGAGTGAGGATGATCCAGCCGATACGCTGATCCCCCGCTTGACCGCGGCTGGCGCTGACATGAGCCGCGTCTACATCATCCAGGGGCTCACGAACGCCAGGGGCGACGCCGATCCATTCGACCCAGCTAACGACATTGTCCGTTTGCGTGAAACGGCCAGCGAGATTGGCGGTGTGTCGCTTCTCATGCTCGACCCCATCGTCAGCGCGGTGAAGGGTGACATGCACAAAGCCAATGACGTGCGTCGGGCGCTGCAAGGTGTGGTGGACTTCGCCGAGCAGAACCATTGCGCCGTAGTGGGAATCTCCCACTTCGCCAAGGGTGGCGCTGGCTCGTCGCCTGCTGATCGAGTTATTGGCTCGCAAGCGTTCTCGGCACTGGCGCGCACAGTACTGGTAGCTGCCAAGCAGGAAAACTCCGACCAACGCGTGCTGGCGCGAGCGAAGTCGAACATAGGCGCTGACGAGGGAGGTGTCTCCTACACCATCGAGCCATGTGACATCGGAGATGGGATCGAAGCCACTCGCGTGGTGTGGGGCGCAGCCATCGAAGGTAGTGCCCGGGAGATCTTGGGAGAAGCGGAGGCATCCAGTGATGAGGAGTCACAAGACCTAGATGATCCCAGCGACTGCCTATACCGAATCTTAAAGGACAACCCACTCGAAAGTAATGAAGCAAAAGCCCTGATGAGGCGCAATGGATACACCGAAAAACAGATCCGCCGAGCCAGGGAAAAGCTGTCTGTTGTCACCGCCAGAACCGGCAACAAAAAGGACGTGAAGTCGTTCTGGTCATTACCCCAAGCGGGTGGCTCATTCGCGCCCTTTCAACCACTCGTGCCCTCAGAATCCTACTCGTGCCCATCCTCTGGCGTGGGCACGAGTAAGGAAAATGGGCACGAGTGGGAGAATCAGCAGGAAGATCCGCTGCCGGTTGGCGCGTCGCTTCCATCGCTGGATGATGACGCGGAGGACCTGTGATGGCCGCGCTCGACTACCTGCTGGAACGTGGATTTTCCGCAAAGAAGCAAGGTATGCGGGTGCGGATCTCCCCCGCCTCAAAGCTGACCGACGATGTGCGCAAGTACGTCAAAGCTAACCGGCTGACGCTGCTGGCGGAACTGGCCGCGAATGACGGTCTGGAACGCCGCTGCAACTGGACGGTGCTGGTGCCTGGGTGCCGACCGTTCACCATGATCAGTGAGCCGATCACCCGCGACGAAGCGCTGGCCGACGTCCGTTTGCGCTGGCCAGGTGCGGAGGTGGGACCGTGACGAGGCTCAGTGAACACCTGGCGAGCGCTCGACGAGGTGGGCGGGAATTCGCGCTTTGGCAAAATACGGGATTTTCCCACTGTACCGGATCGCCCGACCACGTTCGCCACTGTGTAGGAAACGCCACGGTGTGTTGCTTTCTACACAGTGGCGCCCTGAGCCGAATCGGCTCATTTGGTCCGATTCGGATCACCTCGCCAGGTTCGGTGAAACGACACCCTCAGTTTGAGGAGCAAGCATGACTACTAAACACGTCACATTCACTGACGCAGAGATCCGCAAGCAGGCGGGCCAGCCGGTGCGCCAGTTGCGTGACCCGCGTTACCCCGAGCTGCGATTTCGGTACTCCACCGTCGACCGTACCCGGGGCGCCTGGCACGTTGTTGTCAGGGGGAAATGGGGCAAGGCCGGTGACTTCCCCAGCTTGACCACCAAAGCCATGCTGACCGCGCTTCCGGCCATCCTGGGGCGCCGTGCCGCAGACGTCGAGGCCACCTCGCTGACGAGCACCTGGAGCCGTACCGGTGAGCTGCTGGACTGGTATCTGGATCGCATGCTGCGCGACCGCAACTTGTCGGCCAAGCGCAAGGCCGGTGCGAAATCGGCCATCACCTGCCACCTGGTGCCGCGGCTGCATGACTTGCCGCTGGCCGAGGTGAGTAAGGCCACGCTCGACCAACGGCTGATGTGGCCACTGCAGGAGCGCTATGCCCTGTCGTTCGTGCGCCTGGTGTTCAACGTGCTGGCAGTGGCCATGCGCAAGGCCCACCGGCTCGGGATGATCGAGCAGAACCCCATGGGCTCGCTGCGCTTCGGGGATTTCGTTGCAGTGCGGATCAAGCCGAAGTCGTCACGACTGCGGGAGCGAGGCTTGCCCGATCTGTTGGCCAAGCTGGCAGGCTGGAGCGAGGCGCGGCCCGGTGACGCCCTGCTGGCGCTGATGATGCTGTGCCACGGCACCCGCTTGGGCGAGACACGTAACGCGCTGTGGCGCAACGTCGATCTGCAGGCGGGCCAGTGGTTCATCCCCGCCGACGACACCAAGACCAAGCAGAACCACACCCTGCCACTCACCCGCCAGGCCTGTGCGCTGTTGAGCCGCTATCAGGCCCAGCAGGCCGCCCAGGGCTACCAAGGCGCCTACCTGTTCCCGGCCAGCCGGCGTGGGCCACTGGGTGCCACGGCAGCGAGCCAGGTGTTTGCCGAACTGAGCGACCGCCAGTGGACCAGCCACGACGTGCGCAAGGTCGCCCGCACCTGCTGGATGGACTTGGGCGTGGATTACCTGGTGGGCGAGATGCTGGTGAACCACGCCCTACGCAACATGGACGCGACCTACATTCACACCACCGCCGAAGCGCTAAAGCGCCAAGCCCTCGAACGCTGGCACGACCATTTAGACGGGCTCGGGTTGAGCGCACTCACAGGCGAGACATACCCGAGATACGCAATTTCACAGAATCCGACACAGGCCACAGATTACGCGGCCTCTAGCGAAATTCAGGATGCATCACAGAGGAGCATGTAAATCATGGTCAACGTTGAACAGGACGTTACCCAGCGGTTGGCCCAGGCCGGCATCACCCCGCTGATTGGTGGCCTGGTGCCTGAGCCGGCCACGGCAGACCTGCTGGGATATGCCCCCAGCTACCTGCGCCGCCTGGCTGCTGAGGGTCGTTCGCCACTGCCATTCATACGCCGGGGCAACCGTAGGTTCTACAAAATCGCCGACATAGTGCGCTTTGCGACGGATACCGACTGAGGACGTCGAAGTTAACCGCTGACCGGGGTGTGCGTGCGCGCATAGGGTAGAGGACATCAACTCAACACCCCGGAGAATCCTATGCCAGACCCGTATCAGCAGGACGTCAGCCAGCTGAACCAAGCCATCACCAAGATCGGTGCGCAGATCACCGAGTTCAAAGAGGGCGTCAACACCAAGCAGGCCGAGCTCAACGCCCGCTTGCTGGAAACCGAGCAGAAGCTCGCCTCTGGCCGCCACGGCAGCGCAGCCCCAAGCGGCGGCACTGATCGCAACGTCGTCACTGCTAGCGTTCTCGAAGCAGACGGCGTAGGCGAAATGCGCAATGGTCGCCAGAAGTCCACCGGGCAAATCAATTGCGAGGTGGGCATCCGCGCGGCGATCACCAACCCGAACAAGGGCGGTGCCGATTCCACCAGCTATCCAACCGCACCACAGCGTGACGGTGCTGGCATCCGTGGCATTCCCCAGCCGCGCCTCACCTTGCTCGACGTGCTGCCAGTCATCCCGGTGACCAGCGCCACCTAGGAGTTCATCCGCCTCGATGGCTACCTTAATGGTGCGGCCTACCAGAAGAAAGAAGGCGACGAGAAGGCCGAGGGTGAAGTGGCGGGTAAGCCGGTGCGCGCCGAGATCGCCACCATCGCCACCTGGATTCCAGCAAGCCTGCAGGTGCTTCAGGACAATGACCAGCTCAGTGGCCAAGTGGATCTGCTGCTGGGCGTGGGGGTGCGTCAGAAGCTGGAGGCTGAACTGATCACCGGCGCTGGCGGCGATGGCGAGATCCTCGGCTTTAACGCCCAGGCCACTGCCGCAGGGATCACCACCGGCCAGCCAGTTGACCGCATCGGCGCCGCGCTCACTGACCTCAAGGCCGAAGGCTGGAATCCGAACGTTATCGTGATGAACCCACGTGACTGGTTCGCCATCGAGAGCGAGCGGGCCGAGGATGGTGATGGCCAGTATGTGATAGGCACGCCACGCGATCCCGCGCCGCCTAGCCTGTGGGGTACACCTGTTGTGGTCACCAACGGCATGCCGCAGGGCAAAGCGCTGATCCTCGACACCACCACCGCCGCGCTGCTGGACCGTCAGCAGGTAACTGTCGAGGCCAGCCGCCACGACGGTGACAACTTCCGCCGCAACCTGGTGACCATTCTGGCCGAGCTGCGCGCCGGCCTGGCGGTGTTCGCTCCTACCGCCACTCGCCTGGTGACGCTGACCGGTGCGCCGACTCCGTAAGCGCAAGCGTGGGTTAGCTGTGAGTGCCACGTAACCCATAACCGCAGCAGCCAGAGCCCTGCCTTTTCCTTGTGGGGTGATCTGGCACTGGCCCGCACTCGCGGGCCTTTTCATTCACACCGGAGAAGACCATGAGCCATCCCCAACTATCCAAGCCCATTCAACGAGCGCTCAACCAGATCGCTCACAGCCGTGCCCTGCTGCGCCAGATGGAAGAGCGTGAGCGGTTGAGCAAAGAGATCGATCGCCTGTTGGCCAGCGGCCTGAGCGCAGCAGAAGCGCTGGAGCAGATTCGGTCGGCGCCGCCTTACAAAGCGCCGGACTACTGAGGGGGGGCGGGTCGAAAGTCTGGAAGGTCCGCTGACCTAGACCGCCTCCGACCCCACGCACAGATTTTTTCCTGCTTTAACAAAAAATGTTAATCCGACGTTAACACCATGCCGAAAGTGCATGGGGCTGGAAGCCCCGGAAACAGCGGCGTAGAGGCCAGCCAAGCGCCTCAAGGAGTGTTAATTGAGTTAACACCTTTAACCTCGAAAAGTTAACGTTTTCACACTGACGCGTTAACACCCGGAGACGACCAATCTATGAGCGCCTATCAAGATCGTTTCACAGCGGCATGTATGAGCACAGACTTTGAAGGGCACCCAACAATGGTGGCTGGCTACAAGGTCTGGAACGTGAGCGACATTGTGAAGGGGGGACGTCAAGACTTCGACGGCCCTTACTTCACTGAGGAAGAGGCCCGGATAGCGACAGAGCTTTGGCAAGCAACACCAGAGCGCAAGTGCGCCCGTGCGGAAGTGACCTTCCACTGTGCGGCCTGGAACCCTGATCCACGACGCGAGAAGGCCATCCGAGAGGATGCGATGGCCGCCCGGATGATCCTTGCCGAGTTGATCGGCGTCGAAATCCCCAAACCAGGCGCCGCAGGTGCATAGGAGAAATCACGATGGCCGCAGTCGTTCGTAGTGCCCCAGAAATGACCACTGTGTACTTGTCAGGGCCGCTGATTCGGAAGTTCTTCCGCAAGAAAGATTATTTGTTGGATGGCCGGAACACCTGGGAGGTGTTCCGTGCCTTAAAGGCAACGTTGAAAGGGTTTGAGCAGGAGATTAAGCGCCTTGAGGCGCTCGGCATGCGGTTCGCGATTTTCAGGAACCGGAAGAACGTTGGGGCGGAGGAGTTTGCCCGCTGCGGGGCTAAAGAGGTGCGTATCATCCCTGTCATTCAAGGGAGCAAGCGGGCCGGTCTACTGCAGATAATCGTCGGCGCAGTCTTGATTGTCATGACTCCGCTAACGGGCGGCGCGACCACAGGCCCTGGCATTGCTTTGGTAGCGGGCGGCGTCCTCCAGATGCTCAGTCCCCAAGCAACGGGCCTGTCCCAAAGCGCCGCACCTGAGAACCTGCCGTCGTATGCCTTCGGCAGCGCCAAGAACACCACCGCCAGCGGAAACCTTGTCCCAATCTGCATCGGTCATCGCCGCTGGGGTGGGGCGATCATCTCGGCATCAATCGTGGCTCAGGACAAGGCTTAAAGTGAGCCAGGGTCACGTTACATACCCGTAATTCGGGGTATGGGGGGACTCAGTTTTGAGGACACCCCATAGCCCGGGTCAGACGAGTGAACTGTCAGAGTTTTGCTGCGACGGATTTCTAATATGCCACGTTTCTGGAAGACTAGGATCTCGCCGTTGTCATGGCATACTGCCCTATCTCCTCAAGGACGCTTGGAAACATGGATATTGACACGTTTTCCCAATGCCTCAGTTATATTCAAAGCACATCCACTAAGTCATCGATGGACAAGTATCTTCCTTTAGTAGGTACAGTGATCGGTGCCGGATTAGCGTTTGGCCTAAATTTTTTTTCAACATCCCGAAAAGAGGCCAAGACGAAAATAAAGAAAAAAGACTGTTGCGAAGAAGATTGTCATGAATTAATGAATATCTGTCACCAGTCTATAGCAAGCTTGATGGAGCATTGCGAACCCTTGGCAACCAAAAAAAGGCCGACGGGGCACAACCTAATTTCTGCGGTGAGCTTGCCTTTGCTGGATAAATATTATGCAGAAATTGCGCACTCCTTCAGCGTTGATCAGCGCTATTGGATAAAGCTGGTATTTCGATATGTCGAAACCATTAACAAGGGTTTGAATAAGCTCCTCGAGGCAGAGGACGAAACCTCTCTCTATCGAATATCAGTTGAGTTAATAAACTTGCAGTCCACTATGCTTGAGACTTATAAGCTGTGTTACTGCATACTTGGCGACAAGAAGTATGAATTTTCTGAAAACGAGGAGGCGTTAGTTGAGCTTGGAATTCCTGCTGATAGGATTGGTTGGCTGAAAATGCTTCAAGAAAATGCAGACAGCGGCAATGCTAAGCTGGGGATACCAAATAACTAGCTATAAAAACATCCAGCGGTGCGATAGAGATGCGCCGCTGGGCAAGTATTATTCTTTGATTTCAGCTGAATGGTAAGTGCGGAAGTCCGCAATCGACTCCGGGATCAACACCCCAAGTCGACCAGTCGCGGAGTTAAAACCGAGATGAGAAATAGTCATGAGGTGCCGAATTTCAGCGGCCACGTTGCTATCCAAGTGCCCAATTATATATTCGATGAATGTTTCTACTGTTTTATGGTCACTGTGAACTGTGGCAAATCGGACCGAGTTCATAGACGCGCCTATCGAAACGCTCCATATGTCATCATACTCTATAAATAGCGGGGTTTTATCTTGAAAATAAATATCACCAATAGATAGTTTATTAACCTCAACGTTTCCATGGAGTAGGTCGTTGCGGTCATTCATGAGTGTATGAAACTGCTTGCACTCAGTTGCGGTGTAGTCGATTGGCTTTTGAAAGCCCAAGCAGTTTAAGTGCAATGATTGCACGCGTATATCGATTGCCTGCCTAACAGTAGAATTAAACAGTCTCTCATTGCTTTTAATTTCTGGCTTGGCTAATAAAAAAATGAGGAAATTTATAAAGGACTCAGCCAGGACGGGAAGCATCGCTCTTAGACCAAAAACCAGTCCAACGCCAGCACTGTATCTTGCGCTTAAGGCTAGCCATCGATCACGGAATTCATTTGACTCATCTAAGGTTTTCGGGCTGGCAAATCTGTCTGCCGATGGATTTAGGTTTAGAGCGTCTAGCTGTCTAAAACTTTCACCAACTGCTCGGCGAATTCTGTGGTGCGGGTTTACAAATTGCGTCCATTTTTCAAGCGACTTCTTAAAGATACTCATATCTTTGCCATGATTAACAAAGTCGGCCTTTATCTGCTGGATAAACATTTCAAGGGACAGTCCTCTGTCTTTGTAGTCGCCCATTAAATGGACTTCAGTTCTAAAATTCATTCCCATCACAGTTATCAGACCGTGCTCATTAGCAAACGTCCAGTCCCAATGAATAAGGTTGTCTGAGTCGTTGCTTTTTAAAAGCGTTTGAACTCCGTTCGGCTTCCCATACTTTGCATGTAGGTAACAATACAGATCTACAGGTTTAATCTCGTTGGTGAATTCCCATATCATCCCATTTTTAGGCAATAGGCCACCGGTGATGATCTTGGTTATGCAAGAGGTTGGAACTAATTCGAGGTTAATAAAGTATTGGTGCATTGCGCTCTCGCCTTTCGAGTCAGCTCCTCAATATGCCGACAGATTGGCACAAAAAAGGTCTGACAGGGAGCCTCTGACAAGGCTTGCGTGGCCGTCGTCTATTTGAGAATTACCGCCATACCATCGGGAAGCACACACCGGAGCGCGGGCACTTTTTGACGCCCCATCGTCACGACTGATTCCTAGCAATGTCTGCGGAGTGGCCAGCGGGACCTTGGCCCCTGCCCCTTGCACCAGGATACGCTCTGGTTGCTAAGGTCGCCGGGTGATTTCGGGGAAACGGGGAAGGAATGGGAAAGCTGCAGTCGAAAAACGCAAATGGCTTACGCTGGTTAGGCGTAAGCCATTGATTCTGTTGGTTGGCCCACACGGACTCGAACCGTGGACCAAAGGATGATGAGACGGGCGATCGCAGCGCCAACATGTAGAAATTTTCCCATTACCAGAAACGCATGATATACGTCGCGATCCGCCAACCAATGAAGATGAGCCTATGCCCAGCCTACCCTTGCCCAGCGTCGCGGTAATCGAAAGCGCTGATAGCTACCTCGATTCCGCCTTGATTCTGACACGAGAGTCGCGGACGAACCTTGAGCTGTTCCGACCAGCCTGCGTGTTAGCAGCGCTGGCCATTGAAATCTACCTGAAGGCATTCACCGCAAAGGATCAGAGCGTTGCAATAGCGGAGATGAACGGCATCACGATCTACGGGGGTGCGCTGGGCACAGCTCATGGACACCCTCTCACCAAAATCTTTAACAACAAAATTTCAGCGGACTGGCGCAAGGAAATTTTGGACCAGTCAGCGGCTATGAACGACGGGGTCGATTTGGTGGCTGGGTTGGCCGAGTACGACGAATTCTTTACCACCGCCCGCTACGGCCATGAAGCCGATACAGTTGGAGTCCTGCGCAGCGATTTGATTGACCTGGCGGTGCACGTCCGCGACTGCTGCAAGGCGCTTCAGCCTACCGCTGTTCAAATGGATTAGAGGCCTTTCACTCACAGCAAATTGTGAGTAGGAAAGTGAGTAGCCGATAACGGAAAATCCAGAACGATCAGTAATCTCAGGGGTTGAAGGCTAGTCTTCGAGTCTCCCTCGGGCACCAAACGCAAAAAGAAACCGACCCTAGGGTCGGTTTTTTTGTGCCCGGCAATTCAAGCACAAGCCACCAGGCGCTGCACTTGCCGGTGGATCTCATCGCCGTGATTCAACTCGGCCGTGCGCAGGTCAAACGCCGTCTGCAGGTTGAGCCAGAGCTCCGGCGTGGTATCCAGGCAAGTGGCGAGGCGCAATGCCATGTCTGCCGAAACGCCGCGACGCCGAGAAAGAACCGCATTTATCGCAGAGGCAGACACGCCCAACGCGCGAGCCAAAGCGGCGACACTAACACCCATCTCACTCTGAAAATCTTCGCGCAGGACTTCCCCTGGGTGTACCGGACGCATGGCGTTTTTGCAGATCATGATGCACCTCAGTGAAAGTCCGTTATTGCAACACGTGCAGGCCTAGCGCATTGCGCAGTGGATAGCCCCTTATTGCACCACCCCACACGCAATCCGCGCCCCACCACCACCCAACACCTGCGGGTGATCGCTGTGGTTATCGCCGCCGCCATGCACCATCAGCGCATGGCCCTTGAACTCGTCGGCCTTCAGGCGCGGGGCCAGGACCGGGTAGCGGGCGGTGCCGTCGGCGCTGACATACAGGGCGGGCAAGTCGCCCTTGTGCCCGGCATCGTCGTACGGGCCCAGGTGTTTTTTACTCTGTTGCGGGTCCCAATGCCCGCCCGCAGCACCTGCCGGGGTGGCCTTGCCGTCGGCGGTGGCCGGTGCGCAGGAGGGGTTTTCGTGCAGGTGAAAGCCGTGTACGCCCGGCGGCAAGTCGCGCAGGTCAGGCGTGAGCAAAGTGCCGTACTTGTTCTGCTCAAGGGTAATGGTACCGACCGGTTTGGCGCTGCCGTCGGCGCCCACCAGGGCCATTTCCACGGTCTGGGCCTGGGCCAGGCCCGCTGTTGCCAGAGCGGCAGTGAACAGAAGTGCTTTCATGATGTTGCTCCTTGTGGGTCGATGCAGCCGAAGGGCACCTTATCAAGGTGGACCCTGGCGCAGCGTGGGGATTCCATTACCAGCTTTGTCGAAGTGTGTAGGATCACCGTTCCCCTCATTTGCTGATCGAGTCGCGCCATGCAACTGACCCACCGCCCCGTCCAGCCCCAGGACATCGCTGCCATCTGCTGCTTCCCCCAAGGCCCGGACGAGCTGTTCTACATGTTCCCCAAAGCTACGTACCCGCTGACACCCGCGCAATTGAGCGAGGCCATCGCCCAGCGCAGCGGCTCCACTGTGGTCGAGGGCGACGGTACGCTGGTGGCCTTTGCCAACTTCTACAAGGCCGAGCATGGCGGCATGTGCGCCCTCGGCAACGTGGTGGTGACTCCCGCCGCGCGCGGTCATGGCGTGGCGCGTTTTCTGGTGCAGAGCATGATCGAGCTGGCACGCAACCAGTTCGAGGCCCGCGAGGTGCAGGTGTCGTGTTTCAACAGCAACACCGCCGGGCTGCTGCTGTATCCACAGCTGGGCTTTAAACCTTTTGCCATCGAGGAGCGCCAGGGCCCCGGCAATACCCGGGTGGCGCTGGTGCAGATGAAGCAGGCGCTGTAGCCGATCGAGCACCAGATTCAGATGGATGCGATTTGTGAAACCATTGAAAGAAATCTGGAGTCGATGCAGCGAGATGCGCAGCGTGGGGAGCTGGTTGGCGAATCTGCCCACTAACCCGAGTGGAGTACGAGCGGCTCAGAGCCTCGAGGAAGTGTGAGGATGAGCCAGAAGATCAATCCCTAACGCTCGAATGACCTTCAGTACAGTATCAAAACGAGGCTTCGCACCCGGGGTTAATGCCTTGTACAGACTCTCGCGCCCCAACCCACTTGCGCTTGCAATCTGACTCATGCCGCGCGCCTTGGCGATATGGCCAAGGGCACGTATCAGTTCGTCATGATCTCCATCCGCCAGAACTTGGGAAAGGTACTCGCTGATAGCTTCATCACTATCGAGCAAGGCTGCCATATCAAAGGTGGTGAGTGACAAGCTCATATCAGATTTCCTTGGCCAACTTCCTGGCTAGTTGGATATCAGCAGATTGAGATGACTTGTCACCCCCTGCCAACAAAACAATGACCATCCCGTCCCGAACCGTGAAGTACACCCGACAACCCGCGCCCACATCGATGCGCATCTCGGAAACCTGGCCACCGACGGACTTCACATCCCCGGGCATGCAGGTGCCTGAAGATCGCACAATGACACTAAGAAAAAGGTTGCTGGGTACTGCTGCTTCGCTGTTTCGCGTAGTCCATTTCTCAAGCACAATCCCTCGTATGTGCCAGGGCCACTGATTACGAGCGCTCCCTAAGAACGCACCAACCAAAACCCAGTGATGATTTCCCCGGCGCGGCCGTTATCCTCATGGTAAGCACCTGCCCATGAGGTAACGATGTTTCAACAATGGAGCGAAATGCTGCAGCTCTACAAACGCAGCCGTCCGAACTATTGGCACGCCATCCGCAACAATCCGCTGGCCCCGCACCTGTTGCCGACCTGGCTGGTGGTGCTGGCAACCATCCTGGTGGTCGGCGCGTCCTTTAGCGTGCAACAGCACCCGCTGGGCCCGGTCACGGTCATGCTCAGCACCAGCCTGTGCATGTGGGCGCTGTTGCTGGCCCGCGAGTACTTTGTCGCCGAGCAGTTCAAAAGCCTGTATCAACGCCACGCCATTGCCAGCCAGCCGCTGCTGCAGCGCGACAGCTACCTGCGCTACGCGCACTTCCTGCAGATGCTTGAGCAGAACGCTATCAATGCGGACCAGGCTGGCGAGATTGCGGCGTTTGCGAAGATCTCCGAGAACCCGCCCAAGTCGTTGAACCTGACCCAGAACGCGATGTTCGTGGCGATCATGACCTTCCTCGCCACCATCGCCGCCGAGAAGGCCAAGCTGACTGAGCTGTGGGCGTTCGGCAAAGGCAACCTGGTGATCCTGCTGACCTTCGCCGTGTTGCTGGTGCTGTGGTTCGGCCTGATCGTGGTGCGCGATCACCTGCATTTCAAGCAGCGGATCATCCGCTACCTGGAATGGGCCAGTCATGATCTGCCCAAACCCTGAGCAATGCGCAGGTTTCAGGCCCGCACAAAGCGCTGCCTGAGCACATCGCTCAAGGCATCGACCAGCAATACCAGCACCAGCATGGCGATGATCACCGTGCTGGCCTGGGATTCCTGGAACAGGCTCAGGGTGGTGTAGAGCATCTGCCCCAGGCCACCGGCGCCGACGAAACCCAGCACGCTGGCCATGCGGATGTTGTTCTCCCAGCGGTACAGGCTGTAGGCCAGCAGCTGCGGCCAGAGGTTGGGCAAGGTGCCGAAGCAGAACGCAATAACCTGGCTGCCGCCTTGCAGGCGAATGGCCGCGGCAGGTTCTGGCGGGGCGTTTTCCAGCGCTTCGGCGAACAGCCGGCCAAGTACGCCCGAGGTGTGCAAGGCCAGGGCCAGGGTGCCGGCATTGGGCCCGAGGCCTGCGGCCAGGACGGTCAAAGCCGCCCACACCAGCTCCGGAATCGCTCGCAGGGCGTTGAGCAGCAAGCGCGCCACGCCTTGCAGCGGCCAGCCAAAACGCCCGGCGGCAGGTAAGGCCTGCACCAGGCCGAGCAGCACCGCAAGCAAGGTGCCCAGGCCCGACATCGCCAGGGTTTCCAGTGCGCCCTTGACGACCGCCCGCAGGTGCTCGGGGCTCAGGTCTGGGCTGAGGAATCGCAGTGCATAAGCCCCCATCTGCCCTAGCCCGCCATCGCCAAACAGTGCCTGCAGATCAAGGCTCAGGTAAGCGAACGAACCTGCCACCGCCACCACTAGCGCCAGCACCAGCGCGGTATTGATCAACGCTCTCATGCCAGCCTCCCGCGCAGCAGGCGGCTGAGCTGGTCGGCCAGCCACACCAGCAGCACAAATGTCAGCAGCATGCTCGCAACCTCGGCCCCGGCGAACATGCGCATCGACAGGTCGATCTGCTGCCCCAGGCCGCCCGCCCCGACAAAGCCCATCACCACCGAGGCGCGGATCGCGCACTCCCAGCGGTACACCGTGTAAGACACCAGCTCCGCCGCTGCAGCCGGCAGGATGCCGTAGCAGAACGCGCTCAAGCGGCTGCTGCCGGCCTGCAACAAGGCATGCGCCGGGCGCTGGTCGACCGATTCGAAAATCTCGGCATAGACCTTGCCGAGCATGCCGCTGTAGGTGATGGCGATGGCCAGCACCCCGGCGGTCGGGCCCAGGCCGACGGCCCGCACAAACAGCAGTGCCCAGACGATCTCCGGCACACTGCGCAAAAAGATCAACAGGCCGCGCACCGGCAGGCGCAAGGTGCGCGACCAGAAGCCCAGGCGCCCGCCCCGTGAGGCTGCACGCAACGACAGCGCCCGGCTGGCCAGCAGGCTGGCCGGGATCGCCAGCAGCAAGGCCAGGGTCATGCCGGCGGTGGCCACGGCCAGGGTCTGCAAGGTGGCGTCAAACAGCAGCCGAAGAAAATCCGCATCATGGGCCGGCGGCCAGAAGGCGCTGACAAAATTGCCCATCTCCCGGCGGTTATCGGCCTGTAGCAACACCCCGGGGTTAAGCTCGCTGAGGCGGATGCCCGGCCACAGCAAGGCTATCGCCAGCAGCCCCAGCAACAGCCTGGGCAGCGCCGCCGGGTCGCGCTGATCAGCCCTCAGCATCGAGGAATCTGCAGGTTCAATGCCGGCAGCGGTAACGCCGGCGGCAGCAGTTGTTCGTTGGCATACAAGGCATCGAGCATGTCGCTGCTGACCTCATCCGCCGGGCGATCAAAGGCGATGCGCCCCTCGCGAATACCGATCACCCGTGGGAAATGCGCCAACGCCAGCTCTACCGCATGCAGGCTGGCGATCAGGGTCACGCCGCGCTCGCCGGCATGTTGGCTGAGGGTTTTCAGGCTGTGTTCGGCCAGCACCGGGTCCATGGCCGATACCGGCTCGTCAGCCAGCATTATCTGTGCTTGCTGGTACAGCGCCCGGGCGATGCCGACCCGCTGCAACTGGCCACCGGACAGTTGCCCGCACTGGACAAAAATCTTCTCGGCCATGCCAAGGGTCGTCAGCACTTCGCGCACCCCGGCAACATCCGCTGGGTACAGCAGGTTGAACAGCCCGCGCAAGGTGCTCCACTGCCCCAGGCGCCCGGCCAGCACTGCGGTCACCACGCGCTGACGCGGCGGCAACGGCGGCGCCTGGTGGATCAGGGCGATGCGGGCGCGCAAGCGCTGAAGTGCAGCGGCCGACAAGCGCCAGGGCGCTACGTCAAGCAGCTCGACGGTGCCGGTGCTGGGCGCAAGGGCCGTGCCCAGCAATTGCAGCAAGCTCGACTTGCCCGCGCCCGACGGGCCGATGATCGCCACCCGCTCGCCGGCGCCAACCTGCAGGTCGATGCCGTGCAGGGCCTGGACCTGGCCGTGGCGCAGGCTGGCGCCGGTCAAACGGATGGTCATTTCAGCAGTTCGGCGGCGCGCGCGGCCTCTTCGATGCCCTTGTAGTTGTCCGGGCTGGTTTCGATGAAGCGGCTCGCGGCCTGCAGGTCGAGGATGGCTTTGTCGGCGGGCTTGGCCGGATCAAGGTCGAGGAAGGCCTGCTTGATCCTGGCTTTGAGCGCCGGCTCGAGGCTGCCGCGCACAGTCCAGTTGTAGTCGTAGTAGCTTGGGGTTGTGGCGAATACCTTGACCTTGTTGGTATCGACCTTGCCCGCAGCCACCAGTTTGTCCCAGACGCTGGCGTTGAGCACGCCTGCATCGACCTTGCCGGCCTGGACCCAGGCGGCAGTGGCGTCATGAGCCCCGGAATAGGCAACGCGGCTGAAGTAAGTCTCCGGCTTGATGTTGTCATTCTTGAGCATGAAGTAGCGCGGCATCAGGCTGCCCGAGGTGGACGAAACAGAACCGAAGGCAAAGGTCTTGCCCTTGAGGTCGGCCAGGCTCTTCACATCAGGATTGGCAGTGATGAATTTGCTGGTGAATCTGGCGTCCTGCTCACGCTGCACCAAGGGCGTTGCCGTCGGATCCTTGAGGTGCACCTGCACGAAAGTGAACCCGCCGAGCCAGGCCAGATCCAGCTTGTTGGCCACCAGCGACTCGACCACTGCCGGGTAATCGGCCACCGGCACGAACTCGACCTTCATCCCCAGCTTCTGCTCCAGGTACTCGCCCAATGGCTTGAACTTGCGCAGCAGTTCGGTGGGCGCTTCGTCAGGGATGGCACTGACTCGCAGTGTGTCGGCCGCCATGGCCAGGTAGGACGAGCACGACAATACCAGGCCGGCAAACAGCGCCAGGGGACGTTTGAGCATGGGGATTCTCCGGTTCAATAGCGGGGAAAGGGCCACACGGGCCACCCCGGAAATTATAAGAGGCATCGGCGTAAAGACCAGCTTTGCTACACTCGGGCCTTCACGAATTTTCGAGGTGCGTATGAGCGAGCCGATTCGCCTGACCCAGTACAGCCATGGCGCCGGCTGTGGCTGCAAGATCTCTCCGAAGATGCTCGAGGTGATCCTCGCCGAAAGCGGCACCCAGGCCCTGGACCCCAAGCTCTGGGTCGGCAACGCCTCGCGCGACGACGCAGCCGTCTACGCCCTCGATGACGAACGCGGTGTGGTTTCGACCACTGACTTTTTCATGCCCATCGTCGATGACCCATATGACTTCGGCCGCATCGCCGCCACCAACGCCATCAGCGACATCTACGCCATGGGCGGTGACCCGCTGATGGCCATCGCCATTCTTGGCTGGCCGGTCAACGTGCTGGCCCCGGAAGTGGCCCGCGAAGTGATCCGCGGCGGTCGTGCCGTCTGCGCCGAAGCCGGTATTCCACTCGCCGGGGGCCACTCCATCGATGCCCCCGAGCCGATCTTCGGCCTGGCGGTAACCGGCGTGGTGCAAAAGCGCCACATGAAGCGCAACGACACCGCCACCGTCGGCTGTCGCCTGTACCTGACCAAGCCGCTGGGCATCGGCATCCTCACCACCGCCGAGAAGAAAGCCAAGCTGCGCGACCAGGACAAGGGCCTGGCCCGCGACTGGATGTGCACCTTGAACACCCCGGGCAGCCGCTTCGGCAAGCTGGCCGGGGTCAAGGCCATGACCGACGTCACCGGCTTCGGCCTGCTCGGCCACCTGGTGGAACTGGCCGACGGCAGCGGCCTCAGCGCCCGCCTGAACTACAGCGCGGTGCCGCGCCTGCCGAGCGTCGAGCACTACCTGAATGAAGGTTGCGTGCCGGGTGGCACCCTGCGTAACTTCGACAGTTATGGCGAGAAAATCGCCCCGCTGAGTGACGAGCAAAAGCACCTGCTGTGCGACCCGCAAACCAGCGGCGGCCTGCTGGTGGCGGTAGCGCCAGAGGGTGAAGCGGAGTTTCTCGCCGTGGCCGGCGAACTGGGCCTGAACCTGGCGCCGATCGGCGAGCTGGTCGAGCGACAGAGCCATGCAGTTGAGGTGCTTTGATGCGCGACAACTGCACTGACTACCGCCAGCTGTTTCTTAACGATGTAGCCATGATGGACATGCGCGCTCCGGTCGAATTCAGCAAGGGCGCCTTCCCCAACGTGATCAACCTGCCGCTGATGAACGACCTCGAACGGCAAAAGGTCGGCACCTGCTACAAGCAGCAGGGCCAGCAGGCCGCCATCGCCCTCGGCCATCAACTGGTCAGCGGCCCGCTCAAGGACCAACGCATTGCCGCCTGGGCCACCTTCGCCCGGGCCAACCCCGAGGGTTACCTCTACTGTTTTCGCGGCGGCCTGCGCTCGCAGATCGCCCAGCAGTGGCTCAAGGCTGAAGCCGGTATCCACTACCCCAAGGTGGTCGGCGGCTACAAGGCGATGCGCAATTTCCTGCTTCATACCACCCAGCAAGCGGTAACCGACTGTGACTTCGTGCTGATCGGCGGCCTCACCGGCACCGGCAAGACCGAAGTGCTGCAACAGTTGGACAACGCGCTTGATCTGGAAGGCCATGCCAATCACCGCGGCTCCAGCTTCGGCAAGCGCGCCACCGGCCAACCGGCGCAGATCAACTTCGAGAACCAGCTGGCCATCGATGTGCTGAAAAAGCGCGCAGGCGGCGTCGAGCAGTTCGTGCTGGAGGACGAAGGCCGTATCGTCGGCAGTTGCACGCTGCCGCTGGAGCTTTACCAGGGCATGCAGCGCTACCCGCTGGTGTGGCTGGAAGACAGCTTTGACAACCGCGTTGAACGGATTCTGCGCGATTACGTGATCGACCTGAGTGCCGAGTTCGTTGCCTTGCACGGGGATGAAAACGGCCTGCCGCGGTTTGCCGAACGCCTGATCCAAAGCATGGCCAACATTCTCAAGCGCCTCGGCGGCGAGCGTTACCAGCGGCTCTCGGCGTTACTCGGGCAAGCGTTGCAAGAGCAGCTTCACACGGGTGAGGTGGACCTGCACCGAGCCTGGATCAGCGGCCTGCTCAACGAGTACTACGACCCGATGTACGCCTACCAGCGCCAGAGCAAGGCCGAGCGTATCGAGTTTGCCGGCGACCAGCGCGAAGTGCGCGAGTACCTGCGCGCCCGCGCCGCCCGGCGCTGACCTCAAGGCTGCAGCAAAGCCTGCAGTTCGTCGGCCCGGTCGCGGGTGCTGCCGAGGATGCAACCGGCGCCATTGAGCTGGTCCATGGTGCCGCCGGTGAGGCTGTAATACAGGTTGCAGTTGGCGTCGCGGTATTTGATCCATGCGCGCTGGGCTTCACGCAACTGGGTTTGCTGGGGCCCTTCGAGGCTGGCCATGGCCTTTTTGTAGGCACTGTTGAGGCGGCTGTCCTGACGTTTGATCTCGGCGCCGTTGCAGTTGTTCATGGCCAGGGTGGATTCGGCGGTTTTCATGCAGGCGCTGTAGGCCGGGGAATATTCGTCCTGGGCCTGGGCTATTGAAGAACAACAGACCAACAGGCCGACAAGCAAAAATGGATGTTTCATTCTGCGGACTCCTTCTTGGGTGGGAGCGGCGGTGCGACGCCTCGACTTGCCCCGCGATCAGGCCGGCCATATTGACACACCTGCATCACCTTCTCGCGCAACCAGCGGTGCCCCGCCTCCCCCTCGCGGCGCTGATGCCAGGCCTGCTGGAAGGCAAACGGTTTGATTGCCAGCGGTGGCGCAAACCTGCGCAGGCGTGAATCCAGCTTGCCGCTGTCCAGGCTGCGCCGGGCCACGGTAAGGATCAGGTCGGTGCCGGCAATCACTTCCTGGGCCGCTGCCCAATGGGGCAAGGCCAGCGCCACCCGGCGCCGGGCACCGATGCCCTGGAGCGCCAGGTCGATTTCGTTGTCGATCCCCGGACGCACCGCCACCAGGACATGCGGCCGCGCCAGCCACGCATCCAGGCTCAGGCCGCCCCGCGCAGGCAAACTGTTGCGATCGGCGACACAGGTGAACGACTCTTCGAACAGCGTCTGCGCCCGCAGCTCTGCTGCCATCTGCGGAAATACCGCCAGGGCCAGATCGGCCTCGCCGTCGAACAACTGGCCGAGCATGGCCTCCCGGCTGCCCTGGGAAACAATCAAATCAATCCCCGGCGCCTCTTCGCGCAGCATGCGCATCAACCCGGGCAACACCACCCGCGCACCGTAATCAGACATCGCCAAGCGAAAACTGCGCTGTGCCCGGCGCGGATCGAAACCGGGGCTGCCGAGCAGGCCGTCGAGCTGCTCCAGCGCCTGCTGCAAAGGCTCGATCAGGGCCTGGGCGCGCGCCGTAACGTGCAAACGACCACCACGACGCACCAGCAACGGATCACCGAACAGCTCACGCAACTGCGCCAGGGCATGGCTGACCGCCGGCTGGCTACGATGCAGGCGCAAGGCCGCGCGCGAGACATGCTGCTCGGCCAGCAACGCGTGCAGGGTCAACAGCAGGTTGAGGTCGATCCGGCGCAGATCATCCATCAGACGAATAACTCCTGTGCAGCATTCGAATTTCCATTATTGGGATGGATAGCAAAGACTTTGGCAAGCCACATTTGAGAGCCATGCCATGAACCTGCCCGCTATTACCGCCACCTTGCTGCCCCTGACCATCGCCCTGCTGGCCGGTGCCGCCGTGCCGTTTCAGGCCGGCAGCAACGCAGCGCTCGGCCGCCTGCTCGGGCATCCGTTGTGGGCGTCGCTGGTGTCGCTGGCGGTGAGTATGCTGATGGTGATCCTGGCATTGCTGGTGTTGCGCGCGCAGCTGCCGCACCTCAACACGTTGGCCCAAGCCCCTTGGTGGGCCTGGCTGGGCGGCGTTGCCGGGGTCGCCTACATCACCGCCGCACTGGTGCTGACGCCAAGGCTGGGCGCCGCCGGCTTCATCGTTTGCGTGATTGCCGGGCAAGTGCTGTCGTCGCTGATCATCGACCAATGGGGCTTGATGGGCTTGCCCGAACGCCCGGTCAACGGCCTGCGCCTGGCCGGGGTCGGGTTGATCGTGGTCGGCATGCTGGTGGTGCAATGGGGCACGTCGACATCGGCCCGCTAAATGGCGTCCTTGTCTATCTGCACCGGCGGCGGCTCGATCATTTTCTTTAGCTGAAAGTGCAGGCTGGGGGTCTGGATCGCATAGACGATGGCAATGTTGAGTACGATTGCCAGGCCACCGTCCAGCCAGCGCCAGCCCGGCACCGGCGCGCCTTTGAGCGCCTGCCGGCACCACCAGGCCTGCGCCCCGCAGAAGAAACTGATCGACAGCAGCCAGAGGTAATAGCCAGGACCAAAGCCGGTGACGTCGAGAAAGCTGTAACTGTGGTTATCCGGCAGACGCTCCACCCGCAGCGCGCTGAGCGCCAGGTACAAGGCGCCAAGACCCAGCACCAATGCCAGCCAGCGCCAGCGCCGGTGCATCAGGATCGCCAACCCCAGCAGCGGGTTGGCGAACCAGCTGAATATCTGCATGACGACGCCCCAAGGTCCCAGCAACAGTATCTGCAGGGCCAGCAGGCGGCTATCGCCTGACAGGTAGATGGCATCGAAGCACAGGCTCAGCAGGTACAACGCCAGGGTGATAGCAACGTAGAACCGGGCCATCAGTTGCCTCCACATTCGCTGCAGGATGCTTGCTCAGGCACTGAACGAAACGGCACTTTACTCCAGGGTGTGAAGGCCAGCGGCACGGTCAAAACGATGCCAGCGATCAGCGCCCACGCCGGCCAGCCCAGCAGCGGCACCTTGCTGCTGTTCGCCGGTTCACGGCGGTAACGCCACTGGCCGAGAATGAACACCAGCATCGCCAGCAGCCACACGTAATAACCAATCAACAGCCCCGGACCGTTGGGCGAATCAGGCACCGGGGTCAAGCCGAGCCAGCCCAGCGGTACCATCAGGCCACTGAGCGCCAACGCCGCGCAGCCCAGGTACAGGGCCACCTGCGGCTTTGTCCGGTGCATCACCAGGGCGGCGAAATACAGCGGGTTGGCAAACCAGAAGGACCCGTTCAACACCCCCAGGGCCAGGGCGTGCATGCCGCGCATTACGTCGTGCTCACGGGCGCAGGCCTGGAGGAACAGGCTGGTGAGGTAGCAGGCCAGGCTTAAGGTCAGGTAATTGAGTGGCACCAGTAAATCCATTTGGCTGGTCAAAGTGCGCGCGACAATAACCCAGACAGCGCTGCCGCGCTTGAGTATTCAACCTTCCAGCGGCGCCTGATCGAGCAGCAGCCCGTACAATCCCGAGTCCGATAACTCACCGGCAACACACCAGCGCTGGCGCAGCAGCCCTTCGAGCACAAAACCCTGACGTTCCAGGGTACGTGCCGAGCCGTGGTTACGCGGGTCGATTTCAGCCTCCAGGCGGCGCAAGTGCAGGCCATGGGCCAGGTAATCGATGAAACAGGTCAGTGCCTCGTCCATGAAGCCACGGCCTTGCGCGGTGCTGGCCAGGCAATAACCGATTTCGCCACGGCGCGAGACGGGGTCGAGGTTGAACAGCTGGGTCATGCCGATCAGTTCGCCATTGTCACGCCGGTAGATGCCAAGTTTAAGCAACTGGCCGGCGGCATAGGCGTCACGGTCTTCGGCCAGTGCGGCCTGTGCCTGCGCCAGCGCTTGCCAGGGGCTGTGGTGCCAGTAACGCATGACCTGCGGGTCGGCCATGATGGCAAACCACGCTTCGGCATCCTCGGGCAACATCGGGCGCAGTTGCAGGCGCGGGCTTTCGAGGCACAGGTCAGCGGGAAAACTGTACATGCGGGTCACGCGGGACCTCCTGTCCGATTCATCAACCCGGCAGTGTACCCCTCAAGTCGCGCCTCAGGCGACTTCGGCGCCCTCGTCCGGCCAGATCGGTTCGTTGGCCTCAAGCGGTGGCAGGCCGTAGGCGGCACGGGCGGCATCGCAGCTGGGGTTGGCTTCACCGTTGACCCAGGCCGCATCAAACTCGCGGCACGGGGTAGAGCGCTGTTCATACAGGCTGCAGCTGACCCCTTTGCCGATCTCGCCTTCGAGCCCGATGCAGCGACAGGGTTTGCTGTCGGTGCCGATCATCGCTACGCGGCTGGGGCTGATCTGGACCACCAGATCGTCGGGCACGACACCACCCGCCGACGTGCACTCACCCCAGAAGAAAGACACACGGAAATACCCGCAGCAGGCGCCGCAGTTCAAACAAGGATTATGTTCGGACATGATGAGAAGGGGGGAGGTTGATTATCGTTATAGGGAGAAACCCGCCGCCATTCTATGCTTTGCCGGATGTTTGAGAAGGGGGGTAATGCAGAAATAAATCGCCGCTGACGGACGGTGGTGATGGCGCCCTGCCCAGCGTTAAAATTGCCCTGTCGGGGCTGCTTTGCAGCCCTTTCGCCGGCAAGGCCGGCTCCCACGTGCTGCCCCTGTGGGAGCTGGTCTTGCCAGCGATGGAGCGTAGAGCGCTGCCGTTACTTCTGGGCCGGCTTGCTGCCGACGCCATCAGCGCGGAACATCTGGCGGATGCCGCGCACCGCCTGGCGGATGCGGTCCTGGTTCTCGATCAGGGCAAAGCGCACATGATCATCACCATAGTCACCAAAACCGATGCCCGGCGACACGCAAACCTTGGCCTCGGCCAGCAGCTTCTTGGCAAATTCCAGCGAGCCCAGGTGAGCATACTCCTCGGGAATCTTCGCCCAGACGTACATCGACGCCTTGGGGTTCTCGACCATCCAGCCCAGCTCGTGCAGGCCTTTGACCAGTACGTTGCGGCGCTGGCGATACTGCTCGGCAATGTCGCGTACGCACTGCTGGTCGCCTTCCAGGGCAGCAATGGCCGCGACCTGCAGCGGGGTGAAGGTGCCGTAGTCGTGGTAGCTTTTGATGCGAGCCAGGGCGCTGACCAGCTCGGGGTTGCCGACCATGAAGCCGATCCGCCAGCCCGCCATGTTGTAGCTCTTGGACAAAGTGAAGAACTCCACGGCAATGTCCTTGGCCCCGGGCACCTGCATGATTGACGGCGCCTTCCAGCCGTCGTAGACGATGTCGGCGTAGGCCAGGTCGTGGATCACCAGCACGTCGTACTGCTTGGCCAGGGCCACTACCCGCTCGAAGAAGTCCAGCTCGACGCACTGCGCGGTCGGGTTGGAGGGAAAACCGAGGATCATCATCTTCGGTTTCGGGATGGACTCGCGGATCGCCCGCTCCAGCTCATTAAAGAAGTCCACGCCCGGAATCAACGGCACCGAACGCACCTGGGCACCGGCAATCACTGCGCCGTAGATATGAATCGGATAGCTGGGGTTGGGCACCAGCACGGTGTCGCCATGGTCGAGGGTGGCGAGCATCAGGTGCGCCAGGCCTTCTTTGGAACCGATGGTGACGATGGCTTCGCTTTCCGGGTCGATCTCGACCTCGTAACGGTCCTTGTACCAACGCGAAATCGCCCGGCGCAAGCGTGGAATACCGCGGGAAGTAGAGTAGCCGTGGGTGTCTTCACGCTGGGCGACCTGCACCAGTTTTTCGACGATGTGCGGCGGCGTGGCCCCGTCGGGGTTGCCCATGCTCAGGTCGATGATGTCCTCGCCACGACGGCGTGCAGCCATCTTGAGTTCGGCGGTGATGTTGAAGACGTAGGGGGGGAGACGATCAATGCGCGCAAAGCGGCGCGGCGAACCTTGGTCAGCCATGGCTTCCTCGAAGACGTAAGCGCCCGGAACCGTCCGAGCGACGTTGGCCACTGCGGTGGCCGAAGCAGAAGATAGGGCCTCGGCCGCCGCGCTGTCCAGCACAAAAATCGGTACTAACGGATTTCCTTGTAGGACGACGTCTGCCAGCGCACTGGCGCAGCCAAGCCTTCGACGGGCATCAGGCCGCTGCCTTTGACCGCGCTGAACCCGGCAGTCTGGCTGCCCAGAGAAACGGCACGCTCGCCCTTCTCCGACTCGGTCACCAGGGTGTACGAATGCTTACGCATTGCCTGATATTTGCTGTCATCCTGGACCAGCACCTGGTGATAAGCCTGCAGCTCACGTTCGCCCAGGTTAAGCATTTTTTGCAGTTTCACTCCCCAGCGAGTCAGGCAGACTTCAGCAAAATGGCGAACGATCAAGCCAGGTTCGGCCAGTACTTTGCTGCCGGCGGCACCGTCGGCAGCGGCATTGCCCACCAGCGTAGCGTGACGTCCGGGCATCGGATAGACGTGGCAGCGGGTACCGGCATGGGTTTTGGGAATCACGCAGGAAAAGCCCTTTGAGCGCTCGTCGCGGGAGAAGAAACCTACGTACTGTTTGACGTTTTCGCCCAGTTGCACGCGGTGGCGGTCGAAGTTACCAATGCCCGGCACCGGATCGATGGCGAATATATTCACTGGAAGCTTTTTCAGCTCACTGTCGCCAAGCATGGCATTGGCCAGCATGTGGCAGCTGACGGCGCCCCTGCTCCACCCCACCAGGTTGACCTGGGTGGGAATGACCCCGTCCTTGCGAAACTGCTTGATAATCTGCTCCTGGAGCAGCTGCGGGGTAATCTTGCGATTGCCGTAGTTGTAGGTGCGCCAGAACCAGGACGCCGTAGCGGTCGAGTTGGGGATAGGGATGCCAGCAGCCTTCAGGCGCTGATACTCCTCCTCGCTCAGTTCCGTGCGCTGCCAGTTGCTCTGCCCCTTGATGATCTGCAGTGCGTGCTGGACGTTCTCCTCCCAGCCTTTGCCGAACAAGGTCTGGTTCCAGTTGTAATAACCACCGGGTTCGACGAACAGCTCATCGGCTTGCAGGTTGCCACTGCCCGGGCCATCGACGGCGATCCAGTGGGCATACTCCTTGCCCTGGTCGTTTGAGGCGAGGGTCGAAACCAGCTCGCCATTCCAGAAGCTGGGGTTGTTGTCGTCGAATCGGTGCGACCCAGTGCCGCAAAAATACACGGTCAAAACACTCATGCCATGATCCTATCGGGTTGAAGATCACGACACGCTACCGCCGGCACAGCACCCGCGGCAGGCGGAAAGCCTCCCGGGCAACGGGCACCGAGCCGCTGCCAGGGAGTGTTCGGCTCAGTACACTTGAACCCGCCAGAGCTCGCGGGAAGCCGAAGCCGGCGACATCGGCAAGCGCCCGTGCAGGGTTTGGTAGTTGTCGATAAGCACCAGGTCACCCTCGACCCATTCATGGGCAATCAGGCATTCCTCGTCATACACCAGGGCATTAAGTTGCTCGAGCAGAGCCTGCTGAGCGTGCGCCTCGAACCCTTGCACTTCCTGGCTCAAGGTCTGCAGGCTGGACTCGGTACCCTCCTGATAACGCAGGATCCGCTCACCGGTGCGCGGGTGCAGGTCGACCAGGCTGTAGTGGCGCGGCGAGCCACCAAAGTAGGTCATGCGCGTGTAGTAGGTGATATCAACCCCTTGCCACAACCGCGCTACCTGGTTGCCGACCTTGCGCAGGGCGTTGCGGCTGTCGACGATGGTGGTCTGCCCTTCCCCCGGTTGCGGCGCCGTCTTGCAATAGAGCATGAACTTGCTCGCGCAGAACTTCGGGTCACGCTGAACCTGGGCATCACTGTCCGGCAGCATGTTCAGGTCCCAGTGCAGCGGGGTCTTTTCCAGAGAGTGCACCACACCTTCGGGCTTGTCCGCCGGTTTGACCACATGCACCTTGCCGAACGCCCACTGATAAATGGTGCCAAAACGCTCGCAGTCGCGGGCGAAGCTGTCACGGTCGTCGAAGGTGCAACCACGCAGGCAGACAAAGCCGAATGTCTCCACCAGCGCTTCGAGCAACTGCGTCGAAAAGCGCTCGAAGCCCAGGCCCAGCGGATCCCGTACCACCAGGCCGAACAGCGGCCGTTTCTGCAGTTCGAACTCGAAGCCCTGCAGCGCCTCACCCGTGCTTTCGTGGTACAGCCAGGGGCGCCCCTGGTACTGCACCAGCACATGCTTGTCGATGTCCACTTCAGCCCGGCCACGCAGGGTCTGGCTGCCATCCAGGTGGCGTACCGGCACAGCATGCCAGGGGCTGGAAACCCGGGTCAGACCGTCGGCCAGGGCCAGGGTGAATTTCGGCCCGGCGTTGTCGTACTGATGCACCGACAGGCGGATGTCGTCGGGGAAGAAGCGATTGACCGCAGCGTTCAACGCCTGCCCGCGGAACATCATCTGGTAAGCCTTGTAGCCAATCTGCAACAGGTGATCGTCTTCGCTCTGCCCCGCTTCGCGGCATAGGCGCAAATCGTTGTAGAGGTGGCTGCAGAGCTTGTCGTGGGCGTGGCTGAGGGTTTCGTCATGGCGGCTCTGTTCGATCAGTGCCTCGACGTTCTTCCACGGCAAACGCGCCTGCTTGACCAGGGTCGCGCGCACGGCATCGGCACTGCTGGCCTGGGGGAACAGGTCTTCCATGCTCACCCAGTTGATTGTGTGGGTGGTGCACAACTCGCGCAACGCCTGGTTGTAGGCTTTGCGCACATCGTCGGGCACCCCGACGATGTCGTTGAAGGTGGTGCCGTCGCTGAGGATCGATACCACGCAACCCGCTGCGTGCAACGCGGCAATGTCCTGGCCCAGTTGGTCGAGGCGCTCGATGGCCATGGCCTCGCCGTAGTCCGGCATTGTGCCGAAGGTCTGGTCGCGGGCGTTCGGCGACTTACACGGGAAGCCCGGCAAAACCAGGCGCACCGGTGCCTGTTGATCATAAAAGCGGGCAAGGCTGGTGGCCAGGTCAGCCCTGCCCGCCGTGTCGAAGCGATCGTCATTGTCCTTGAGCAGATAACCCGCCAGCACGTCGCTGACCGCCTTGATCCAGGTGTCCTTGTGTTGCATGACCTTTCTTCCTTGAG
Organism: Pseudomonas sp. 2835; assembly: GCF_050435905.1. Classification (NCBI taxonomy): domain Bacteria; kingdom Pseudomonadati; phylum Pseudomonadota; class Gammaproteobacteria; order Pseudomonadales; family Pseudomonadaceae; genus Pseudomonas; species Pseudomonas sp. 2835. Next base: position 219,833 of record NZ_JBNDLE010000002.1, on the reverse strand, counting down.
AGGTGGTGTTTCAACGCTGGCTGGCGAGAGTGCCAGCCATGCAAGAAGTGGGTGCCTGTTGCAAGGCTTGCAGCAGCTCTGCCGGCTGCTCGCAGTAAAGATCCGCCGCCTGCGCCTGCAGGGCGTAGACCGGGCCATAGCCCCAGGTCACGGCGGCGCAGTGCATGCCCGCCGCCCGTGCAGTCATCAGGTCGATGACGGTATCGCCAACGAACAGGCAACGCGTCGGCTCGACAGCCAGGTACCTGGCAGCTTCCAGGGCCGCATCAGGTTGCGGCTTGAGCGGGTGGCCGCGGCGCTGGCCAAGGACAAGTTCGAAAGTGCCTGAAGGGAACAACTGTGCGGCCAGCTGCAGCGCCATGTCATGGGCCTTGTTGGTGACGATGGCCATCGGCAGTTGCAACCGGCGGCACCCCGCCAGCAGCTCCAGCACGCCGTCAAACGGTCGCGAAAACTGCACCAGGTGCTGCTGGTAACACGCGATGTAATGCTCATGCAGGGCCTTGTCGTCGGCAAGCCCCAGGCGTGCGGCAACCCGCTCGAGCATCGCTGCGGTACCACCGCCCACGTAGGCACTGATGGTTTCCAGCGACAGCAGCGGATAACCCTGCTGCTGCAGCACCCGGTTCAGGCACCAGACGATATCGGGCAAGGTGTCGACCAGGGTGCCGTCGAGGTCGAAGATCACGGCATCAGCCGCCAGCAGTGCAGACATCATTGCGCACTGGCGTAGTGGCAAGGGCGGCCCTGGCGGAACACCAGGCGGCTGTAGCGCTCGTCGATGTTGCTGCGCTTGTCGAGCATTACCACCCCGCTGCGCTTGATCGCCACCGAATGCCAGGGCGTGCGCCAGAGGTCGCTGGTGGGTACCAGGCGAATACCGATTTTCGCCGATACCGCCAACTGCGGGTGGATCGACAGGCGCAGGCATTGTGGATAACGCGCCTGCAGTAACGCACTCCAGGCTTCGCTGCGCTGGATCACCCGTTGCGAGGCCGGCTTGGCAATCTTCTTCACGGCGTTCAGGCTCATGCCGGCAAATTCGGCAAGGCCCGAGTAATCCTCGGACAAGAAGCGGTGGATGCCGCAGTACATCAGCATCATGTGCGGCTCGTCCTGAAAGCGCTGGCCCAGCGCGATCAGCGACTGGCCGTATTCGATCATCAGCTCTTCACGCATGGAGTCCAGACAGCCCAGCTGCGGGTAGGCATCCTTGAGGTCGAACAGGGCGAAGCTGTTCGGGTAGTGCTGCTCGGCGTAGCGCTGGATCTCGTCGGTGTAGGCCTTGACGTGCTCGTCTGGCACGCGCACCAGGTCGGAGAACACATAGCCGTCGGAGCAGATGTGAATCAACGCCCCCGGCGCATACAGGGCCTGGATTTCCGCGCACAGCTGCTGCAGCTCGTCGATGGCGTGGCGCTCGGCAAGGTCTGGCAGGTGGCTGAGGGTTTTCTGCCGGTTCGGCGATTTGCCCGGGAAGGCCGGCAGGACCATCTCGATACGCTGGCCGGCTTCGATGGCCTTGAGGACTTTATCAAGGTGCGGCTCGAGCACGTCGACCGACAGCTCATCATCCTGCCCGGGCGCCAGGCTACGACGACGGAACAGGCAGTCGAGCACCTGCAGGGCGGTATCGAAATGAGCAGAGGTGTGGCGTTCGCGCAGCGGCGCGAGGCACGCCCGTTGATCAACGGCGTTTGGCTCGGTCATGTACAGTCCCTTGTGTGATGGATCACGGCCAGCATCCTCTGGCCCTGCGCAGATACTCCTTACCTGCGCGGCGATAAAATCCGGCAAACCCGGGGTACTTGTCAACAGCAGTTTCGGTCGTTTGTGGAAACGCCGCACAAACAAAAACGCCCCAGGCTTCGCAGCCTGGGGCGTTTTCATTACACGCTGATGAATCAGTGCGCGTAAGTCAGCAGCAGCTCGGTCGGCACTTTGGTGTCCAGCGACATCATCACGCTCAGGGCAGTGATGGTGAAGATCGAGAACACGAACAGCTTGCGTGCCCACAGGCGGTCATCGACAGCCTTGTAGCCGGTCCAGGCCATGTACAGCCAGTACATGCCCATGGCCGCGGCTACGGCCATGTAGCTCATGCCGGCGTAGCCACCCAGGGTCAGCATCAGGGTCGCTACCAGGAACGCCACGATGTACCAGAGGATGTGCTTCTTGGCCACGAGGATCCCGCGCTTGACCGGCAGCACCGGAATCGATGCGGCCAGGTAGTCGTTGAAGCGGAAGATCGCAATGGCGTAGGAGTGCGGCATCTGCCACAGGCTGAACATCACCAGCAGGGTCAGTGCAGCCAGGTCGAAGCTGTTACTCACCGCGCAGTAGCCGATCACCGGAGGCATGGCACCGGACAGGCTGCCAACCAGGGTGCCGTGCACCGATTTGCGCTTGAGGTACAGGCTGTAGAACCCGACGTAGATGACAAAGCCGATCAGGCCGAACAACGCCGCCAGGGCGTTGGCCTGCACGTACAGCAGGCCAAGGCCGGCCACCCCGAGCAGGGTGGCGTAGGCCAGCGCGACTTTCAGCGAGATCTGGCCCTGGACCATCGCACGGTTCTTGGTGCGCTCCATCTTGATGTCGATGTCACGGTCGATGCAGTTGTTGAACACGCAACCGGACGCCACCACCAGCGAAGTGCCAATCACCGTGGCCAGGAACAGCATGAAGTCGACATGCCCTTGCGCGGCAAGGAAAAAACCGCCTGCCACAGAAAGCACGTTACCGAAAATGATCCCCGGTTTGGTGATTTGGATAAAGTGCTTAACGGACATGTCGTCTTACCTCACTTCGCCATCATGCTGGTGTGGATGCTGAACATGATCCACAGCGACAGGCCGACCAACAGTGCAATGACCATCACGGTAAACATGAAGGTCGACACGTTGGAGCGCTGCTCGGCGGAACGGTCCATGTGCAGGAAGTACACCAGGTGAACCACGACCTGGATGACCGCCAGGGCCACCACGACCATGATCGTGATGTCCTTCGGCATGCTCGGGAACATCACCAGGCCGAACGGAATCGCCGTCAGGATCACCGACAGGATGAAACCGATCACATAGGACTTGACGCTACCGTGGTTGCCCTCGGCGTGGCTGTTATGTGCGTTAGCCATTTACAGAACCCCCAGCAGATACACGACGGTGAACACGCAGATCCAGACCACGTCCAGGAAGTGCCAGAACAGGCTCAGGCAGCTCATGCGGGTCTTGGCGGTGCCAGTGATACCGTGCTTGTTGATCTGGTACATCATCACTGCCATCCAGATCAGACCTGCAGTCACGTGCAGACCGTGGGTACCGACCAGCGCGAAGAACGCCGACAGGAAGCCACTGCGCTGCGGGCCGAAGCCCTCGGCGATCAGGTGATGGAACTCATAGACTTCCATCGCGATGAAGCCGGCACCGAACAGGAAGGTGACAGCCAGCCAGCCCAGCACGCCGCCCTTGTTGCCCTTGAACATCTGCAACATGGCGAAGCCGAAGGTGATACTCGAGAACAGCAGCAGTGCGGTTTCGACCGCGACAAAGTCCAGCTGGAAAATGTCGTGACCCGACGGGCCGCCGGCAAAACTGCCGGACAGCACCGCGTAGGTGGCGAAGAGCGACGCAAACAGGATGCAGTCGGTCATCAGGTACAGCCAGAAACCGAATACGGTCATCTGGCCCGAGTCGTGGTGGTGGTCGTCATGCCCATGGTCGTGACCATGAGCATGAGTATCAGCGTTAATTACATGACTGGACATTGATTAAACCCGTTCAAACGATTCGACACGTGCGCCAACCGGAGTACCGGTAGCCAGGCCCAGGGACTTCATGCGCTCACCTTCGATGCGCGCCACTTCCTCGGCTGGAACCATGTAGCCCTGGTCGTCCCGTGCAGCGTGGGCGACGAAGACCGCGATGGTGCCGATCAGGCTTGCGCCAACCAGCCACCAGATGTGCCAGATGAAGGCGAAACCGAATACGGTGAGCAAGGCACCCATGAACACACCAGTGGAGGTGTTGTTCGGCATGTGGATCGCTTCGTACTTGGCTGGAACCTTGTAGGCAACACCGGCTTCCTTGGCTTCGTGCCAGGCATCCAGGCCGACTTTCTCAGGCATGGTGGCGAAGTTGTAGAACGGTGGTGGCGACGAAGTCGACCATTCCAGGGTACGGCCGCCCCATGGGTCGCCGGTCACGTCCATGTTGTCCTTGCGGTCGCGGATCGAGACGTACAGCTGGATCAGCTGGCAAGCGATACCGAACAGGATCAGCACGGCGCCAACAACGGCTACGTACAGGTAGGGTTCCCACAGTGGGTTGTCGGAGTGGTTCAGACGACGGGTCATACCCATGAAGCCCAGTGCGTACAGCGGCATGAAGGCCACGTAGAAACCGGAGATCCAGAACCAGAAGGCAGCTTTGCCCCACTTCTCGTTCAGGGTGAAACCGAAGGCTTTCGGGAACCAGAAGGCGAAGCCGGCGATGTAGCCGAACACCGCACCACCGATGATCACGTTGTGGAAGTGCGCGATTACGAACAGGCTGTTGTGCAGAACGAAGTCAGCACCTGGAACAGCCAGCAGTACGCCAGTCATACCACCGATCGAGAAGGTAACCATGAAGCCCAGGGTCCACATGATCGGCGCGGTGAAGCGCAGACGGCCCTGGTAGATCGTGAACAGCCAGTTGAACAGCTTCACCCCGGTTGGAATCGAGATCAGCATGGTCGCCAGACCGAAGAAGGTGTTGACGCTGGCGCCCGAACCCATGGTGAAGAAGTGGTGCAGCCAAACCGCAAAGCCCAGGACCGCGATCGCGCCCGAAGCGTAGATCATCGACTTGTGGCCGAACAGGCGCTTGCCGGCGAAGGTCGAGGTAACTTCCGAGAACACACCGAAGGCCGGCAGGATCAGGATGTAAACCTCAGGGTGACCCCAGGCCCAGAACAGGTTGACGTACATCATCGGGTTCCCACCAAGCTCGTTGGTGAAAATGTGGAAGTCCAGATAACGGTCAACAGTCAGCAGAGCCAGTGCAGCGGTCAGGATCGGGAACGAAGCGACGATCAGCACGTTGGCCCAGGTGCAGGTCCAGGTGAAGATCGGCATGTCCATCAGCTTCATGCCAGGCGCGCGCATTTTCAGCACGGTGGCGAGGAAGTTGACACCCGTTAGCGTCGTACCCAGACCCGATAGCTGTAGCGCCCAGATGTAGTAATCGACACCCACGCCAGGACTGTACTGGATACCCGCCAACGGTGGATAAGCGACCCAGCCGGTCTTGGCGAACTCACCAACACCCAGGGAGACGTTGACCAGCACGACGCCGGAAACCAGCAGCCAGAAGCTCAGGGAGTTGAGGAACGGGAAAGCAACGTCACGCGCACCGATCTGCAGAGGCAGGGCCAGGTTCATCAGGCCGGTGAAGAATGGCATTGCCATGAAGATGATCATGATCACACCGTGAGCGGTGAAGATCTGGTCATAGTGTTCGGGCGGCAGGTAGCCCTCGGAACCGCCGGTGGCCATGGCCAACTGCGTGCGCATCATGATGGCGTCGGCAAAGCCGCGCAGCAGCATGATCATCGCGACGATGATGTACATCACCCCGATCTTCTTGTGGTCGACCGAAGTCAGCCACTCGGACCACAGGTAGGTCCACTTCTTGAAATAGGTGATAGCACCAACGAGCGCGAGACCGCCGAGCGCGATCATGGCAAGCGTCACCATGACTATCGGCTCGTGATACGGAATCGCATCCAGACTTAGTTTACCGAACATCTCTTACTCCTCTGCCCCAGCAGCTGAATGCATACTCACGTCCATCCCTTCGGTACCGGCCGCTTCTTTGCTCTGCTCTTTTTCGTGGACCGGCCGGCCGCGGTTCATGCCTTCGTACTTGTCGACGATGGACTGGAACTGCTCAGGCGAGGCCACGCTGTACAGCGCGACTGGATTGTTTTCGCTCGTTTTGGCCAATGCTGCGTATTCAGCGGCATCCAGCTTTTTAGGCGATTGCTTGACTTCGTTCACCCATGCTTCGAAATCAGCCTGGGAGGTGGCGGTTGCCTTGAACTTCATACCGGTGAAACCAGCACCGCTGTAGTTGGCGGAGATACCGTCGAACTCACCGTTCTCGTTGGCGATCAGGTGCAGTTTGGTGGTCATGCCAGCCATTGCGTAGATCTGCCCGCCCAGGCCCGGGATGAAGAAGGAGTTCATCACCGAATCCGAGGTCACGCGGAAGTTGACCGGGGTGTTGGCCGGGAAGACGATCTTGTTGACCGTGGCAATGCCTTGTTCCGGGTAGATGAACAGCCATTTCCAGTCCAGGGCGACCACGTCGATCTGCACCGGCTTCACGTCGGAAACCAGCGGACGATACGGGTCCAGCTCATGGGTGGTCTTGTAGGTCACGTAACCCAGGGCAATGATGATCAGAACCGGGATGGTCCAGACCGCCACTTCGATCTTGGTCGAGTGCGACCAGTCCGGGGTGTAGGTGGCTGCCTTGTTGGAAGCGCGATACTTCCAGGCAAACGCCAGGGTCATGAAAATGACAGGAATCACCACCAGCAACATCAAGCCGGTAGCGATCAGGATAAGGTTCTTTTGCTCAATGCCGACCTGGCCCTTCGGGTCGAGCAGGGTCCAGTTGCACCCACTGAGTAAAAGCATGCCTAAAAAGGGCAGAATGCCAAACAGTCTGGGGTAACGCTTTTTACTCATCTCACGACCTCTAGAGCAGCTTGCTTCAATGCAATTTGTGTTTTGGTCGCCAACACTTCGTCCTGCCAAGCGTCAGCATTTATGGGATCGAATACGGTCATGCCTTGAGGCCAGCTGCGGCGGCTCGGCATAAACCGGGTATTGCGGTGTTTATTATTTTGACTTCAGTAGGCAACAGGCCTGTGTTCAGACCAATTCCATTTGGTGCGGGAAATCACGGAGGGGGGTCAGCCCGGCATCGCCGCAGGCGATGCTCGTCAGAGTCAGCGAAAAGAGCCCTGGAGCTCCTTTAATCCTGCGACTCGCAAGCGGTGCCGAACGGAAATTGGGGGCGATTGTAGATAGGTAACCTATCGTTGACTATGACTTATTGAGCAACAGTCCTTTACCAATTGTGTAACAATCGCGCCTGAAAAATCAGTTTCGCGACAGTTTGTCGCACCCCTTTCAATACCCCTGGAACGCCCGCTCTACAAGGGCTCGAACTTGATCAGGATCAAGTTTGGTGCGACAAACTTTGCAAATCTCATTGCACAACAGGCTTGCGTCAATACATGACTTTTGTCTAAGCCTGACGGCGGTTGCGGTAGATGCCCAGGGGCACCAGAACGGCGGTCAGTATAAAGGCAACCAGCGCCCATTGCGCCAGGGACAGGCCCATTACCGGTGGGTACGGCGTGGAGCAGAAACCATCGACCTGAAACACCAGCGGCAGTACCGAGGCCAGTGGCAAGCCGTCGACAATCGGTTGCAGGGTATCGATGCCGCAACTGACCGCCGGGTTGGCGAGGATGTACACATGGTTGCCGGCAGCGGCGATACCACCGATGGCGCTGAGCACCACCAGGCCCTCGAGCAGGGTCAGGCTGCGCTTGCCGGGCATCGCCGCGCCAATAAAGGCAAACAGCGCGATCAGCAGCAACGCATAGCGCTGCAGGATGCACAGCGGGCATGGCGCCTCGCCAAGCACGATCTGCATGTACAGCGCCCCACCGATCAGGGCCAGACAGATCACCCCCAGCAGTACCAGAAAGCGCCGTTCCCGATTCAGGCGCGATGTTTGCTCGTTCATTGCTGTTCCTTCGTAGACTGGATGGCTCGACTGCCGACCCGCAATTCTACACGCTGAAGCAGACCATAGAGAGCGGCAAAAGTGCCGCGCCAGGCCTTCGTGAAGAATGGCGAGAAGCAGAATACTGATTTGCCACTATCTTAGTCCTGTGGATTACCCTATCATTAACACTGTACAAATAAACAGTATCGAATACATCGATTACCAAAGGCATGTGAGGTGATGAATGGCCGTCGAAGTGGTATACCGCAGCAGCCGCGACCTGGAGCGCTTGTTCATGGATAAAGCCGAAGCAGACCGTCACGACAAGATGCTGGAGCTGGCCGAGCTGCTGGCCGAAGTCCTGAAGAAAGCCGTGCCATCGCTGAGCGAACAGCAGGTCGAGGATGCCGGTATCTATATGGCGAAAAACCGTGATGTGTTCGCCAAGGCCTTCAAGAGCCAGCCCGATGCCCTGTCGGAACTGCTGGCCGACGGCGCCGCCGAGTGACCGGCGTTCAGCTGTAGATCAACCGTTCGGCGAGCATCTGCGCCACCCGTGCCGGCGAACGCTTTTCGGCCTGGGCATGGGCAAACACCTCGGTCAGGCGCGAGGGTATCCGCGCCAGGTGCGCGGTAATGGTGCCCAGGTCCTCGCCACGGTGCTTGAGCGCCACGTAGATCAGCCCGCCAGCGTTGATCACGTAATCCGGCGCATAAAGGATGCCACGGCTTTCCAGCTGATCGGCCACCTGCAAGGTGGTCAGCTGGTTATTGGCCGCCCCCGCCACCGCCGCACAGCGTAGCTGCATCACGCTCTGGCCGTTGAGCACCGGCCCTACCCCGCAAGGGGCAAAGATGTCACAGGGCGTGCTGATCAACATCTCGTTGGCCACCGGCCGGGCATTGAACTGCTCGATCGCCAGTTGCACCCGGCCCGGATCATGGTCACTGACCAGCAACTCGGCGCCGGCGGCATGCAACTGCTCGGCCAGCGCGTAGCCAACATTGCCCAGCCCCTGTATGGCAATGCGCAAGCCTTCGAGGTTATCGCTGCCCAGGCGCGCCATCGAGGTGGCGCGAATGCCGGCAAACACCCCCATGGCCGCATGGGGCGACGGATCGCCTGCGGCGGTGGTGCTGGTGACGTGCTGGGTGGTCTGGGCGATGCAATCCATATCCAGGGTCGAGGTGCCGCTGTCCACGGCGGTGATGAAGCGCCCCTGCAGGGTTTCGACAAAACGCCCGAATGCCTCGAACAAGGCCGCGCGGTTTTCCACATGGGGGCTGCGAATGATCACCGCCTTGCCCCCGCCCAACGCCAGCCCCGCCAGGGCGGCCTTGTAGCTCATGCCTTGGGCCAGGCGGATGGCATCGACCATGGCACTGTCGTCGTCCGGGTAGGCCAGGTAGCGACAGCCTCCCATGGCCGGGCCCAGGTGTTCGCTATGGATGGCGACCACTGCTTTGAGGCCGGTCGGCGGGTCGATGCACAGGTGCAGCGACTGCGTGCGGGTGCTTTGCATGAGAGCGAACATCGGCAGGCTCCTCGATGAGGTGCTGATCCCAGTATAGGTCGCGCTTTGAACCTCGATGACAACACTCGGACCACTGGACGAAAGGCCGCGCCAGCGCTACAACAGAAGCTTGAGCGGAGGTTGTCATGAACCCACGTAGTGCCTGTCTGGCTTGCCTTGAGCGTGACCCCGTCGCCTTGCTGGAAGCGGCGCTGTGGATCGCCGCCGAGCACGACGACAGCGTGGTGCCTGCGCGCGTCCTGACCGAGGTTCAGGCCCTGCAGCAGGAGGTCAGCGCCGGGCTGCCGATGCTGCCACTCAGCGAACTGGCCCAGCCGTTGTTGCGCCGCCTCAACGCCCTGGGTTTCCAGCAGGACGAGTACCACCCGCTGCGGCCCCAGGCGGCGCTGCTCGACAAAGTCATGCAACGACGTCGCGGCCAGCCCCTGGCCCTGGCCCTGCTGACCCTGGAACTGGCCCGCGGCCTGTCGATCCCCCTTGAGGGCGTGAACTTCCCCGGGCATTTCCTTTTGCGCGTGCCGGGTGCCGACCACCTGCTCGACCCTTGTGGTGGCAGGCGCCTGTACCCGGCCGATTGCCGCGAGCTGCTGGGCCGTCAGTTCGGCCCGCAGTTGGCCTTGAGCGCCGACCACCTGCTAACTGCCAGCCCGCTGCAGATGCTCCAGCGCCTGTCACGCAACCTGCGTCAGCTGCACAGCAGCCACGACGATCACCTCGAAGCCCTGAAGGACGCTGAACGGGTGCTGCAGCTAGGCCCGGGCACTGCCGCTGACTATATGGCCCGCGCCACCCTGTATCAGCACCTGGAGTGCCCCCAGGCCGAACGCTTCGACCTGGAGCACGCCTTGCTGCTCAGCGACGATCCAATCCAGCGCTTGCGCCTGACGGAACGCCTGAGCCATCTGCCACCGGTGTCGCCGTCGGTGCACTGACAGCCTCGCCCGGGCTGCGCACCTGAAGGATCAAAGGGCAGCGTGATTTATGGTGCGTCGGGCTGCCTCGACGGGTGGGCCTGGGCAAACGCCGAATGCGCTTCGGCCAGGGCCGCGACCCGGCGAATGCGCGGGAAGCCACTCAAGTCGATATTGAAACGCTCGGCGGCGTACAACTGCGGAATCAAGTAGATATCGGCCAGCCCCGGCTCGTCGCCAAAGCAGAAGCCTTGATCACCGATCAACTGCTCGACCGCGGCAAGGCCCTGGCTGATCCAGTGGCCGATCCACTGGTTGACCTGCGCATCGTCATGGCCCAGGGCGCGCAGCTGATTGAGCACGCTAACGTTGTGCAGGGGGTGGATATCGCAGCCGATCAGTGCCGCCACGCCACGGGCCTGGGCCCGGCGCACCGGGTCCTGGGGCAGCAGCGCTGGCTGTGGATAAACTTCTTCCAGGTATTCGATGATTGCAGGCGACTGCACCAGCAGCTCACCGGAATCGATCTTCAATGCCGGCACCCGCCCTTGCGGGTTGAGGGCCAGGAAGTGGGCTTCGCGCTGTTCGCCCTTGAGCAGGTTGACCGGCAACTGCTGGACTTCCAACTGCTTGAGCGCAAGGGCAATCCGCACCCGATAGGATGACGTCGAGCGGTAGTAGCTAAAGAGTTCCATGGCCCTGCCCTCTCAGTGCGCCGGCAGGATCTTGCCGCGGCATTCGCCGAAGCCGATCGAGGCCACGCCGTCGCGTTTGCAACGGGCACGCAGGATGATCTCGTCGCCGTCTTCGAGGAACTTGCGCACCTCGCCAGACGCCAGCTCAACCGGCTCCTTGCCGCCCTGGGTGATTTCCAGCAGGCTGCCAAACTGGCCAGGCTGGGCACCGGACAAGGTGCCGGAGCCGAACAAGTCGCCTGGCTGCAACTGGCACCCGTTGACGCTGTGGTGGGCAACCATCTGCGCCACGGTCCAGTACATGCTCAAGGTGTTGCTCAGGGTCAGGCGATGGGCGGGCAGGTTCTGCTCGCGCATGCGCTCGGTCAGCAGCAGCACTTCCAGTTCGATATCAAAGGCGCCGTTGGCCTGGTCGCGCTTGTCGAGCAGGTACGACAGCGGCTGCGGATCACCCTCCGGACGCGCCGGCTGGGCGCAGCGGAACGGCTCCAGGGCTTCGGCAGTGACTACCCACGGCGAAACGGTGGAGATGAAGCTCTTGGACAGGAACGGGCCCAGCGGCTGGTATTCCCAGGCCTGGATGTCGCGCGCCGACCAGTCGTTGAGCAGGCAGAAGCCAGCGATGTGCTCGGCGGCTTCAGCGACCGGAATCGAATCGCCCATGTCGTTGCCCTGGCCAATCCAGATGCCCAGCTCCAGCTCGTAGTCCAGGCGCGCGCACGGGCCGAAGCTCGGCTCGGTCTGGCCGGCGGGCAGGGTCTGGCCTTTTGGCCGGCGCACGTCGGTACCCGATGGGCGAATGGTCGAGGCGCGGCCGTGGTAGCCGATCGGCACATATTTATAGTTGGGCAGCAGCGGGTTGTCGGGGCGGAACAGCTTGCCGACATTCTTGGCGTGCTCGATGCCGACATAGAAGTCGGTGTAGTCGCCGATGCGCGCCGGCAGGTGCAGTTGGCACTCGCTGGCCACATGCAGCAGCGGTTTAAGCGCGGCCTGGTGTTCGCTATGCTCGCCGAGCAGCTCCAGCAGGCGCTCGCGCAGGGCAACCCGGGCGCTACGGCCGAGGGCGAAGAAAGCGTTCAGCGCACCACCACGGGTGGCTTCGACAGCAACACGGGCCTGGCCGTCGAACAGGCCGGTGGCCAGCACCGCTTCGAGGTCGAGGATGGCATCACCGATGGCCACGCCACAGCGCGGCGCCTGGTCTTTGCGGCTGAAGATGCCCAGGGGCAGGTTCTGCAGCGGGAAGTCGCCGTGGCCGTTGGCGTGTTCTACCCAACTGCGGGCAAGGGCGGACTGATTCATGGGTTATCTCCGATTCGGGGTAAAGGTGCTCGGCAACGAGGCCCAGCAACTATCGTAGTCGGCCTGCAATTGCGGGCATTCCAGCGCATGACGGCTCGGGCGCAGCACCTGGCTGGTCTCGAACATGAAGGCCATGGTGTTGTCGATCTTGTTCGGTGCCAGCTCCACGGCGATGGCCTTGCTGCAGGTCTCGGCATCCGGGCCGTGAGCGCTCATGCAGCTGTGCAGCGAGGCGCCGCCGGGCAGGAAGCCTTCGGCCTTGGCGTCATACTCGCCCTGGATCAGGCCCATGAATTCATTCATCAGGTTGCGGTGGAACCAGGGTGGACGGAAGGTGTTCTCGGCTACCATCCAGCGCGGCGGGAAGATCACGAAGTCGAGGTTGGCCATGCCCGGCACGCTGGTCGGCGAGGTCAGCACGGTGAAGATCGAAGGGTCCGGGTGGTCGAAGCTGACCGTGCCGATGGTGTTGAAACGGCGCAGGTCATATTTGTAGGGCACGTTGTTGCCGTGCCAGGCGACCACGTCCAGAGGCGAATGGTTGAGCTGGCAACCCCACAGTTCGCCGAGGAACTTCTGCACCAACTGCACCGGGCCGTCGATTTCTTCGTAATGGGCCACCGGCGCGAGGAAGTCGCGCGGGTTGGCCAGGCCGTTGCTGCCGATCGGCCCCAGGTCCGGGATGCGCAGCGGCGCACCGTGGTTCTCGGCCAGATAGCCGCGGGCCTGGGCGTCGAGCAGTTCGACGCGAAACTTCAGGCCTCGGGGCAGCACGGCTATTTCCAGCGGCTCGACCTCCAGCACGCCCAGCTCGGTGACGATGCGCAGGCGGCCCTGCTCGGGCACCAGCAGCAGTTCGCCATCGGCGTTGAAGAACACCCGCGCCATGGAGCGATTGGCGCAGTAGGTATAGATACTGATGCCGGCCGGTTTCTCGCCTGCCGAGTTGGCCGCCATGGCCACCCAGCCGTCAATGAAGTCGGTTGGCTCGCTGGGGATCGGCTGCGGGCTCCAGCGCAAGCGGTTGGGCGTCACCGGGCCCAGCGGGCCACCGGCCAACTGACGCTGCAGGCGCTCGAAGCGCGGGTGCAGGGCCGAAGGACGAATGCGGTACAGCCAGGTGCGGCGCAACTCGCTGCGGGCCATGGTGAAGGCGGTGCCGGAAAACAGTTCGGCATACAGACCGTAAGGCGCTTTTTGCGGCGAGTTCTGCCCGACCGGCAGGGCGCCAGGCAAGGCTTCGCTGGCGAATTCGTTACCGAATCCACTCTGGTAGCCAAGGACAGGGGTGTTATCGAGGTTCATCGAGCCTCCGGGCCCAGTGCAGGCCGGTCAATGGCAGTGGGCTGCGGGCCTTGAAGGGGTGGCAGCGCTTCTGCGTTATTTTTATCGTAATTACATTACGCATAACGTAATTTGATTGGTGAAGACCGTCAAGCTATAAAGACGCCCATTGAACTCCCCGGATCGACTACTCCATGGCCAAAGCCAGCACCCCCGCCGATAGCTCCGGCAAACAGAAGGTCCGCTCGGCCGAAGTCGGCACCGACATCCTCAAGGCCCTGGCCCAACTCTCACCCTCAACTTCACTGTCGCGCCTGGCCGAACACGTCGACATGCCGGCGAGCAAGGTCCACCGTTACCTGCAGGCGTTGATTGCCAGTGGCTTTGCCGAGCAGAACCCGGCCACCAACCATTACGGCCTCGGCCGCGAAGCCCTGCGCGTGGGCCTGGCGGCACTGGGCGGGATGGACGTATTGAAAGAAGCGGCGCTGCCGCTGTCGCAACTGCGCGATGAGCTCAACGAAAGCTGCTTCATCGCCGTGTGGGGCAACCAGGGCGCCACCGTGGTCAACATCGAGCCGGCGGTGCGTGCGGTTACCGTGGTTACCCAGATCGGTTCGGTGCTGCCCTTGCTGACGTCCTCCACTGGCCTGGTGTTCGGCGCTTACCTGCCAGAACGCGAAACCATCGATCTGCGCGAGCAAGAGCTGGCCGCGTCAGGTCACAGTGCTGACGAATACCAGGCATTGTTTGCAACCATCCGCCAACGCGGCCTGCATCATGTCCACGGCCTGCTGATGCCCGGCGTCGATGCGCTTTCCGCTCCTGTGTTCAACGCCGTGGGCAAAATTGCCGCAGTGCTGACCGTGGTCGGCCCGACCTCGATTTTCCACGCGGATGAACAGGGCCCCGCTGCGCAAAAACTGCTGGCCACCGCCAGGACCATCAGTTGGCGCATGGGGCATGAGGCCTGAGCCGATCGCGTCAGGCAGGAACCGTTCGCTCCAGGTGCTTGAGGAACAAGGTGAGTTCGTCGTCCAACGCCTCACCGACGTTGGAGACTGTTTCCGCACCCGCCTTGCCAAAGTCGGCGACCAGCTTTTTCAGCAGTTCGGTGGTCGGCGAACCGGGGCCCTTGGACAGCTTTGATAACACTCTGGCGCAGCGCCCTGCCAATCCGGAAATCGACACGACCCCCACAGCCGTGACAACAAACCACTTCAAGGCTGAAGCCCGATCGCCATCCTCGTAAGCCAGCGCACCTTGCACGAACGAGCGCAGGGTCAGCACTACGTTCAGCGCCAGGGTGGCCGGTGGAAAGGGAATCGAAAGAATCGCCGCAACGCCGATGGCGACCTCGAAGAGGATGCCCCAGATTCGTTCAGCCACACTGGTGGTGTCGGCCTCCACATCGGCAATGATCCGCTCGACCATCACGTCGAATTCATGCGCAAGATCGGTTACGCGCTTATAGGCGCTGATCGCCTTGAGGACCATTGCCTGACCATCAGCGGCACGTTCAACGCTTTCGATCAGGCTGCCGATGGCCGGCTGATCTTCGATGCTCACGCGCAGGTAGAAATAGTCCTGCAGCGCTTCCCATTGAAGCGCCAACGCTTGCGGCGTACGGAAGATCAGGTCATCCGGGGCATCGGGGGTGTAGACAAGATCTTCGACAACGCCTTTCGATACGTTCCTGAACAGATACACACCCTCTACCCTTCGGCCACTCAGAGCCAGTTGAAACAGACCGTTCTTACTAGTGGTCCGCTCACCGCCAACGACCACAGGCTCGAGATCGACCAGATTGTCGACAGCAATGCCCAGCCACCCGCTCTGCTCGGACGACAGGCGCCCCGCCATGCCTTCACTCAGCCAGGCGCGGCGGATCTGCAAACGCAGCACCTCGCGGTGAAGCAGGCGACGGCGTTTGTACTGTGACTCAGCGGGGTCGAGCAGGCGCCGGCGAATCATCTGGATGTAGTGCTCACCCAGCTTGGCAGATCGAATGTAGCCATCGACAGAGGCACGATCGAGTCGTGACAGGTCCTGGCCGATGGTGGAGGTGATTCTGGCAAAGCCAGCGAAGTTGAAACTACTGTCGTAGCCTTCAATGACCGTGCGGGTGAGCGTCTTTATGTCACCGTCCTCAAGCTCCACCAGTACGGTATCAGGGTCTATATCAGACGCAGGTACACGCTTCTTGATCCAGTCTTTCACCTGGCGATGGGCGTATTTGGCAAAGGGCTCGATGGTGTTGATCTGTTGGTAGGCGTCCTGGACCGCACCCAGTTGGGCATCAACATGGCTCAGTTGCTGGCGTTGAACCCGGGATGCATCGATGAACCACTGAGGCGTGGCCAATTGCAGTTGGTCAAGCAACGCAGATACCTTTCTGGAAGCAACGTGCGACAACACCGTCGGCCAGCTCGCATCGGGCCAGCGCTCCAGCGCCACTGTTTGGCGGGACCAGGTGCCCGGCAATTTTTGCGTCTGCTTGAGTAACCGACTGAACCTCATCCTGGCGTTGACCGGCACTTGGCCAAGCAAATAGGTTTGCCCCTGGTCGGTCTCGGCCCACCGGGCAATTTCCAGGCTGAGCTGTCCCTCATTGCTGAACACGCGCAAATCCGCTTCAGGCGCGCCAGGGGCATAGAGCAGGAAACGATGATCATCCTGCGAGCCAAAGCTCAGGTAGAGCATGTCCTTGAACGCCAACTGCAAGGGCTCAAGGATCACCGCACCCGCGTCGATCTTAAGCGCAGCCAGTACGCCGGTATGGTTGCGAGCAGCTTCCAGGGCATTGCAAGCCTCAGGGTCGAACCCTTGGTACCGCGCGGCCAGGGCGCTCAAGGCCAGCCGTGCATTGACCACGTCGCTCATCAGTTGAGGGCCGGAGCCTTCAAGGTAGGAAGACTGCAGTGCTTGCGGATAACTCAGGCGCACCTCAAGTTCATCGATCATTCGTTGAATGACATCCGGTGTCAGGCGCGCGGCCAACGTGGCATCGATGATGTGGGCCTGAAACTCACTGCCGGAGTAACCACCGGACAACACCCACTGCACCAGCGGCATCTCGCGCTCACCGAGTATCGTTTCGCCCTCGACGTCCAGTGCGTGACTGACTCGAACGCGCAGTAGCCTGGCATCTGTCTCGACACCCAAGGCCAATAGGTAAGCGGCGATCTGCGTAGCGGCATAGTCCTCAACGCTGGCCCTACCTTGCAGGTGTTCATCGACCCGTTGCTGGCACAAGGCAACAGCGCCTTCGCGCAACTCGAAGGCGGTACGTTGTTCACCCTGAAGAGCACGTAACCATTCAGGCAATTGTGCGTGGCGGTGCTGCCTGAGCCTGGTTGCAAGGCGTTGTTGCAGCAGAGCGTGGACAGGCACCTCGCGCAGGGCCTGACGGACATCGTCTACCTGTTGTCGAAACGGACTCTCGCTCAGCGATACCAGGCTCAACAGCGGCGTGTGGCCTTGCGCAAGTAACTGTTTTATTTCGTACGGCAACGGCTGCACCAAGAGGTCCTCGGCAGCCGGTGCGCACAGGCGCAGCGTCATCCTGTCGATGAATCGCCGCGCATCCCCCTGCTCTTGCAGCCCCTCCTGGAGGCTGTAAAACCAGAGCTTGCTGGTTGATGACAGGTCGAACGACTCGCTGATGACAAACGCCAACGGCAACATCGCCGTCTCTCCCTCGATATCGAGGGCCAGCATGCGAACGTGCTCATCGGGATCGAAAATCTGCTCCTCCAGCGCTGCCATTTCCGGCTGCTGCCAGGGATGGCGCAAAGCAAAGTAGCGCAGATCGAAAAAAAACAATTTCGACAGGTGCACAAACAGGCTCAGCGGCTTTGTAACCGGCTTGCGTGCCTTTTCCCAGAAACTGATCAGCGCCGCATCCTGCAGCGTTGCCACCGACTCAAGCTGACGCTGGATTTCAAAAGTGGTGCTGGTCATTTCCAGCAGCAGTGTCTCCAGAGTACTGTCGTCGTAGCTCAACGCGGGTGTGTCAAGCGAACGGGTCGATTCCATGTGCTGATCTCCGTTGGTGGTGAATAGTCATTACGCGGCTAATTGACTTGCCCACCTTCAGGGAAATTTCAGCGAAACCCGTCCCGGTTGCTAACTCTGGAAAGTGCCCAGGCTCCCGGTTTTTCAAACCCAATGAATTGTCCTACAGCTAACTAAAGCAACAGCCCATTTCCATATAAGAATAAAAGGACAGTGTGCACAGTTGCTTACACGCGTTCACTGACACTCGTGAAACAGCGGGTTACTGTCTTGCGGGCTGACTGTTACCTGAGTTGTAACAGTGAATGTCAGAAACACCTATTTTTCCGATTCTGACAGGCGCCTATTCTGGTTACACCCAGACGGTGCAGACGCCAAATGAAAGCGTCAGCACATTCCATCAACCGGCGTGCACACCCCGCCTGATGGCGTCTTCTCCAGGTTCACCGACGTTGATTTTGAAGCTCCTTGATCTGCGTCTTACTTGGCCGCTGCACTGCAGCGGCCTTTTTTATGCCTGCAATTCAGTCGTCGTCGGCGTCGTCAAAGTGGAATCGGTGTAACAATCGGTGGGCGATGGGCGCCAGGATCAGGCCGATGCTGGCGACGAACACCAGGCCGACATACAGGCCGTAACCTGCGAAAAATAGCTTGCCGCCGATAGACTCGGGGAGGATCACCGGCCCTACCCCGCCCAGCAGCAAGGTGGCATTGAACACGGCATCATGCCAGGGCACCTGCGGCTCGAAGTACAGATGGCCAACCACGCCAAACAGGATCGAGCCAACCAGCAACAGGCAGGCAGCAATACCGTGCCACATCAGGCGATAGCCGAACTGTCGGGTAGAGATGACAGCGTCCGTTCTGGATTCGTACATCCTCTGTGCTCCTGCAACCAAGGTGGCCGTCCAGCATAGGCAACTTGAGCCGGCGACCACAACCTTGGGCCAGGTTCAGCCCTGTGGATACTTCTGCAGGTTGGCCATCATCTGCTGCAGGGCCTCGAGACTGTCTTTGGGATGTACGGCATTGTCGAAGCTGCCGATTTGCTGCCAGTTGGCAGCGATATCTTCAGGCGAAAAGCCTTCGCGCGGATCGAAGCCGACACCCAGGCTACGCTCCCAGCGCACCTTGCCGACCCAGCCGCCGCCGACTTCATACAGGCCGCCACTGTCCTCGCAGGCGTCACTGCCCAGGTACACCACCAGCGGACTGACCAGCTCAGGCTTGAGCTGTTCGAACACTTGCTGCGGAATCAGCCCTTCGGTCATGCGCGTGCCGCCGGTGGGGGCGATGGCGTTGACCAGGATGCCGTGCTTGCGCCCTTCGATGGCCAGGGTGCGGGTCAGGCCGTACAGGCCGAGCTTGGCCGCGCCATAGTTGGCCTGGCCGAAGTTGCCATAGATACCCGAGGTCGAGGCGGTGAAGATCACCCGCCCCCAGTTCTGCTCGCGCAGGTGCGGCCAGGCGGCGCGGGTGACTTTGTAGGCCCCTTCGAGGTGGACCTGATAGACCTGCTCCCAGTCGCTGTCGTCCATCTTTTGGAAGGTCTTGTCGCGCAGGATGCCGGCATTGTTGATGACAATATCGACGCGACCGAAGCTGTCCAGGGCCTGCTCGACAATGTGCCGGCCATCGGTGACCGAGTCATGGTTGGCCACGGCCGTGCCGCCCGCTTCACGAATCTGAGCCACCACCCGGTCGGCGGCCGAAGCGCTGGCGCCTTCACCATGGGTCGAACCACCCAGGTCGTTGACCACTACCCGGGCGCCGTGCCGGGCAAACAGCAGGGCATGGGCGCGACCCAGGCCGCCGCCGGCACCGGTGACAATCACCACTTTATCGTCCAAGCGAATCGTCATGCTCAGTTCTCCAGCAAAACAAGGGAGGGATGCCCGAGTGTCGGCCAGCCGCGGCTGGCACACAATCAAGCGGGCAGGCGCTGAATGGCAGGCGATAAGGCCAGTCGATGATTGCGCGCGCCGGGTCGCTCAGGACCAGGCGACTTTCTGCGGCACACTCACCAGGGGTTGTTCGCGAAACGCCAGGTAATGGCGCAGCACCTGTACCGGTGCTTCGGTGTGCGGGTAATGCCCGATGCCCTGGAGCATTACGGTATCGGCATTGGGTACCAGCTCCTGGTAACGCTCAAGCATATGCGCTCCGGAAACCGGATCGACCGCACCGTTGATCAACCGCAGCGGCACCCCTTCACCCTGCAGGGCACCAACCCAGCGCTCGCGGTGAGCAACCCGTTCGGGAAGGTAGGTGATCAGCTTGTGCAGGATGCGCGTACCGCGGTTTGAGGCAATCAGGCTCCAGTAATCGTCCAGCGCGCTTTCGCTGGGGTGGGTACAAGGGCCGTAGATCTGGGTGACGTTTCGCACCAGGTCATCGCGCCCGAACGAACGCCCGACCAGCCAGCCCAGGCGGCTGAGCAGCAGCTTCTGGATCAGCAGCGGCCGGTGGCACTCGGGGAACAGGCCGCCATTGAGAAACACGCAACTGGCGATTTGCGCCCGGCCCTCATGGTGACGGGCGAGCAATTCCTGGGCGACGCTGCCACCGTAGTCATGGCCGAGCAGATGCACCGGCTGCTCGACCTGCAGGTGCGCCAGCAGCGCCTGTTGCAAGTCGGCCTGCTCCAGCAGGCTGTATTCGTGGTGCAGCGGTTTGGCCGAGTCGCCAAAGCCGAGCATGTCACAGGCAATTACCCGGAAGCGCTGGGCCAGCGGGGCCCACAGGTAATGCCAATCCCAGCTGGCAGTGGGAAAGCCATGAATGAGCAGTAGCGGTTCGCCCTGCCCTGCGGTCCAGTAACGAATGGCCTGGCCACGGAACGAGAAATTCAGGCCCCGGGTCCGCCAGACGCACAATGGAATCTCGGCCAAAGGCATCACAGTGGTCCCGGTAAGTTACAGGTGGTCGTGTTGGGCAAGGCATCGGCTGCGATCATTGCAATCACCTCGGCACATTCGTGTGCTCTATTGATCGACAGTCTAGTCAGGCAGGCCCTGCCCGAGAGTTGCGTTGGCAGCCAGCTTATTGACCCTTGGAGTCAGCGCGCAAAATAGCGAGGTAAATCACAGCAGCAAGGTCAGTAATGGCGCGGCAAACAGATTGAGCAGGCCGGTGAGGACCATGACCAGGCCGGCCACCGAGCCCTCTTCGCCGCCCACTTCATGCGCGCGGCTGACGCCCGCACCATGGGCGCCAACGCCGAACAGCGCGCCACGGGCCAGCGGTGTACGCAGCGGCAGGTACTTGAGCAGCACGCCACCGAACATCGCCCCGAGCACCCCGGTAAACATCACGAATACCGCAGTCAGCTCCGGTACGCCGCCCAGATCCTTGGCCAGCGGCATGGCAAAGGGCGTGGTGATCGAGCGCGGCACCAGCGACAGGCTCACCGAGTTGTCCAGTGCCAACAGGTGCGCCAGGCCCCAGGAACTGCCGATCGACGCCGCACTGCCGACCAGCATGCCCAGCGTGAGGGCTGGCCAGTGGCGTGCCAGCAAGGCGCGCTGTTGCCATATCGGCACGGCAAAAGCCACGGTGACCGGGCCCAGCACCGACATCAGCCAGTGGGTATTACGCGCGTATTCGGCGTAGGCCGTGTGCAGCGGCACGGCAATCGCCAGCAGCACCGCCGGCACCAGGATCAACGGCGATAGCAGGTAGCGCCCGGTGCGCCGGTACAACCAGCGGCTGCCCAGGTAGGCCAGCAAGGTCAGGGCCAGCCAGAACAGCGGCATCGGCTCAAGCGTCATGGCGCAGCCTCCAGCGGCAGATCCACTCCACCGTCACTGCCGTCACCACCATCACCAGCAAGGTACTGACGCCAATCACCAGCAAGATCCGCCAGCCTTCATCGCGCAGCAGGCTGCCGTAGTCGAGCAGGCTCATCAGTGCCGGAATGAAGAACAGCAGCATCTCGGCCATCAGTACCCCGGCACCGAGCTGCAACATGGCCGGTTTGAGCACGCCCAAAGCGAACAGCAGCAACAGCAGCGCCAAGCCGATTACGCCGCCGGGGATCGGCCAGGCCAACCAGGTGGCGAGCAGGCCACCCACCTTATAAAGAGCAAGCAACACCGCAAGCTCGGCGAGCAAGCGGATAAATCGGGTTAACGCAGGGGGGTTCATCGCGGGGGTCCTCTGAGGCCTGTATTTTAAAAGCCTGCTCCCCACGCCAAAAGCGAATTGTTAGACTGCCAGCTATTCCAGACTGGAATTCAAACGATGGAATTCAAACAACTACGCAGCTTTCTTGAAGTGGTGCACCGTGGCGGCTTTACCCAGGCCGCGCAAACCCTGCACATCAGCCAGTCGGCGGTGAGCAAGCAGGTCGCGCAACTGGAGCAGGACCTGGGCGTGCCGCTGCTGGAACGTCAGGGTTCGCACCTGCACCTGACCGCCGCCGGCAAGATCGTGCTGGAACGCGGCGAAGCCATGTTGCGCCTGCACCAGGAGCTACTGAGCGAACTGGATGACCTGAGCCAGCTCGCCCGCGGCGAACTGCGCCTTGGCCTGCCGCTGCTGGGCAGTGATGCGCTGTTCGCACGATTGTTCGCCGAGTACCGGCAACGCTACCCGAACATCAGCATTCAACTGTTCGAAGGCGGCAGTCGCAGTGTCGAGCAGGCCGTACTTAGTGGTGAACTGGAACTGGGCGGCAGCCTGACGCCCAGCGACCCGACCTTTGCCTACCAGCCGTTTTGCAACGAGCCCCTCGATGCCCTGCTGCCCACTGACCACCCATTGGCCGCTGCCGGCCAGGTCAGCCTTGCGCAACTGGCTGATACTCCGTTCCTGCTTTATCAGCGCAGCTTCGTGCTCAATGACCGGTTGCTCGGCGCTTGCCAGCAGTTGGGCTTCACCCCCAGGGAAGGCGGGCGCAGCGGCCAGGCCGACTTTCTCGCCGCGCTGGTGGCGGCAGGCCAGGGGGTGGTGCTGTTGCCCAGTGTGGTGGCCCGCGGCCTGGAACGACCGGGGGTAGTGCGCCTGGCCCTGAGCGAGCCGACCGACCTGCGCTGGGACATCGCCTTCATCTGGCGCCAGGGCGCCTACCTGTCGCGCGCCGCCCAGGCCTGGCTGCAGCTGCTGCGCGAGCAGCCACAGCCGCAATGATCAGCCGCGCAGCTTTTCGGCCAGCTCGGCAAGCCACGGCTCGGCGTCGGTTTCCGGGGTAACGGTTTCGCTGGCATCCAGGCGCAGCATCGGCTGTACCTCTACCAGGCCCAACTCGACAAACAGCTCACGCAGTTGCTCGCCGCCGCCGCAGTAGGTATCGCCGTAACTGGAATCGCCCAGGCCAATCACCGCGCCCTTGAGCCCGCGCCACTCGGCTGGCAGCACATCGCGAATGGCACTGAACAGCGGCATGAGGTTATCCGGCAGCTCGCCCATGCCGGTGGTCGAGGTCACGGCGAGGAACGCCTGCGGGGCAAAGCCCTGGATATCCTGCAGGGTTGCCCGGTTGGCGTGCCAGGCCTCGAAACCCGCCTCTTTGAGCAATTTCTCGGCATGCCGAGCGACTTCTTCAGCGGTGCCATAGACCGAACCGGAAAGGATCACGACTTTCATAGAGATTTCCGAAACTGAGTAAAAACGTAGGATACTAGCATCAGGCACTGGCAAAAGGCCTTAATCTGCCGCTGTACAGCGACGGCCAATCCACTAGAATCAGCCAGCATGCCCGATCTACAGCCCTTGCGGACCTAACAAGATGATCAATGCCACACTTCTTCAGCGCATGATTGACGCCTCCAACGACGGGATCGTGGTGGCCGAACAGGAAGGCGACGACGACACCATCCTGATCTACGTTAACCCGGCCTTCGAGCGCCTGACCGGCTATGACGCCAACGACATCCTCTACCGCGACTGCCGCTTCCTGCAGAACGACGATCGCGACCAGGGCGCCCGGGCATTGATTCGCCAGGCGATCGAGGACGGCCTGCCGAGCCGGGAAATCCTGCGCAACTACCGCAAGGACGGCAGCGCGTTCTGGAACGAGCTGTCGATTACCCCGGTGCTCAACGAGGCCGACAAGCGCAAGTATTTCATCGGCATCCAGAAGGACGTCAGCCGTCAGGTCGAAGCTGAACAACGGGTCGTCGAGCTGGAGCGTCAACTGGCCGAAGCCCGGGCGCGCATCGCGGCGCTGGAAGCCGACCAACGGTCTTAACAAACACGCCGTTTGGTTGTCCATGACGGTGAAGAAACGCATTCACGATTGTAACTTCGAGTTCGACCATGCAAGCAGATGCCCTTCTGACCCAGGATGAGCTGGACTTCATCCGGTCCATGCAGCACGCGACCCAGCCCATCCCGGCTGAACCGGCGTCGCGCCTGATGGTCAATGGCGGCAGCGAAATCAAGAACCTGCTGACCCGGTTGATCGCCGACGAACAGGTGACCCTGCAAGCCCAGTTCAACAACCAGCAGATGACCTTCCCGCTGCAACTGGTCGAAGACGAGTTCCATGCCCTGCACCTGCAACTGGGTGCGCCGAACATCTACGAAGAAGGCGCCGTGGTTCGCCCCTGGCGCCTGACCCTGGAGCAACCGGTGGCCCTGGAAGACGAGCTGGGCCTGAGCACAGGCTTGTGGGTGCGGGAAATCTCGTTCAAGGGTGTGCTGCTGGAAGTGCGCGAGCTGCCCGAACCACCGAAACACTTCGACCTCTGGTTCAGCCCCGACGGCGATGCCCCCATCGCCCTGCACGGCACCCTGCAACGGCGCACCGGCGAACGCCTGGCGGCCTATAACCTGAGCCAGAGCCTGCCGGCTGAAATCGAACGGTTACGCGAGTACATCCTTCAGGCACACCGCCGCGCCCATCCCGAGTTGCACCCTCAAGAATCCAGGTGACCGGCCAGGTACTGCTGCAGCCGCCGGCGCATCAATCGCCCCTCGCTGCCCAGGCACGCCACTTGCGAGCCCATCAGGCTGTCCTGAGCCAGGTCCGCCGCTTCACCCGCCAGCAATAACGGACACTCCAGTGCCAGCGCCAGGCGCGCCAGGCGCTTGGGCAAGTCAGTGGCCGGTGGATGATTGGAAAACAGCACCAGGGCATGCGGTGTCATGCGTTCGCAGACCAGGCCCAGCTCTTCCAGGGGCTGGCCGAGGCCGAGCACGCTGATGGCGATTTCACTGGTGCCGAGCAACAGTGCCGCCACCAGCAACTCAAGCTCGCGGCACTGGCCGGGAATTGCCGCCAGCAGCACACGCACTTCCTGCTGCTCACGCGCCAGTTGCAAACGCTGCAATACCCGCCCGCGCAGGAAACTGTCGAGAAACAGCCACTCACTGGCCTGCCCGAAGGCTTCGTGGGTACTGCGCAGCTCCTGCCAGACCGGCATGAGAATGTCCTGGAACACCACCAGCTGTGGATAACTGCTGAACACCTGGCCGTACACCCGCTCCAGGCGGCGCTCGTCGAATGCCCTCACGGCCTGGCGCACCTGCGCTTGCCACTGGTTGAAGTCGGCCTGGGATTCGTCGCTACGCTGGGGCTGGCTTTCGGCCTTGAGGTTCTGGCTCTTGGCCAGGATGCGCCCGACCTTGCTGACAGCGACCCCGCGCTCGATCCAGCCGAGGATGCTGCGTACCTCGTCGATATCGGCCTGTGAATACAAGCGGTGCCCACTTTCGGTGCGCGTCGGCTGAATCAGCCCATACCGGCGCTCCCAGGCACGCAGGGTGACCGGGTTGATACCGGTCATGCGCGACACTTCGCGGATCGGGAACAGTTCTTCGTGGTCCAACTCACGGGTATTCAATGAAGGCTGGTCTGGTTCGATCATTGCCGGGAAACCGCGGGTTTATGGGCCAATTGCCATTCTACTCCGCCTATCACCGGCAGGACCATTGGCATTTCTAACAGGTCGCCGACCACCAGCACTGACGAGTCAGATTATTTAAGGAATAATCCGCGCCCGATTCTTGCATCGATTCTTGCACAGAAGCGAATACCGCCCAGCACCCCGGGCGGCGTTCAAGGGGCAGGCCTACCCGCCACGCCCAGTTGCCAGGAGATATACCATGTCTACCCCACCCGTAACCCTGATGGTTACCCGCCGCGTCGCCGATGGTCGCTACCAGGACCTGATGGCCTGGCTGCACGAAGGCGAACAGCTGGCCACCGACTTTCCCGGTTACCTGGGTTCGGGCGTGCTCGCCCCGCCGCCGCAAGGCAACGAATTCCAGATCATCTTCCGCTTCACCAATGAACAGACCATGCACGCCTGGGAGCATTCGGCCTCGCGCAAGGCCTGGCTGGCTCGAGGCAACGGCCTGTTTGCCGAGCCGTCGGAACAGCGGGTCAGCGGCCTAGAAGGCTGGTTCGGCAGCAACCCGGTGCAGCGCCCGCCGCGCTGGAAACAGGCGGTGGCGATCTGGCTGGCGTTCTTTCCGGTGTCGCTGCTGTTCAATCTGCTGTTCGGTCATTGGCTGGGCGCGCTGGAGCTGGTGCCGCGCATCCTTCTCAGCACCCTGGGCCTGACGCCGTTGATGGTGTATTTCTTTATACCGCTGTCCACCCGCCTGCTGGCCAGCTGGCTGAACGCCAGCCCAGCCCGCCCGGGGCCGCAGGGCGCGCGCAATCCCGCCTAGTTCGGGTATGCTGGGGGTTATCCAAGCGAACCAGTAAAAGTTGACCGCCCCCACCATGAACAGCCCAATTCTTGTTACCGGAGCCAGCCAGCGAGTCGGGCTGGCGCTGGCCCTGAACCTGGCGCAGGCCGGCCATACCGTGGTCAGCGCCAGCCGCAGCAAAAGCCCCGAGGCCGAGCACCCGAACATCATTCAGTTCCAGGCCGACCTGTGCCGGGAAGACGACCGTCTGGCCCTGATCGAGCACCTGCAAGGCAACTACGACGGCTTGCGGGCGATCGTGCACAACGCCTCGTTGTGGCTCGACGATGACCTGGCCAACCTCAACACCATGTTCAAGCTGCACGTCGAGGCGCCTTACCACCTGAACCTGGCCCTCGGCGCACAACTGGCCAAAGTCGACAAAGCCGACATCATCCATATCTGCGACGAGACCTCTTCGCGCGGCAGCGGCAGCCATATCGGCTATGCCGCCACCAAGGCGGCCTTGCAGAACATGGTGCTGTCGTTCGCCGCCAAGTACGCACCGAATATCCGCGTCAACGCGATCCTGCCGGGCTTGCTGATCCTCAAGGAAAACAGCGACGAGGCCTACCGCCAGCAAACCCTGAAAAAGGCCCTGCTGGAATTTGAACCTGGTGCCCAGCCGCTGATCGACGCCGTGCGCTTCTTGCTCGACAGCCAGTACAGCACCGGCAGCAACCTGGTCATCAACGGTGGCCGCCACCTGAAAAACCGCATCGCGGTAGACTGAACTACCGCTGTCACGAGAACGTCCATGAACGATCAACAGAAACTCGAACTTGAAGCCGCCGCCTTTCGCCGCCTGGTTGCCCACCTGGACAGCCGCAAGGACGTGCAGAACATCGACCTGATGAACCTCGCCGGCTTCTGCCGCAATTGCCTGTCCAAATGGTACAAGGCCGCCGCCGACGAAAAGCAGATCGAGCTGAGCATGGATGAGGCCCGCGAAGTGGTCTACGGCATGCCTTACGCCGAATGGAAATCCCTTTATCAGCAAGAAGCCAGCGCCGAACAACAAGCGGCGTTCGCCAAAGGAAAGCCCAATGACTGATCTGAACACCCTGCGCGCCAGCCTGACATCCGGCGAACATGCCTTCGCCGACACCCTGGCCTTCATCGCCGCCAACTACAGCTACCAGCCACAAGCCTTCACCAACGGCGGCGTCGACAACGCAGCCGGGCAGAACGAAGGTTCGTGCAAGACCCTGGGTTTGGCCCTGCTTGAAGGCCTGAGCGATGAAGAAGCCCTGTTGGCGTTCGGCGAGCACTACCGCTCGGTACTGGCCACCCCGCAAGGCAGTGACCACAGCAACATCCGCGCCCTGATCGCGCACGGCCTGGCTGGGGTCAAGTTCGCCGAGCAGCCGCTCAAGCGTCTGGTCTGATCAAGCGCCCCGGCGTGCCTTCGGCCAGTTGCCCGTGCTGCAGCCAGTGCAGGGCAATTGGCCACAGCCGAGTCTGGAAGCGGCTGTGGAAAAAGGCGAAATGACCGATCCGGGCCTCGTCGATATCCCCCGGGGCGATGCGCAGATGGCTGCGTTCACTGGCCTCGAAATACCCCAGTAAACGCTCGATGGCGGCCACCGTACCGAACGGGTCATCGCTCAGGCTGATGGCCAGGGTTTGCGCCCTGACCCGGGCGAAGGGCAACTCACTCAGTGCCTGGCCACTGGGTCGCTGCTCATAAGCGCCTGTGCGCGTGCTCCAGTCCTGTACCACTCCGGCCGGTGTGTCTTCCAGCCAGCCCAGGCGCTTGCCGGGAAAGTAACCAAATACCCGCGTCAGCAACGGCATCAGCACATGCCATTTGCCGAACAGTTGCCAGCGACTGTCGGCGGCATAGTCGCGCCAGTAGGCAAACTGCGCGCCTACCGTCACCAGCCGGCGCAGTTGATCGGCCGACGGCGCCAGCCCCGCCGCGCAGCCACCAAAACTGTGCCCGACCACATCGATGGGCTGGCCGGGAAACTCGCGCTGGGCGCGTTGCAGGATGGCTTCGAAATCCAGTGCGCCCCAGTCGGTCCAGGACGCCTGGAAATGGCGCAGGGATGCCGGACGCGATTCGCCGATGCCGCGATAGTCATAGGTGATGACATCCAGGCCATGGCCGAACAGGTATTGGGCAAACCGGGCGTAATAACTGCAGCGCACCGAGGTGGCGGCGTTGATGATCACCAGCGCGCGCGTGGCGTCCGGCACTTGCTGGCGCCAGCAGAAACCGCCGAGCGAGTAACCGTCGGCGGTGATTTCACGAAAGGCTTCACCGCTGTTGCTGGCAACGGGCAAAGCCGGGAATGCTTCGAGACTGCTCATCGACCTCTGTCATGCCGACGCCGCTACCTGCGGTGCAGGGACCTTGCGCAAGCCGCTCAGTCGCGACCCATCGTAACGGCTTTCGCGGAACAGGCGCCAGCGTCCGAACAAGCCATACACATGCATCACTCGGCCCTGCTCGTGATAGCCCATGCGCAAGTGCAGCTTGAGCGCGGGGATATTGTGGGACTCGCAGACATCCACCACCGTATCGCAGCCCTTGGCGCGCATGGTTTCCCACAGGCTGATCTGGGCATCCACCGACAGCCGGGAGCCAAAGAAGGCGGGGGTCATTTCCCCCCCGAACTCAAAGAATTCACCGGGCTTCACCGGGAAGGTGCAGCCATAGTAATGCCGGTCGTGATAGTCACGCATGCTGGCGAAGATGAACGCTACGGCATCGCCCTGCTCATCCAGGTACATGTGCCCGGTGTGGCCTTCGGCGGCCAGCTCACGCATGGTCTGCACACGGTTGCCGAAATAGCGGGCAAAGGCGTCGGCGTTGTCCTCGGTGATCTCGACCAGGCGTACCGGGGGATGCTCGCGCTGGTTGTGCGGCGGTACCGGGCTGACCAGGTCGCGCTCCATCCACAGCAACTCCCAATGGAAGTAGATGTAACGCTCACACAGGGTTTTAAGGACCTTTTGCAGACCCTTTTGCCTGATCCGCTCTTTTAGTTTTTGCAGTCCACTCATGGTGCCTCCTGTCGAAACCTTGACGGTTTAAAGGGCATTTGAATGAGTGGTATAGATCAGCGCCGAGGAGGGGGTAGCAAATGGCCACTGAGATACTTGTTACAAAATGCTTCTAAATTTAACTGCTGTTACCGCACCCCGGTAAAACGGGTGCGGTAACAAGTGCTTACAAAATTCTCTTAGAGCTCGATGCAGTCGAACCGTACGTCGGTAGCGACATCGGCGTTGTAGTCAACATCCTGACGCTCGAAACCGAACAGGTTGAGGAACTGCTTCTTGTAACCGGCGTAGTCGGTGATTTCGAACAGGTTCTCGGTGGTCACCTGCGGCCACAGGGCCTTGCAGGCATCCTGTACGTCGTCACGCAACTCCCAGTCGTCCAGGCGCAGGCGGCCTTTCTCATCCAGCTGCGCCGGGGCACCGTCAGCACGGTACATGCGGTCACGGAACATGCGGTCCAGTTGGTCCTGGGTACCTTCGTGAACGCCCTTCTCCTGCATGATTTTGAAGACCATCGACAGGTACAGCGGCATCACCGGAATGGCCGAGCTGGCCTGGGTCACCACCGACTTGAGCACGGCCACGTTGGCGCTGCCACCCACTTTGCCGCTCAGGCGCTCGGCCGTCTCGTCCAGATCCTGCTTGGCCTTGCCCAGGGCGCCGTGCCAGTAGATCGGCCAGGTGATCTCGGTACCGATGTAGCTGAAGGCCACGGTGCGCGCTTGTGGCGCCAGAACACCGGCTTTGCTCAGGGCGTCGATCCACAGCTCCCAGTCCTGGCCCCCCATGACGGTGACGGTGTCGGCAATTTCCTGCTCGCTGGCAGGCTCGATGGACGCCTCGATGATGGTGTCCTTGTTGGTGTCGATAGCGGTCGACTTATACGGCTGGCCGATTGGCTTGAGCGCCGAACGGACCAATTCGCCTGCGCGCTCGCCAGCCGAAGCAGGCAGCTTGCGCACCGGCGAGGCCAGCGAATAGATCACCAGGTCGACCTGGCCGCCCATTTCGTTCTTGATCAGTTCGATGACCTTGGCCCGCGCTTCGTCAGAGAAGGCGTCACCGTTGATCGACTTGCTGTACAGGCCGTCGGCCTTGGCGAACTTGTCGAAAGCGGCAGCGTTGTACCAGCCCGCAGTGCCGGCCTTGGTTTCGGTGCCCGGTTTTTCGAAGAACACGCCCAGGGTATCGGCCTTGAAACCGAACGCAGCGGTGATACGCGCCGCCAGGCCGTAGCCGCTGGAAGCACCAATCACCAGTACCTTTTTCGGACCATCCTCGCGCACGCCCAGTTTGCGGGTGGCTTCGATCTGATCACGTACGTTCAGCTCGCAACCGGTCGGGTGCGTAGTGGTGCAGATAAAACCGCGGACTTTGGGATGGATGATGGCCAATGTCTGTACCTCGTCAGTGAATTTGCTGAGGGAGCCGAATCGCGTGGACTCAAGGTTCCGTTTGCTGTGAGGGTGAGACTACACCCGCAGCGTTGCCGACACATCCGGCTCCCTGGAATCCTGCAGGGCGCTACTTTGTCACAGCGCGGAAAACTTCAGCAACCGCTGATCTCAGACCCGGAACGCACCGATCAGACGCTTGAGCTCCAGCACCTGGGTCGACAGTTGGCGGCTGGCGTCCTCGGTCTGGTGTGCGCCCTGGGTGGTGTTATCCGCCGCCCGGTTGATCTCGACGATGTTCTGGTCGATGTCATGAGCCACCGCCGTCTGCTGCTCCACCGCGGCGGCAATCTGCTGGTTCTGGTCGACGATGCTGCCGATGGCACCGAGGATATTCTCCAGCGCCTGCTGCACCTGCTGCGACTCGCCGACCGTACCCGAGGCCATCTGATGGCTGCTGTCCATGGCCTTGACTGCAGCCCCTACCCCGCCCTGCAGGCGCGAAATCATTTGCTCGATTTCTTCGGTGGAGTGCTGGGTGCGCTTGGCCAACGTGCGCACTTCATCGGCCACCACGGCAAAGCCCCGGCCCTGCTCACCCGCCCGGGCCGCCTCGATGGCGGCGTTGAGGGCCAGCAGGTTGGTCTGCTCGGCAATGCTCTTGATCACCTCCAGCACCCGGCTGATGGCCTGACTGTCACTGGCCAACTGGTTGATCACCGCCACCGACTGATCGATCTCGCCGGCAAGGCGGGCGATATTGCCTTGCTGGGTTTGCACCAGGCCACGGCCGCTGACGGTTTCCTGATTGACACTATGGGCGCTGTTGACCGCCGCCGCAGCGCTGCGCGCCACCTCCTGGGCGGTGGCTGACATCTGGTTCATGGCCGTGGCCACCTGCTCGATCTGCCCGCGCTGGCCGCTGACCGCCTGGTTGCTGCGTGCCGACACCGCATGCACCTGCTCGGCCTGGCGCTCGACCTGGGCGACGGTGTGGCCGACTTGTTCGATCAGGTCATGGATCCGCCGAACGGTGCCGTTGAATACCTGGCCCAACTCGCCCAGCTCATCACGGCTGCTGGCCTGGAAGTTCACCGTCATATCACCGGCGGCGACCTTGTCCATCACTGCGCCGAGGCTCTTGAGGGTATTGCGGGTCGAGGCGTAAAAGCCGCTGTAGAGGTAGACAATCAGCAGGAACACCGCGGCCAGTGCGCAAACCTGCAGGATCATGTGCGAACGGTGTTCAGCCAGGCGTTGCTCCAGCTGGTGGCCAAGGAACTCGCCAATGGCGGTGTTGAGCGTGTAGGTCTGCTGCATCAAGCCGCTGATCTGCTGGAAGAACCCCGGCCACGGCTTGTCGAGCGTATCGGCCACTACCACCTGTTCTTCGATCAGCTCGCTGGCCTGCTTGAGCGATGCCTGGCTGCTGCTGGCCAGGCTGCCGAGCCTGACCTGCGCGCCCGGCTCGGTGGCCAGTGCCTCATCCAGGCGGATGGCATAATCAGCGCCGAGCTTTTCCAGCTTCTGCAGCAGGTCATCGAAACGCGCACTGGAAGCCGAATTGACGAAGCCCTGGCCCAGCGAATAAGCGCCAATCGCTCGCCCTTCGCCGAGGGTTTGCGTCACTTGCGGGGTGACCGTGGTCATCAGTTCGCTGAGCTGGCGAATCGCCGAATCGCTGTCCTGGCTGAGCCCGGCCTGGCTGGCAACTACCTTGCTGAGCACTTGGGCCTGGCCCAGCAGCTTGTCGAAAAACGCCACTTTACTGGACAGCGAAGACTCACCCTGGGCCGCCTTGAGGGTCGCGAGCATCTCGCTGCGCTTGTCGTCGAAGACCTTGGCCTGAGCCTCGTCGCTGGTCATTGCAGTCAAGCCAGACAGCCGGTTCTGCACCTGTTGCTCGACACTGGCGATCTGCACCTCGACATCCTCGGCCTTGCCCGACTGACCGAGCACGGCGTTGATCTGCACCAGGTTACCGAGGGTTTCAACCTCGCCGCGCAAGGCCAGGCTGTTGCCCAGCAGCTCCAGGCTCTGCAGCTCGGTGCGAGTGGCGTGGAACTGCGCATAGGAATCTCGCACCAGATAGTAGTTGGTCACCAGCATGGGCAGGAAAAACAGAATACTGATCAGGCTGAACTTCATGCCGAAGCTCAGTCGGTTCATCAGCGCGATGGCCGGATACAACAGGCTCTTCACAGGTGGCGCCCTCCGATTCTTATTGTTCTGCACACAGTGGCACAAGGCCACTGAATGTATTCAGCAGCACCTGTATAGCGCATATCGGATCGGGGGTTTGTAACTTAAGGTTAACCGGCAGCGGAGCGACCAACGGCCGCTGCGCAACCGGCTTCAGCCAAGGACTGTCCACAGGGCGAAACAGGCGTACCAGAGCACTGCCGAGCGCAGCAGCAACTCCCACAGATTATCCAGCCCGAGCAGGCCATCGGGGCCGGCCGACGTGCTGGCCGGCAAATCACCGGCTACACGACCAACTGCGCTGATCAGGCCGGCGGCACTGATATGCCAGTTGAGCAGCTCGTGCAGCATCACCCGGCTGACCGCCACGAAGTTGCCGACCAGGGCAAAACTCACGCCCAGCACACGCACCGGAGCCCAGTCGAAGGCGTGGCGCAACTGCAGGGCATGATCGCGCAATGCGGGTGTCCGAGCATGTTCGCCAGCCAGGGCCAACAACCGGTACGCCAGGGCGGCCGCCGGGCCGAGCAGGAAGTACCAGAAAATCACCGCAAAAAAGCTTTGATAGGCCTGCCACAACAAGTTGCCCTGCACCCGTTCCAGCAATGCCTGGGCATCGTCGGCGGTCAAGCCCAGGTCGCGCTCGGCCACATGCACCGCCGCCTGTTCGTCGCCGCGCCGCCAGGCATCGCGAAACGGCCCTTGCGCCGCCTTGATGTCGCCGCGACCGAGGCTGTAGATCAGCACCAGCAGGTGCACCGGCAAGGCCAGCAAGCCGTAGGCAACCGGCTCCAGCACATGCAGCAGCAAGGCCAGCAGGGCCACCGGCAGCAGCACCAGAATGGTCAGCACCCACCAGGGATGACGCCTGCCGTCACGCTCAAGGCGTGCAAGCTCGGTGACAAAAAAACCGTCGCGTTGCAGACGCTGACGCAGGGCTGAGAACTTCTCGAACCACAGCACCAGCAACAACACCAGAAAACTCATGCTTCGCTCTCCTTGTCCTTGAGGCCTGCGCGGTAGCGCGGCCAGTCAAAAGCACCGCCGGGGTCGGTCTTGCGTCCCGGGGCAATATCGCTGTGGCCCTGAATCCGTTCAGTGCCGATGGCTGGCCAGGCAGCCTGAATCTGCCGGGTCAGTGCTTGCAGCGCCTGGTACTGGGCATCGGTGAAAGGCAGCTCGTCGGTGCCTTCGAGCTCGATGCCGATGGAAAAATCGTTGCACGCCTCGCGCCCCTCGAAACTGGACACACCGGCATGCCAGGCGCGGTCCAGACAGGAGACAAACTGCGTGACCTTGCCGTCACGTTCGATAAGAAAGTGCGCCGACACGCGCAGGTGCTGGATGCCTTCGAAATACGGGTGTTCACTGGCATCCAGGCGGTTCTGGAAGAACTCCTGGACCTTGCCGGTACCGAATTGCGCCGGTGGCAGGCTGATATTGTGGATAACCAGCAGGGAGATGACTTCACCCTCGGCGCGGGCATTGCAGTTGGGTGAAGGACAATGGCGGACGCCGGCGAACCAGCCAGTAGCGCGGTCCAGTTGCATAGAAAATCCTGAGACACGGGGGCACCGGCTCAGTATGCCCCGTGGTGACGCGGGATGCATCGTTAAAACGCGCAGGAACCTAGCGTGCCTGCGCCTGGCGCAACTGGCTGAGCACCGAGTCCAGGGCCCGGTCGAACAACAGGGTGTCGTCCAGCTGGCGTACATGGCCGCGGCGCAAGGCCACCGCCAGGGCCATGCGCGACCATTCGCGGACCTTGAGGCCGGTGCGATTGACGAAAATGAAGCGATCGGTGCTGTCGATCTGGGCGATCAGCTTGCAGCGCTGCACTTCGTCTTCATCGAGCAATTCGACCCAGGCGCCGATGCGCAGGCGCTCAACCTGCAGCAGCGCCGGGTCGTCATCGGCCAGGCGTACCTGGGCCGCTTGCGGATCGCCGGCCTCAGGCGCGCGCAGGACGATTTCATCGAGCACAAGCACCCGCTCGCTGGCATCGTTGTGGCTCACCCGGCCGCCCACCACCGGCGTGTCAAACAGCTGCACATGCAAAGCCTCGAGCTGGGCAAAGAATTCGCTGGTGGCAAACGGATCGAAGGCGGCGCTGGCCAGGCCGTCGCGCAAGGCCTTGAGCAGGCCCGGCACAAGCTCCAGCAGGCGCAAGCGCGCAGAGTCTTCAGTGTGTGGCTGCACGCTCCAGATCAGCTCGTCCATGGTCTCCAGGGCTTGGAGCCACTGGCTGGAAGTGTCGCCATGCTTGAGGCAGGCCAGCAACAGCACCTGGCTCCAGGCCTCTTCGAGCAAACGCACCACCACCCGCGGCAACGAGCGGCCAAGCAGGCGCCGGTTGAGTTCCTGCTGAACCCGCTGACGGGCCAGGGCAGTGCGTGCACGGCCTTCTTCGGCGTCGCGGGTGCGTTGTTCGAGCAGTTCGTTGCGACGGCGCTCATCACTGCTGAAGGCAAGAAACTCAACAAGCAGTTCTGAGAAGATCGCCGGGTCGTCGACAAAGTCGCTGAGCAGGCGCTGGACGATTTTTTCCACCCGCAGGTACAGGCTGTCGCGCTGGCAATCATCGCTGGTGCCCCAGCCCATCGCCGCCGAGGCGATCTCGTTGAGCAGGCGTCGGGCCGGGTGGCTGCTGCGGCTGAAAAAGCTCTTGTCGAGGACCGCGACCTTGAGCATCGGGATCTGCATGCGCCCGATCAGGGCGCGCAACGTGCGCGGCAGGTTGCGGTCGGCAAGAATGAATTCGAAGAGCATGGCGATGAGGTTGATCACATCTTCGTCGACCACCTCGATCTTGCGGTAGGTGCCGCTCTTGACGCTGACCCGGGTCAGCAGTTGTTCAAGCTGCTGGTGCAGGTCGAAATCGTCGGTCTGCGGGGTGGGCGGTACGTAGTGCTGCAGGTGCGAAAGCAGCCGCAACAGGTCACGGGTACTGATCGCCTGCACCTGCTCGCACGCCTCAAGGCGCGGGGCAACCCGCCCGCGCACCGGCGACAACAGGGCCTGCAACGAGGCAAACACCGCCTGGCCGTTGGCATCCAGCGCGTCATTGGCCGGCTCGTTATCGGCTGCGCTGGCGGCAGCCTCGCGTTCTGTCTGCGGGCGGTCCTGG
The DNA here is from genome assembly GCF_050435905.1 of Pseudomonas sp. 2835. Lineage (NCBI taxonomy): Bacteria > Pseudomonadati > Pseudomonadota > Gammaproteobacteria > Pseudomonadales > Pseudomonadaceae > Pseudomonas > Pseudomonas sp. 2835. The sequence continues at coordinate 183,921 of NZ_JBNDLE010000002.1, read as the reverse complement.
GCTCGACGGCGCGGCACGGCCTTGAGCTCGGGCAGCACGCCGGTGGCAATCAGCAACTGGTTGGCTTCCCCGTACAACTGATCGGCGTCGTGCAGCACATAGCGCTCGAACAGCTTGAGAATGATCAGCTTGACCTTGATCCCCACGCCCAGGCTGCGCCCGGCACGCAGGAAGTAATCGCAAAGCATTGCCGGGCCCAGCGGGTTGCGCGGATCGTCCAGGGCCTGGCCGACCAGGGCGCTGAAACGCAAGGTCAGCTGGTTGAGGGCGATGCCGTCACGGGCCAGCACCCGCGCGACCATCGCATCCAGCGCCACGGTGCGCTCCAGTTCGTCATTGGCCACCAGCGCCAGGCGGTCGTAGCCAGGGCCATGCAGGGCCGGCAGGGAATCGGGCTGGCCGATCTGCACAAAGGCTTCATAGAAGTGGTCAAGATAGCCGCGCTCGATGTTCTTGCGCTTGAGGCGCAGGTCGCGCATGGCTTCGAAAAGGATGTTCTGTTGGACGTTGTTGGTGGCCTTGTCGGCCATCTCGAACAGGGTGTCGTCGGCGTTGTCGAACAACGCCTGCAGGCCCTGGCGCAGTTGTAGCGCGGCCTTGTCACGTACCTGCAGAAGCACTACCGGCAGACGAGCGAGGGGCGCGCTGTGCGCCTGATCGGTGATGGCCTTGATCGGCACCACCTTCCCGTCGTTGTGCATCCTGGTCTCCTTACAGGTTCGATTTTGAGCTTTTTAGCGGTCGTCAAAGCTATGACGCCAAATACAAGGCGCATTATCGAGTAAAAATCTTTCACTCGCCAGTGCGCGCATGCCGCTGCTGATAGACCGGCGTCCGGGCGAAAAGCTCATCTGGCCTGACCAAAGGTCAAGCTTTGGCCGCCGCTGCAGTGTTTGCTGCAAGCGCGGGCTGCCCTGCCCTATAATCGCCAGCACTTAGCTTGTGGAGCCCGCCATGCCGAATTTACGCCTCGCCGACCTGACCGCCGAAATCGAAGCCAACGTGCGCCGTGCGTTGCTTGAAGACATCGGCAGTGGCGATATCACCGCCCAGCTGATCCCGGCCGAACGCCTGGCCAAGGCCACCATCATTACCCGCGATGACTGCGTGATTGCCGGCACGGCCTGGGTAGACGCGGTATTCCGCCAGCTCGACCCACGGGTAGCGGTGCACTGGCAGGTCAAGGATGGCGAGCGCGCCAGCGCCAACCAGGTGCTGTTCCACCTCGAAGGCCCGGCCCGCTCCCTGCTCAGCGGCGAGCGCTCGGCGCTGAACTTCCTGCAGATGCTTTCGGGCGTTGCCAGCCACGCGCAGTTCCTTGCCGACAAGGTTGCCGACACCCAGGTCAAGCTGCTCGACACCCGCAAGACCCTGCCCGGCCTGCGCCTGGCGCAGAAGTACGCCGTCACCTGCGGCGGCTGCCATAACCACCGCATCGGTCTCTACGACGCCTTCCTGATCAAGGAAAACCACATAGCCGCCAGCGGTGGCATCGCCGCAGCCATCACCGCCGCGCACCGCATTGCCCCGGGCAAGCCGGTGGAGATCGAGGTCGAAAGCCTGAGTGAATTGAAAGAAGCGCTGGATGCCGGCGCCGACATCATCATGCTCGACGAATTGAGCCTGGACGACATGCGCGAAGCGGTGCGCCTGAATGCCGGCAAGGCCAAGCTTGAGGCCAGTGGCGGGGTGACTGAAAGAACCTTGCGGGTAATCGCTGAAACGGGCGTGGACTACATCTCGATCGGGGCGATGACCAAGGATGTGAAAGCGGTGGACCTGTCCATGCGCCTGAGCCTCTGAGGCAGATTGCAGACACAAAAAAACCGGCCATCAGGCCGGTTTTTTGTTAGCTCACAAGATCAACTGTGGGAGCTGGCCTTGCCAGCGATCGAGCGCAGAGCGCTCGCGCAATCCTCAGAGCGCTGCGTTCTGCAGCCCATCCAGGTAACGCTCGACATCCAGAGCCGCCATGCAGCCGGCACCGGCCGAGGTGATGGCCTGGCGGTACACGTGGTCAGCCACGTCACCGGCAGCGAACACACCTTCAACGTTGGTCGCAGTGGCATTGCCGTCACGGCCGCCATTGACCACCAGGTAGCCGTCCTTCAAGGTCAGCTGGCCTTCGAACAGCGAGGTGTTCGGGGTGTGACCGATGGCGATGAACACGCCGTCGACCTTGATTTCGTCGAAGCTGCCGTCGTTGTTCTTCAGGCGCGCACCGGTGACGCCCATGTCGTCGCCCAGCACTTCGTCCAGGGTGGCGTTGAGCTTGAGCTCGATCTTGCCTTCGGCCACGCGGGCGTTGAGCTTGTCGATCAGGATCTTCTCGGCGCGGAAGGTCTCGCGGCGGTGGACCAGGGTGACCTTGCTGGCGATGTTGGCCAGGTACAGGGCTTCCTCGACGGCGGTGTTGCCACCACCGACCACAGCGACCGGCTTGTTGCGGTAGAAGAAACCGTCGCAGGTCGCGCAGGCGGAAACGCCCTTGCCCATGAACGCTTCTTCCGATGGCAGGCCCAGGTAGCGAGCGCTGGCGCCGGTGGCGATGATCAGTGCGTCGCAGGTGTAGGTAGCGCTGTCGCCCTTGAGGGTGAACGGCTTGCTGGCCAGGTCAACGGCGTTGATGTGATCGAACACCACTTCGGTCTCGAAGCGCTCGGCGTGTTCCTGCATGCGTTGCATCAGCGCCGGGCCGGTCAGGCCGTGGGCGTCGCCCGGCCAGTTGTCGACTTCGGTGGTGGTGGTCAGCTGGCCGCCGGCCTGCATGCCGGTGATCAGCAGCGGCTTGAGGTTGGCGCGCGCGGCATAGACCGCAGCGCTGTAACCGGCAGGGCCGGAACCGAGGATGATCACTCGCGAATGGCGTACTTCAGACATGTCACACTCCTGTCGAGCTGGCGCTCAGTGGCCAGCCTCTTTAGCCGGGATCGCCGGCTGGAATAAAAAAGAACCCGCGAAGCACTTGGGGAAGGCTTTTGGCCGCAGGTCCTGAAAAGCGTTAACGGGCAGCCTTACAGGCTGGCGGCGTTCTCGGCCAGGTAGTCGGCAACGCCCTGGGCGTCAGCCTTCATGCCTTTCTGGCCTTTGCGCCAGCCAGCCGGGCAGACTTCACCGTGTTGTTCGGTGAACTGCAGGGCTTCGACCAGGCGGATCATCTCGTCGACTTCACGGCCCAGCGGCAGGTTGTTGACCACCTGGTGCTGGACAACGCCTTGCTGGTCGATCAGGAACGAGGCACGCAGGGCCACGCCGTCATCGTGCTCGATGCCATAGGCACGGGTGATCTCGTGCTTGACGTCGGCAACCATGGTGAACTCGACCGCGCCGATACCGCCCTTCTCGACCGGCGTGCTGCGCCAGGCGTGGTGGGTGAACTGCGAGTCGATGGAGACGCCGACTACTTCCACACCCAGCTCGCGGAACTTGTCCATACGATTGTTGTGGGCAATGATTTCCGACGGGCAGACAAAGGTGAAGTCCAGCGGCCAGAAGAACAGCACGACATATTTGCCGCGCAGGGAAGAAAGCTTGAAGCTGTCGACGATCGAACCGTCGCCCAGCACTGCCGCCGCATCGAAATCAGGGGCTTGCTTGTTGACCAGAATGCTCATGGAAACTCCTTGAAAGTCAGAATTCGAAGGCGTTGAAAAGATGTGCGCACTTTAGCGAGGTGGCAGAGATTAAGGAAATATCCTTAGACAATCCACCTTATAGGCCGGCTCTATTCATCAGCAAAGGCGCGCGCGGTTTATCTATGAAGCCCGGTATAGATGCTGCCGAGGTTTTGTTACAGCCCGTTTCTCGCTCTGCGCCGCGCTTTCGCCCGCCGCGCAAACTCGGTAAGGTCAGCGCGTTTGCCTTTACCCGGAGCCTTCCCTTATATGCAAGCCCCTGTCCTCTCTGGCCCACAGTACCTGCGTGAAGGGCTGAAACTGGTCCTGAGCCCGAGCCTGCGCCTGTTCGTGTTGCTGCCACTGGCAGTCAACCTGCTGCTGTTCGTCGGCCTGATCTACTTCGCCGGCCATCAGTTCAGCCTCTGGGTCGACACACTGATGCCCAGCCTGCCGAGCTGGCTGAGCTTCCTCAACTATGTGCTGTGGCCGCTGTTCGTGGTGCTGGTGGGGCTGATGGTGTTCTTCACCTTCACCATGCTGGCCAACATCATTGCCGCGCCGTTCAATGGATTCCTGGCGGAAAAGGTCGAAGTGGTGGTGCGCGGCACCGATGATTTCCCGGCCTTCAGCTGGGCCGAACTCACCGCCATGGTGCCCCGCACCCTCGGCCGCGAGGCGCGCAAGCTGGGCTACTTCCTGCCACGGGCGATCGGCCTGTTCATCCTGTCGCTGATCCCGGTGGTGAACATCGTTGCCGCGCCGCTATGGCTGCTGTTCGGTATCTGGATGATGGCCATCCAGTACATCGACTACCCAGCCGACAACCACAAGATGAGCTGGCAGGACATGCTCGCCTGGCTTCGCGAAAAGCGCTGGCAGAGCCTGGGCTTTGGCGGCTCGGTGTACCTGGTGTTGCTGGTGCCGTTCCTCAACATCCTGATGATGCCGGCAGCGGTAGCTGGCGCCACGCTGTTCTGGGTGCGCGAACGCAAGTGAGCTGGCGCCGCGTAGCCACCCGGCTACGCGGCACGTCCATCAGCTCGACAGCTGGTTGGAGAACTGCCCGACCGCATTGACCACCTTCTGCGCACCGTCCTGAATCTCGACAATCACCGTGCCGGTCTGCCCGGCCAGTGACAGGCCCTGCTCGGCCTGGCGCTTGCTGCTGTCGATGATGTCCACCGCCGCCTTGGCCAGCTGTTCGTTCTGCTGCACCACCCGGGCGATTTCCTCGGTGGCGGTGCTGGTACGCGAGGCCAGTTGCCGGACCTCGTCGGCGACCACGGCAAAGCCACGGCCCTGTTCGCCGGCACGCGCAGCCTCGATGGCGGCGTTGAGGGCCAGCAAGTTGGTCTGCCCGGCAATGTCGCTGATGGTCTTGATGATCGAGCCAATCACCTGCGACTGCTTGTCCAGCGCCTCGATGCCTTCGGCGGCTTCCTGCATGTAGGTTTCCAGGCCGCGCATGACGTCAACGGTCTGGGTCACCACCTCGGTGGCCTTGCGCGCACAGGCGTCGGTTTCCAGCGAAGTGGTGTAGGCGATATCCGCAGCCTGGGCGACGGCTACTTCCTGATTGACCTGATCGGTGATCACCGTGGCGAACTTGACCACTTTGTAGAGCACGTCATGGGCATCGATAATCGGGTTGTACGACGCTTCCAGCCACACCACGCGGCCATGGGCATCGATACGCTTGAAGCGTTCGGCGACGAATTCACCACGGCGCAGCTTGTCCCAGAACGCGTGATAGCCGACCGAGTTGTACTCTTCCGGCTCGCAAAACAGGCGGTGATGCTTGCCCACAACCTGATCAAGCTTGTAGCCCATGGTTTGCAGGAAACGCTCGTTGGCCGTCAGCACCTCGCCGTTGAGGTTGAACTCGATCACCGCTGTGGAGCGCATCAGCGCCTTGATCAGGCTCTCGTGCTCGCGGGAGGTTTCGATGGTGCGGGTCAGGTCGCTGGAGTGCAGGGTGAAATACTTGATGCGCCCTTCGCTGTTTTTAACCGGCTGAAGAATCGAGCGCAACCAGGCCTCTTCGCCGTTGCCACGCAGCAGACGCACGGCACCATTGAGGTGCTCGCCGCGGGTGATGGCTTGCTTCATGCGCTGGTAAAAATCGAGCTGCTTGACGTGGGCGGGGACGATTTCTTCGATGTTGCGGCCAATCAGTTGATGGCTGCTGTAGAGCATCTCTTTTTCGAAGTTGCTGTTGACCGATTCGATGCGCCCTTGCGGGTCGAGCTGTAGCACCAGCATCTCACTGTCGAGGCTGCACTTAACTTGCTCCACGGATTGCAATTCTTCACGCAGCCGGAGGATTTCTTGCTTGAGTTTGCTGTTGAACATGACGCTCTCCCGGAGCGAAATCAGTCATTCGAATGCTTCTGCATCGGCTGCCTGACCTGCAATCTTGAGTCGCTCGCTGGGAAATATTTATACGCCGGAAATCGCCAGTAATCAGGCGTCATCGATCTGTCATTTTGCGGTCACAGCGTGGCAATCCGCACGGTCGACACTGGGTTCATGAGCACACCGTCCCTGCATGTCACCCTGATCAGCGAAACCTTCCCACCGGAAATCAACGGCGTGGCCAATACCCTTGGCCGCCTCAGCGATGGCTTGTGCTCACGCGGCCATCGGGTCGAACTGGTGCGCCCCCGGCAGGCAGCCGAACAGCCTTCGGCCAGCGACGACAACCTGCTGCTGTGCCGCGGCTGGCCGTTGCCGGGGTATCCGGGTTTGCAATGGGGCCAGGTGTCGATGCACAAGCTGATGCGGCGCTGGCGCCGGCAACGCCCGGACGTGCTGTACATCGCCACTGAAGGCCCGCTGGGCCTGAGCGCCCTGCGCGCGGCGCGGCGCCTGGGGATCGCAGTGGTCAGCGGTTTTCATACCAACTTCCAGCAGTACTCCAGCGAGTACGGCCTGGGCCTGCTGGCACGCCTGCTGACCCACTACCTGCGTTGGTTCCACCGACGCACCCACACCACCCTGGTACCCAGCCTCAGCCAGCGCCTGGAGCTGGAACGACGCGGTTTCGACAACCTCAGCCTGATGGCCCGCGGGGTCGACAGCCAGTTGTTCAACCCGGCGCGGCGTAGCCAGGCGCTGCGTGAGCAATGGGGGGTGGGCGCCGATGATATTGCCCTGCTGCATGTCGGACGCCTGGCCGCCGAGAAGAACCTCGGTTTGCTGCAACCTTGCCTGGCGGCCCTGCAACAGCAGTACCCGCAGCGGCGCATCAAATTGATCGTGGTCGGTGACGGACCTCAACGCGCCATGCTGGAACAACGTCTGCCCGGCGCGGTGTTCTGCGGTGCCCAGCGTGGTGAAAGCCTGGCGCAGCACTTCGCCTCCGGGGATATCTTCCTGTTCCCCAGCCTGACCGAGACGTTCGGTAATGTGGTACTTGAAGCGCTGGCATCAGGGCTGGGCGTCGTTGCCTATGACGAAGCAGCAGCGGCCCAGCACATTCGCCACGGCCACAGTGGCGCGCTGGCCATGCCGGGGGATGAAGCGGCGTTCATCGATGCCGCCTGCTGGTTGCTGGAAGAGCCAGAAACCCTGCGCCGGGTGCGTCTCAATGCCCGCCAGCATGCCAGCCGCCAGGGCTGGCCGGCGATTGTCGAGCAATTCGAAGCGCACCTGCAGGCAGCCTGTCGCCAGGGCCAAGGCAGCGTTGCGCGCCCGGCCCCGGCGGCACTTGCGATCAAACCAGGGTCGTCAACGCCTCACGGCTGAACGGCAGAATGTCCTGTTCGCGGCCATCGCGCACCTTGGCGGCCCACTCAGGGTCGACCAGCAGCGCCCGGCCGACCGCCACCAGGTCGAACTCGTCGTTGTTCAGGCGTTTGAGCAGGTTCTCAAGGCTGGCCGGTTGCGCCACCTTGTCGGTCGCTACCATGAACTGCAGGAACTCGCCATCCAGGCCGACGCTGCCGACAGTGATGGTCGGCTTGCCAGTGAGCTGGCGGGTCCAGCCGGCCAGGTTGAGGTCCGAGCCGTCGAATTCCGGCTCCCAGAAGCGCCGGGTCGAGCAGTGGAAGATATCCACACCGGCCTCCACCAGCGGCTGCAGGAACGCGCCGAGGGCTTCGGCGCTGTGCACAAGGCGGGCGCTGTAGTCCTGCTGCTTCCACTGCGAAAAACGGAAAATGATCGGGAAGTCCGGGCCCACCGCAGCGCGCACCGCCTGGATCAGCTCGATGGCAAAACGCGAACGGCCGGCCAGGTCGCCGCCGTACTCATCCGTGCGCTGATTGCTGGCCTCCCAGAAGAACTGGTCGATCAGGTAACCATGGGCACCGTGGATCTCGATACCATCCATACCGATAGCCTGGGCATCACGAGCGGCCTGGGCGAACGCCTCGATCACGTCACGGACATCGGCCTTGCTCATGCCATGCACCACAACCTGGCCGTCCTTGAGCTTCTCGCTCGGGCCACAACCCGGCACGCTGGCGTCCGGCTCGGTGCCAAGGCGGCGCACGCTGCCCACGTGCCAGAGCTGCGGCACGATGCGCCCGCCTTCAGCATGTACAGCGTCGACGACGTTCTTCCAGCCGGCCAGGGCATCTTCACCGTAAAAGCGCGGCACGTTCGGGTAGCCGTTGGCCGCTTTATGACCGACAGTGGTGCCTTCGCTGATGATCAGCCCAACGCCTGCCGCGGCGCGGCGGCGGTAGTACTCGACCACTTGCGCATGAGGTACGCCGCCAGGGCAGAAAGTACGGGTCATCGGCGCCATGACCACACGGCTTGGCAGCTCGAGGGCGCCCAGTTGGAAGGGAGTGAACAGTGCGGTGGCGGACATGAGGCGCTCCTGGGAATGGGGAATGCGCCTGAGGATAGGGGGAGCCGTTCGGGTGGCCCAGTACTATTGATCTGGGTGATTGAACAGCATCGCGGGGCAAGCCCGCTCCTACAGAAGTGTAAGAGCGGGCTTGCCCCGCGATGAGGCCGATCAGGCCGATCAGGCCAAAGCCTTCTCGATGGCCTGCACCACCGTTGGATCATCCGGCGCCGTACGTGGCGAGAATCGCGCCAGCACGCGGCCGTCCTTGCCAACCAGGAACTTCTCGAAGTTCCAGGTGATATCGCCGGGGAACTCGGCGCCTTCGCCGGCCAACAAGCGGTACAACTGATGGCGGTCATGGCCATTGACCTCCAGCTTGCTGCCCAACGGAAAGGTCACGCCGTAGTTCAGGCTGCAGAACTGCTGGATTTCCTTTTCTGTGCCCGGTTCCTGCCCGGCAAACTGGTTGCACGGCAGGCCCAGTACACTGAAGCCTTTGCCCTTGTACTGCTGGTAGAGGTTTTCCAGCGCCGCGTACTGAGGGGTCAGGCCACACTTGGAAGCGACATTGACCACCAGCACCACCTGGCCCTTGAACGGCGCCAGAGGCAACTCCTGGCCATCCAGTGCCTGCAATTTCAGGTCGTGAAATGCACTCATGACGTACTCCCCTTTCCAGATCCCGGTTGCCGCTGCGGGCTGCAATCAGTAAAACCAGCCCATTAAAAAGGCGCCCTGCCAAGCCGTCTTCCCCTGCTGGAGTGCGACGGACTTGCCCGGGCGCCTTCGCGACTCTCTGAGCTTAGCGCAGAAAATCAGTGGTGATGGCCACCTTCGCCATGAACGTGGCGATGGGCGATTTCTTCTTCGCTGGCATCACGAACATCGACGACCTTGACCTTGAAGTTCAGGCGCTGGCCAGCCAGTGGGTGGTTGCCATCAACGGTGACGTCGTCGCCGTCCAGGTCGCGAATGGTGACGATCTGCATCTGGCCATCCGGCGCCGAAGCGTGGAACTGCATGCCCACTTCCAGCTCGTCGACACCTTCGAACATGCTGCGGTTCAGGGTGCTGACCAGCTCGGCCAGGTATTCGCCGTAGGCGTCTTCCGGCTCAACGGTAACGTCCAGCTCGTCACCGGTGGTTTTGCCTTCCAGGGCTTTTTCCAGGCCCGGGATGATATTGGCTGCACCGTGCAGGTAGACCAGCGGAGCGCCGCCGGCGGAGCTGTCGATGACCTCACCAGCGTCGTTGGTCAGGGTATAGTCGATGGAGACAGCCTTGTTGGCGGCGATCAGCATGGGGCGAGACCTTTTGCATAAGAATGTAGAACGAACAAGTGTAACCAAGGCATCGCCTGAAAGCGAACGCAACCCGGACAAACGGGTTGCCGGATCCTTCAGCCAGGTGCTGGGTTTCCATCAGGACGAGGACGGCCACTGGGTGGTCGAGCTGTCGTGCGGGCACACCCAGCACCTGCGCCACCAGCCGCCCTGGCAATCACGCAGCTGGGTGCTCGACCCCGAGCAACGCCAGCAACGCATCGGCCAGGCATTTGCCTGTGGCTGGTGCGCTCAGGGGGTCGATAGCGATACCCTTGGCAATTGATTCTTTTGCACAGCTCATTTCGAGAAGCTCGCATGCAGACATTTTTTATCGCGCCGACCGATTTTGGCGTCGGCCTGACGTCCATCAGCCTGGGCCTGGTGCGCACCCTGGAGCGCGCCGGGCTGAAGGTCGGCTTCTTCAAGCCGATCGCCCAGCCGCACCCGGGCGATACCGGCCCGGAACGCTCCACCGAACTGGTTGCCCGCACCCATGGCCTCAAACCGCCACAACCGCTGAGCCTGGCCCATGTCGAGCGCATGCTCGGCGACGGCCAGCTGGATGAACTGCTCGAAGAGATCATCACCCTGTACCAGCAGGCCTGCGTCGGCAAGGACGTGGTGGTGGTCGAAGGCATGGTCCCGACCCGCCACGCCAGCTACGCCGCGCGGGTCAACCTGCACCTGGCCAAGAGCCTGGATGCCGAGGTGATCCTGGTCTCGGCGCCGGAAAACGAAGTGCTCACCGAGCTGTCCGGGCGCGTCGAACTGCAGGCCCAGTTGTTCGGCGGCCCGCGCGACCCGAAAGTGCTCGGAGTGATCCTCAACAAGGTGCGCACCGACGAAGACATGAATGCCTTCGCCGCGCGCCTGACCGAACACTCGCCGCTGCTGCGCGGCGGCGACTTCCGCCTGCTCGGCTGCATCCCGTTCCAGGCCGGCCTCAACGACCCGCGCACCCGCGACGTCGCCGAGCTGCTTGGCGCCCAGGTGCTCAACGCCGGCGACTACGAAACCCGGCGCATGAACAAGATCATCATCTGCGCCCGAACCGTGGCCAACACCGTGCCGCTGCTCAAGCCCGGCACCCTGGTGGTGACCCCGGGCGATCGCGACGACATCATCCTCGCCGTGAGCCTGGCGGCGATCAATGGCGTGCCGCTGGCCGGCCTGCTGCTGACCAGCGACAGCAAGCCCGACCCGCGCATCCTCGAACTGTGCCAGGGCGCGCTGCTGGCCGGCTTGCCGATCCTCTCGGTGAGCACAGGCTCCTACGACACCGCCAACCAGCTCAACGGCCTGAACAAGGAAATCCCGGTGGATGACCGTGAGCGCGCCGAGCTGATCACCGATTTCGTCGCCAGCTACCTGGACGCCGACTGGCTGCACCAGCGCTGCGGCACCCCGCGCGAGCTGCGCCTGTCGCCCGCGGTGTTCCGCTACCAGTTGATCCAGCGCGCCCAGCAGGCCAACAAACGTATCGTTCTGCCCGAAGGCGCAGAACCCATGACCGTGCAGGCCGCCGCCATCTGCCAGGCCCGCGGCATTGCCCGCTGCGTGCTGCTGGCCAAGCCCGACGACGTCCAGGCGGTGGCCCGCGCCCAGGGCATCAGCCTGCCCGAAGGCCTGGAGATCCTTGACCCGGACCTGATCCGCGAGCGCTATGTCGAGCCGATGGTCAGCCTGCGCAAGAGCAAGAGCCTCAACGCGCCGATGGCCGAACAGCAGCTGGAAGACCCGGTGGTGATCGGCACCATGATGCTGGCCCTGGACGAAGTCGACGGCCTGGTCTCGGGCCTGGTGCACTCCACCGCCAACACCATCCGCCCGGCCCTGCAACTGATCAAGACCGCACCCGGCTGCAGCCTGGTGTCGTCGGTGTTCTTCATGCTCTTCCCCGAGCAGGTGCTGGTGTACGGCGACTGCGTGATGAACCCGCACCCGACGGCCAATGAGCTGGCGGAAATCGCCCTGCAGAGCGCCGACTCCGCCGAAGCCTTCGGTATTGCCCCGCGGGTGGCGATGATCAGCTATTCCAGTGGTGATTCGGCCACCGGCGAAGAAGTCGAGAAGGTCCGCGAGGCCACTCTCCTGGCCCAGGAATCCCAGCGCGGCCTGCTGATCGACGGCCCGTTGCAATACGACGCCGCCGCCAACCTGGAGATCGCCCGGCAACTGGCGCCCAACAGCCAGGTGGCCGGGCGCGCCACGGTGTTCGTGTTCCCCGACCTGAACACCGGCAACACCACCCACAAGGCTGTGCAGCGCAGCGCCGATTGCGTCAGCCTGGGGCCGATGCTGCAAGGCCTGCGCAAGCCCGTCAACGACCTGCCGCGCGGCGCCCAGGTCGACGACATCGTCTACACCATCGCCCTGACCGCCATTCAGGCCAACCGCTCACTGGATAGTTGAACATGCTCGGATTGCTACCCGCGCCATTGCGCGGGGTTATCGCCTCGCTGCTGCTGGGGCTCAACACCATCGTCTGCTGCACCCCGTTGTTCATCGTCAGCCTGTTCAAGCTGCTGCTGCCGTTCGCTGCGGCGCAGCGGCTCACCGATGAACTGATGCGCCACATCCACGAAGCCTGGATCAGCAACAACAATGCCTGGATCAACCTGCTGGGCAAGGCCCGCTGGCAGGTCGAAGGCCTGGCCGGGCTGGACTACCAGCACAGCTACCTGGTCACCAGCAACCACCAGAGCTGGGTCGATATCCTGGTGCTGCAGTACGTGCTCAACCGGCGTATCCGCCCGCTGAAGTTCTTCCTCAAGCAGGTGCTGATCTGGGTGCCGGTGATCGGCCTGGCCTGGTGGGCACTGGGCTTCCCGTTCATGAAGCGCTACTCCAAGGCGTACCTGGCCAAGCACCCGGAAAAGGCCGGCAAGGACCTGGAAACCACTCGACGCACCTGCGCCAAGTTTCGCGGCAAGCCAACGGCGATCTTCAACTTCGCCGAAGGCACGCGCTTCACCGCAGCCAAGCATCGCCAGCAGCAGTCACCGTTCAAGCACCTGCTCAAGCCCAAGGCTGGCGGCATTGCCTTTGTGCTTGATGCCATGGGCGAGCAACTGCAATCGATCGTCAACGTCACCATTCATTATCCGAACGGTGCGCCAGGCTTCTGGGACTTGTTGTGCGGGCGGGTCAGGCACATTGTCGTGCACTTCGAGGAACTGGCGATTCCGGCCGAGTTCCTGGGCAGGAACTACGACCAGGATGAAACCTACCGCCTGGCCTTCCAGCAATGGATAAACCAGCTGTGGAGCGACAAGGACGCCTTGCTCGAACGGCTGCGACAAAACGCCGACGGGTAATTTGCCGGACAGCATCTATGCTCACTTCCTACGATGATTTCACTAGCAATCACAAGGAACGTAAGCCTATGAAACCGCTGCGCCGCTTTGCCCATGCTTTTGCTGTTGTTTCACTTCTGTCTGCAGCCAGTTTTACGGTGCAGGCAAAAGACATCCTGATCGACGCTGTCGCCACTGAGGATGTGGTGAATACCAAAGTCCTTGCCGTTGACCTCGATAAGCGCGTCGTTACGGTGGCAGGGCCTGAGAACTCTGAGGTGCCGATCCAGGTGAGCGAACAGGCCAAGGACCTGCATAACCTCAAGGTCGGCGACCTGGTCAACATCACGGTCAACCGCTCGGTTGCTACTGTGCTCGAAACCGACCTCACCAAGGCCCCGGGCATCAGCAAGGAGGCCGGTGTCATTCGCGCCACCAAGGACAACCCTAACCCAGGTGGTGAGGCATTTCGGCAGATCAAGGTCACCTCGAAGATCACCAAGATTGACCTGAAAACCCATGAGGTAACGCTGACGCCACCTGAGGGCCCGCAAAAGGTCGTGAAGGTCGAAGACCCTGACCTTCAGGCGCGCATGAAAAATCTCAAAGTCGGCCAGTCTGTGGTCATCGTTTACACAGATGTGCTGACAATCACTACCAAAAGTCCAAGCTGAGTCGCCTGACCTACCGTATCGCCGGCAAAGCCGGCTCCCACAGTTAATCTGGGCACACTCCGGACCTGTGGGAGCTGGCCTTGCCAGCGATCAAGCGCAAAGCGCTCGCAACTCAGGCGCCGGCTGGCATCCTGATCGCCCGGCTCTCCAGCCCATCGAGCAACGCATCAATCAATGCCTTGGCCATTTCATGGGAATGCAGGGTCGCCTGAAGGAACCCTCGCCCCGGCTCACGAGTATGCTCGACCGCCAGCGGCCCAGTCAGGCTCGCGCACTTCAAATACAGCGACGCATGCACCAGCGCATCTTCGACATTGACCCCGGCGCGCACGGCGAATAACTGTGGATGACCGACATCGCAGAGGCCGAAGGGCGTCTCTGTGGTTTCGAGAAGGTGGAATTCAGGTGGGTCTGGAACGATCTTTTTCATGATGAAGCTCCTGATGTGAAGGGAGCTGCACCACCTCTGTCGCCAAACAGAAATGGTGGCAGCTGTACGCAGGTTGGCGAACCGAGACATCAGGACAACCCGGCAGGGCCGAAGCCCTCCCGCGCACAACTGCCATAACGACTGACGTCATGGAAGCAGGATGATGTACTCGGGTCGCCAAACCCGATCGCTGATACTTCAGCGACCTGGTGAGCCTAGTGGCGTACTTCCCCCGGAGCAATCATCTGCAGGGCGACAGAATTCGTAGGATAGGTCCTAGGACACTCAAACCACCAGCACAAGGCTGTTGCAGGATGCTAGCCAGGCCTCTGTGGGAGCTGGCCTTGCCAGCGATGAGGCCACTGCAGGCACAAAAAAGGGGAGCCAGGCTCCCCTTCTTCACATATTGCGACTTACTGGTACTGCTGCCCAGGAATCGGCTTGAGGTTGACCTCTACCCGACGGTTCTGCGCGCGGCCGTTGGCGTCGGCGTTGCTGGCGATCGGCTGGTCCGGGCCCAGGCCGCGGGCGCTGACGCGGCTGCCATCGACACCCTGGGAGGTCAGGTAGGTGACCACCGATTGCGCACGACGCTGGGACAGGTCCATGTTGTGCTGGCGGCTGCCGGTGCTGTCGGTGTAGCCGACCACTTCAATGGTGTTCTGGTTGAACTGCTTGAAGGAGTTGGCCAGGTTGTTCAGCGGCGAGTAGAAGCTCGGGGCGATGTTGGCCGAGTCGGTGGCGAAGGTGATGTTGCCCGGCATGATCAGTTTGATCTGGTCGCCCTGGCGCTGCACCTCCACACCGGTGTTGGCCATGCTTGCACGCAATTCGGCTTCCTGCTTGTCGGCGTAGTAGCCATAACCTGCTGCGGCAGCGCCCACGGCGGCAGCGCCGATCAGCGCACCCTTGCCGCGGTTGTTATGGTCGATGGCGGCGCCCGCGATGGCCCCGGCCAGCGCACCCAGGCCGCCGTACTTGGCGGTTTTGCTCATCCCTGTGGAACCCTGCTGCGCCTGACCCTGGCTGTCATACGGGTTGGGGCTGGCGCACCCGGACATCAGCGCGGCAGCGGTAGCGACGATAATCAAACGACGCATGGTGAACATGGACAAGCTCCTACTGTAATTCGAAAGTGCAGCGGATCTGATTCGGATCTATGCCAGCCTTGGATTGCAGCAAAGCAGAAAAATTCCCTGAAGCGTCAGGCGCGCACGAACGGGTTCTGACGCATCTCGTCGCCAAGGAGGGTGTCCGGGCCATGGCCGGTGACCACCGTGGCCTCCTCATCCAGGCTGTACAGGCGCTGCTTGATCGAACGAACGATAGTCGCCTGATCGCCACCCCACAAATCTGTGCGACCAATCCCACGACGAAAAAGCGTATCGCCTGCAATCAGAAGCTTGGCCTCGGCGAACCAGAAACTCATCGATCCCGGCGTATGCCCAGGGGTGTGCAAAGCCACGCCACAACCGCAGGCCAGCTCTTCATCGTCGGCCAGCCAGCGATCTGGCGGCGGTACCGGGGTGTAGGGCACGCCGAACATCTGGCACTGCATTTCCAGATTGTCCCAAAGAAACTGATCGTCCTTGTGCAGGTGCAAGGTGGCGCCGGTCTTTTCCTTCAACTGCCCGGAGGCGAGGAAATGATCCAGATGCGCGTGGGTATGGATAATGCTCACCACCTTCAGGCCATGGGCATCGAGGCGGGCGAGGATCTGCTCAGGGTTGCCGCCCGGATCGACGACGATGGCCTTTTTGCTGATCGGATCGCCGATGATCGTGCAATTGCACTGCAGTGGGCCGACGGGGAAGGTTTCGCGGATCAGGGCGGGTGTGGCCGGGTTCATCGCAGCAGTCCTGTGGAGCAAATGACGGAGTGTCGCACAGGCCGGCAAAGCCTGCGACGACGCTCGTCAGCTTAGCCTTGAGTGCACAGGCGTTACGGCAGATACAGCCTGAACAACCCGCCGCCCAGGGCCCCGCCATTGGCGATCTCGATCCGCCCTTTGACCCCGTTGCGCTCATGCAGGCCGGCAATCCGCGCCGCAAAGTACAAACCCAGGCCGGTGCTGCCGCTCTGGCCATCGATACCCTGCACATACTCCTGCTGGCGCTCGAGCATCCGCGTCGGGAAGCCCGGGCCGTCGTCGTTGATGCTCAGCACCAGTTGCTCGCCTTCGTCACTGACGCTGATCAGCAAGGTGTGGCCAGCATAGCGGATGGCGTTGTTGAGAATGTTGGCAACCACCGAACCGACCAGTTCACGGTCGAAAAAGCCCAGCGGGCTGGCGGTTTCGATGCGCCAGCTGGCGAGGATGTCGCGGTGCTGCAGCAGGTTCTGCTGGGCCGCCAACTGGGCTTCGATGAAGTCGTCAAGCTCATGGTAGTCGGGGCACATGGGCAGCTGGTTGACGCCCAGTTTGTACAGGCCCAGTAACTGCACCAGCATGCCGTTTAGGTGGCTGAACTCGTGCTCCATCACCCCCTGCTCGCTGCCGCTACGCAGGGCCTCGGGCAGGCGCGCCAGCCACTGGCTGTGGGCCTGGGTCAGGGCGGCGAGGGAGTTTTTCATATCGTGTACGGTGGAGGCGATCACCGTGGAGAAATCCAGCCCCTGATTGTCCTGGTTCATGCGCCAAAAGCCCGGATGTGCAGTTTGCGGTAGCGATCGTAGCGGCTGTCGCTTTTCGGGATGCCGGTGACGCTGCCCAGGCACGCGCGGCATTCGTCCATGATCGCCGGCGGCGGTGTCTCGCCACCGATGCGCAGCAAGGCTTGCGCGGTGTTGAGGGCGATACTGATGTTCTTCGGCTGCAGCGTCAGCGCCCGGCGGAACTGCGCCAGGGCTTCGCTGAGCTGGCCTGCCTGGTAGCTGCGTACGCCCTGGCGGTTGAGGTCGACCGCTTCGGTTACCGCGCCGAGCACGCTCGGGTCGTCGGTGAGCTGCGCCACACTCTGCATGACCTTGGGGTCGTCACCGTAAGTTTCCACGCAGCCTTTGAGGATCGAAGTGCCGGCGGCTTCCTGGCCGAGTTTCTGCAGTTGCGTGGCCACCACCAGCGCCGCTTCCACCGAAAAGAACTGGTCCATCTTTTCCAGCCGGGCCATGGCCTGTTCAGTCAATTTGGCGGCGGTTTCGGCGTCGCCGGCCTGCTGCAGGCTGGCAGCTTTCATCAACCGCGCGCGCACCTGCAGGCCCTGGTCTTCGACGTTCTCCTTGGCCACTTCGCTGAGCACGGTGTTGATCTCGACCCGGGTGCGCGCATCCAGGCCGTTGCCGGCGTTCTTGTTCATCAGGGCCTGGACCAGCCCGAGGTTGCTTTCCGGGTCTTTGTAGCGCGAGCTCTGGCCCTGGTTGACGGCATGCCGGTAGGCCTTGGACGAAGTGTCGTAGTCGTCGTTGCTCAGGGCCAGCTTGCCCAGCATCATCTGCCGGCGCACAGCCAGCGGCGAGAGGCGCACGGCCTCTTCCAGCACGCCCTGGGCGCGCTTGCTTTCACCCTGGGCCACCAGCACTTCGGCCAGGCCGTCGTACAGGCTGGGCATCATCGGGAAGGCCTTGAGCGCCTGCTCGTATACACCCTGGGCCTGGGCCAGCTGGTTGCGCTTGTACAGCAGGCTGCCGAGGGCAGCGTAGGCCCAGGGCGTGGCGCGGCTGGCGATGATGGTGGTGAGGAATTTCTCCAGCTCATCGAAACGGTTCAGGTCGCGCAGGGCGTCGGCGCGGTAGCGCAAGCACAGCGGGGCAAAACGCGGATCCTTCTTGCACAGCTCGGCGCAGGCCGCCAGCACTTCGGCCGGGCGGCCGCGGTCCAGGGCCTGGAGGATCGGCTTGAGCAGGGTCTTGCGCTGCACCAGTTTTTCCAGGCGCTGGGCCAGGCCGATGCGGTTGAACGGCTTGGTCAGGTAGGCGTCGGGCTCGTGTTCCAGGGCACTGAGGACAATCGCCTGGCTGCTTTCGGCGGTAACCATGAGGAACACGCACTCATGGCTGATCAGTTTGTCGAGGATCAGGTCTTCGAGCACCTGCTGGCCGTTCTTCTTGCCATCGCCCAGGTGGAAGTCCTGGAGAATGAAGTCGTAGCGTTTTTGCGCACACATGCGCAGCGCCTGCTCGCCGCTGTCGGCGGTATCGACATCACGCACGCCCAGCTCGCGCAACATCGAGCGGGCCGAGCTGCGAAAATCGGAGAAGTCATCGACGATCAGAAAGCTTTTTTGGCTGTAGACCTGCATCCACGAAACCTGTCATGGCAAATAAAAAAATAGACGCAGAGACACCTTCACGGACAGGCTCGGCTTCGCGGGTAGATTCGTTGCGGCGCTTAATCAGGCCGCACTCGCAGAGTATCGGCCACACAGGGCGATAGCTTGAGGCGTACAGAGCGCATATTTGCTGGACGCGAGTGCCAGCAACGGAAGAAATAATGGCACTGCGCCATCATCATTGATGTTCACTGCCGAGTAAAGCTAATGCAGCATGCCCAACGCCTTGGCCCGAGCCACCGCCTGGGTACGGCGCTCGACGCCAAGTTTGCTGTTGATGTGGCTGGCGTGGGTTTTCACCGTGTGCAGGGAGATGAACAGGCGCTCGCTGATCTCCTGGTTCGAACAGCCCTGGGCGATCAGTTCGAGTACAGCCCTCTCGCGGGTGCTCAGGGCTTCGCTGCTGCCGCTGGCCGTTTCAATCGGTTCAAGCGTCGGCAACAGCTCCAGCAGGCTGCTCTGCGCCGGCCCCTGGGGTTGCTGCAGCAACTGCTCGCGCAGCCACTGCGGGTGATCTTGCAATAGCCGCTGGAAAGGCTGCAGCGCACCGCCGCGGGCCGACTCCAGGGCCAGCACCAAAAGGCCACGCGCCTGGGCTTCGTTGTTATTGGCCAGCAGCAGCACGGCCCAGTGGCACAAGGCGGTGACGCAAAGCATCTGCCCGCCGCTGGCCTGGCCGCGCTCCACCAGCGCCTGCAAGCGCCGCCCGGCCTGTTCCAGGCGGCCCTGGGTGCGTTCAAGCAAGGCCTGTTGCAGTTCGATATGCAACGGCAGCAACGGGTGAAACTCCGGGGCGGCCGCCGCCTGCTCGCCACCGTAGGTCTGGCCCAGGCGCAGCAACCAGGATTCGGCCAGGTCGGTGCGCCCCTGGGCCAGCCACAGCTCGCATTTGACCAGGGTGATCATCGCCAGGTAGAAAATCGGCGGCACATCCCAGATGTGCATGAGCCGCTCGGCCTCGGCGAGCTCGGCGAAGGCTTCGGCAAAGCGCCCTTCGCGGCCATCCAGCGAAGCGATCACGCAATGGCCGATCAATACGCTGATATCGCGACAGGCGCGCGCCTCGATCAACCCGGCACGCAGGCGGCTGCGCCCAGCTTGCGGTTGCAGTCGGGCCGCCAGCAGGTAACCCTCGTACAGGGTCAGCCGGGCCCGTGCCGCGTACAGGCGTTGCGCCGACAAGCCTTGCAGGCGTTGCAGGCCCTGGCGCACTTCATCGAGAGCGCGCAATACCTCACCACGGGCGTGCAGTACCCGCGCCCGGTCGTAGTGAGCCAGGGCCTCGAACAACGGGTTGCCGACCCGCTGGGCCAACTCCAGCGCCTCGCGGTTCCAGCCACGGGCGCGCCAGAAATCGGCATCGGCAATGGCCAGGTTGGACAGGGTCGATAGGCATACCAGCCGCTGCCCATAGCGTTTGAACGGCAGGCTGTGCAGGGCTTCGGAGCAGTATTCAAGGGTGCGCAGACGGTCGCCGCGACCACGGGCGATCACCCCGCTGAGCGCCAGCCATTGAGCGAGCATGGATTTTTGTGCGGTGGCCGAAGGCGCCGGCAAGAAGCGGCTCAGGTGGCTGGCCAGCTCTTCGGCGGCGTCCAGTTGCCCGGCCAGGCCCAGGGCCCAGCTGTACAGCACGATCAGCCGCGGCGTGCTGATCAGCAGGCTGTCGGGCAGGTCCATCTTCCAGCGCAACAGCATGCCGACGTTCTGCTCGGCCAGCAGCTGCTCTTCGGAGAGGTTCTGCACCAGGTTGGCGGCCACGTCCAGGTGCCCGGCGCGCAAGGCCTGCTCGACCGCTTCATCGAGCAGACCCTGGCCGTGGAACCAGCGGCAGGCGCGTAAATGCAGGCTCGACAGCGGCAAGCTTGCCTGGCGGGTGCGCAGCAGGTCGGAGAACAAATGGTGATAGCGGAACCAGCGCCCATGTTCATCCAGCGGAACGAGGAACACCTGGTGCGCCTGCAGGTACCGGAGAATCTCGACGCTGTCGTGGCTTTCGCGCAGGGCATCGCAGAGCTCGGCGCAAAAGCGCTCCTGGCAGGCAGTGTCATAAAGAAAGCCCTGCACTTCGGCCGGCAGCATCTCGATGACTTCTTCAAGCAGGTAGTCGCGAATCAGCCCTTCGCCACCGTGCAGGGCCTGTGGCAAGGCGCTGTCGGCACCGGCTTCACTGGCCGCCAGCAGCCAGAACCGCAAACCGGCGACCCAGCCATCGCTGCGCTGGATCAGGTTGTCCAGCGCCTGCCCGCGCAACACCGTCGGTTGCTGGCCCAGCACGGCGAGGGACTCATCGGTGGTCAGGCGCAGGTCCTGCTCATTGAGTTCGAGCAACTGGCGCGACAGGCGCAGGCGCGCCAAATGCCAGTCCGGCCGCTGGCGGCTGGTGACCAGCAGTACCAGGCCAGGTGGCAGGTGATTAAGGAAAAACTGCAGGCAACGGTCGAGCACCGGGCCCTGGGCCAGGTGGTAGTCGTCCAGCACCAGTAGCAAGGGATTGTGCGGCTGCAGGTGACGAGCCAGTTCATCAAGCAGGCCGTCGAGCCATTCTTCAAAGGCAAACGGCTGGTGCCGCTGGCGCATCTTCAGCAGGCCCAAGGCCTGGCCGCCCAGCGCCGGGCAGTACTGTTGCAAGCCTTCGAGCAGGCGTTCAAGAAAACGCCCGGGATCGTTGTCGCGCCGGCTCAACCCCAGCCACAGGCTGCTCCAGTGGTTGGGCAGGCCCTGGCAGAACTCCACCGCCAACGAACTTTTACCGAACCCTGCCGGTGCATTGACCAGCAGCAAACGCCCCCCGAGCCCCGCCTGCAAACGCTGACACAAGCGCGCCCGCGGCACATGGCCTTCGGGCAGCGGCGGGCGAAAGAAACGGCCCTCCAGGACGCTCATGGCCTGGCTGGCGAACCCTTGCGTACGGGACAGATCAGTCATGGCCGGCTCGTTTTTAGTTAGGGAATCGTCGGCAGTACGGATCAGGGCAGACTAGCGGGTTAAACCGCACATTTGAAGATGATTGCCCCGTTTTGCGGAAAAAAGACTACAACAAAAAACGACAAACCCGAGGCAGTCAGAACGCAAAAACAGAAACGCCCCGGCAAGCCGGGGCGTTCTGGGAGATCACACGGAGGTTTGAAACTTAGCGCACGCCTTCCTGGCGAAGCGCTGCAGGCTGGAAGTCAGCCTTGGAGGCAGTGAAGCCGAAATCGTAGGCTCGCTTTTCCTCGTTCTTCATGCCCAGGGCCAGGTAGCGACCCGACTGCAGGTCGTAGATGGCTTCCAGGGTGTACCACGGCACCTGGACGTTGTAGTAGTCCTGGGAGTGGGCCTCGGACACGCGCCACAGCTGGTTGCGACCGTCGTACTGGTCGATCACCGCCGCTTGCCAGGTGTCTTCGTCGATGTAGAAGTCACGCTTGGCGTAGATATGGCGCTGGCCTGGTTTCAGGGTTGCGACCACATGCCATACCCGGCGCAGCTCGTAACGGGCGAGGTCCTGGTTGATATGCCCGGCCTTGATGATGTCGGCGTACTTGAGCTTCGGATCGTCGAGCTTGTAGCTGTTGGAGGCGATAAACAGCTCTTTCTTGCCTTCCAGCTTCCAGTCGTAACGGTCCGGTGCGCCGTTGTACATGTCCAGGTTGTCGGAGGTGCGCAGGCCGTCGGCAGCGGTGCCCGGGCCGTCATAGGACACCTGTGGCGCTGCCCGTACCCGACGCTGGCCGGCGTTGTAGACCCAGGCTTTACGCGGCTCTTTGACCTGGTCGAGGGTTTCGTGCACCAGCAGTACGGTACCGGCCAGGCGCGCAGGCGCTGTCACCTTCTGCTTGAAGTAGAACAGCACGTTGCCCGGGTTGGCTGGATCGTAGTCTTTCATCCGGTCACGGAAGACGAACTGGTCCTGGAAGTACACCAGGCTGAACGAGCCGTTCTGTTGCGGCGTGGCCTGGGTTACCAGGCGGGTCACGCTGCCGCCACGGTAGCGGGTGATGTGGTTCCAGATCACTTCCACGCCGCTTTTCGGAATCGGGAACGGCACGGCGGTATCGAAGTTTTCCAGACCGTTGCCGCCGCCGACCAGGTTGGTGCTGGTGGCGTTTTTCTTGATCGCCGCGAACACCGGGTCCGGCACGGTAGCGCCCCGGTGGGTCGGGTACACCGGCATCTTGAAGGTGTCCGGGTAGCGCTTGAACATGGCGACCTGGCCTGGGGACAGTTTGTCCTTGTACTGGTCGACGTTCTGCGCGGTGATGGTGAACTTCGGTTGCTCGTTGCCGTACGGGTCGGAGAGGAAGCCCTTGGCATCGACGTTACCGGCACCTTTGGACAGCGGCTTCCAGGCCGTGATCGAGCCGTCGGCGTTACCGGCCTTTTCCGCACCCATCGGCGTCAGGCTGGCGCCCAGCTTGGCCGCCTCGTCGGCGGAAACCGCCGCCATGACACTGGTCGCCAACAGGGACAGGCCCAGTACACCGGCTTGCAGCAGAGTCTTGGTTGTTTTCATCTTCATGGTCGTCCTGAATCCGAATTCTTAGAAGTTCACGCCGAAGCTGAGGGCGATGAAATCGCGGTCATCCACGGTGGTGTACTTGCCGTCGAAGAAGTTGGTGTACGACAGGCTGGTGGTGTAGGTGTTCTGGTACTCGGCGTCCAGGCCCAGGCTGATCGCCTTGCGCCCTTCCTCGAAGTTGCTGCCAGGGCCTGGCGAATAGCCCGACACGTCATGGGACCAGGCAATGCTCGGCTTGAGGTTGACCCCGGCGAACACGTCGTTGTAGTCCCAGATCGCCCGGGCGCGGTAGCCCCAGGAGGTGCTGGTGGTGTAACCGTCGTTCTCGCAATTGCGGCTGCGGTTGGCGTCCGAAGCACCCGGGCCTGCGCCATTGATGGTGCCGGTGTTGATGATCGCCGAGCAGGTGTCGAGGTTGCCGGCGCCTGGGGTTGCCGGCAGCGGGCCTGGGCCGTAGACCGGGTCACGGCCGTAACGCACATCGTGGGCGTTTTCCAGGCCGCCGACATGGGTCACGCCGACTTCACCCACCACGGTCAGGCGGCTGGCACCCATGACCTGGTCGAAGAAGTGCGTCAGGGTGGTCTGGAACTGGGTGATTTCCTTGCGACGGTAGCCGTTCAGGTCCTGGCCCGGCACACCGTTGAGCAGCGAGGCGTTGGCCAGGGTGCCGCCAATCGGACGCACGCCGGCATAGAGGATATCGGTGGTGTTGAGCTGCACCGGGGCGTTTGGCCGGTAGCTGATTTCACCGCTCCATGCCGTGCCGGTAGGCAGGGTGGTGGAGAAACTCAAGCCGTACAGGCGGATGTCTTCCGGGTACTCGACGAAGTAGCTGGAGTTGCCGGCGACGATCAGCGGCGCCAGTGGACGCAGTGCTGCAGGCAGCCCGGCCAGGCCGGCATAGACGCGCGGATCGGCACCGTGGGCGCTGAAGATCGGCGCACGGCTGTGGTAGTTCATGAAGTAGGCACCGAATTCGGTACCCAGCGGGTCGTACATGTAACGGAAGGCCACACCGAACTGGCCGCTGTCACGCGCATCGCGGTCAGGGCCACGGGCAACCCTCACACCTTCGCCGTTGACGTCCACACCCTGGCTTGCGAGGAAGCCGCGGGCGGCCGCTGGCAAGGCGTTGGCACTGTTGAGTACGCGCAGGTTATCGGTACAGCCGTCGGCAATGATGTCCGGCTGGGAGAAGAAGGTGCCGCAGTTGTCGACGACGGTCTGGTCCCATTCGAGCTGGTAGAAGGCTTCGGCCGAGAGGTTGTCGGTCAGGCTCTGGGAAACATAGAACATGTTGACCGGAATCAGGCCTTCCTTGATTTCGGCACCCGGGCGGCGGAAGGCCGCCACGTCGATCGGGTTGATCGAGTTGATACCGTTACCGATGAAGGTACTTTCACCCCAGCTGACCACCTGCTTGCCCAGGCGCACCGAGCCTGGCTGATCGGCGATCGAGTAGTTGTGGTAGACGAAGGCGTCGAGGATCTGCCCGCCGGACGACTTGGCGCCCTCTTTGCGGTTGGAGTCGCTGATGTCCTTGAACTCGCGATGCTCATCCTTGAGTTCGAAGTCGTACCAGTACTTGCCACGGACGAATACCCCGGTATCGCCGTACTTGAGCTCCAGGTCATGGATGCCCTTGAAGATCTTCGAGAAGGTCTCACCGCGCTTGAAGTTCAGGTGTCCGTCATCGGAGGTTTGCGACAGGCCCTTGCCGCCGTTGTTGACGCCGATCAGGTTCTTGTTCGGGCTGGCTGTCGACCAGCTCGCCCCCACCGACAGCGACGAGTCGAACGAGCCTTCGATTTCACCGATGTTGAAACTGACGCCGAATGCAGGACCGGCGAGCGTAGAAGCGAGGCTGACGGCCAGGGGCAGTTTCGCCCGGCGCCAGAACAGATTTGCTGATGTCATCGACGCTACTCCATGTAC
Organism: Pseudomonas sp. 2835; assembly: GCF_050435905.1. Lineage (NCBI taxonomy): Bacteria > Pseudomonadati > Pseudomonadota > Gammaproteobacteria > Pseudomonadales > Pseudomonadaceae > Pseudomonas > Pseudomonas sp. 2835. The sequence goes on along the minus strand of NZ_JBNDLE010000002.1, from coordinate 159,068 downwards.
TTTATTTTTATGGCAGTGAGTCCTTTGCAGAAACGCATCGGTCGAGCGGTGTGAGCGCACCTTTTGCTCGAGCGAGTGGCTGGGCACATGCATGTGCGATCCCCCGTTCCTGAAAATCCCCTGAACCGACTATAGCCAGCAGGTTGAACTGCTTGATCCCTCTAAAGTGTGATTTGCATCCCAACCCCTCTGGCGTGGTCTGCAGGACCGGCCACTACGCTGGCAGGGGAAGAATGGCTTAATTTTGTCATTTGACAAGGCGGCCATGCGTCTGGCGTGCGGGTCGCGCCGAATCTGGCGCGACCCGCCAGCTTTTACAGGGTCGAGAGAAAAGTGCTGTTACTGGCTTGCCACTGGCTGATATCCAGGCGGATGCGCTTCTTGTCGAGCTTGCCGACGCTGGTCTTGGGAATTTCAGTAACAAGGGCGATCTGGCTGGGGATCGCCCACTTGTTGATGTGCCCCAGTTCCACGAAGGGCTTGAGATGCTCCTTGAGGACCTTGGCGTCGATGCTCTGGCCGTCGTGGATCACCAGCAGGGCAAACGGCCGCTCGCCCCACTGCGGATCGGCGACACCGACCACCGCCACTTCGCGGATCGCCGGGTGGCGGCTGATCAGGTCTTCGAGCTCCAGCGACGAGATCCACTCACCGCCGGTCTTGATCACGTCCTTGATGCGGTCGCGGATATCGATCACACCCATGCTGTCGAGGGTGGCGACGTCACCGGTGTGCAGCCAGCCGCCCTGCCAGAGCTCGGCGCCCTTCTCGGGCTCGCGGAAGTAACCCATGGTCAGCCAGGGTGCGCGCAGCACCAGCTCGCCCTGGGTCTCGCCATCGGCCGGGAGGAAGTTGCCCTCACCATCGACAATCGCGGTTTCCACCAGCGGCACCGGTACGCCGGCCTTGATCCGGTAGGTGATGCATTCGTCTTCGCTGCCAGCCAGCAGCTCGTCGTTGAGGTGGGCGCAGGACACCAGCGGGCAGGTCTCGGACATGCCGTAGGCGGCGGTCAGCTGGATCCCGTGAGCCTTGGCCGCCTCATACAGCGCGCGGTTCAGGGCGCTGCCGCCGATGATGATTTTCCAGCCGCCAAAGTCCTGTTGCTGGGCGCCCTTGGCGTTGAGCAGCATCTGCAGGATGGTCGGTACACAATGCGAGAAGGTGACCTTCTCGTTGCGCCACAATTCACAGAGCATCTCCGGCTCGTAGCGTCCGGGGTAGACCTGCTTGATGCCGAGCATGGTCGCCACGTAGGGAATGCCCCAGGCATGGACATGGAACATCGGGGTGATGGGCATGTATACATCATTGCTGCCAAGCAGGCGCACGCTGTCGATACTGCCGGTGACCGTCGCGGCCGCCAGGGTGTGCAGCACCAGTTGCCGGTGGGTGAAATACACCCCCTTGGGGTTACCGGTGGTACCGGTGGTGTAGAACGTGGTGGCAACCGAGTTCTCGTCGAAATCAGGGAAGTCATAGACCGGGCTGGCCGCCGCCAGCAAATGCTCGTACTCACCGACCAGGTTGGGCAGGTCGGCAGTTTTTTGCTCGCCATCGGTCAGCAGCAGGGTTTTCTCCACCGTGGTCAGTTGCCCGGCAATGGCCTGGTAGAGGCCAACGAAGTCGCTGTTGACCAGCACAAAGCGGTCATCGGCGTGGTTCATGGTGTAGAGGATCTGCTCCGGCGACAGGCGCACGTTGATGGTGTGCACCACCGCGCCAATCATCGGAATGGCGAACATGCATTCGAGGTAGCGATGGCTGTCCCAGTCCATCACCGCCACGGTGTCACCGGCCTTGACTCCCGCCTCGGTGAGCACATTGGCCAGCCGCGCAATGCGCTCGTTCAGAGTCAGGTAGCTGTAGCGCAACTGATCGCGGTAGACGATCTCGCGGGTTTTCTCGTAACGGCTGCCGGACAGCAGCAGGCGCTTGATCAACAGCGGAAACTGATAAGCGTCCTCGGCGGGAGGAATGACGCGAGTCTGCAACATAGGAGTCCCTTTTCTAGAATGCACAGGCTGGGCAAGACATGCCTTACTCTAGAACGCCACAGCAGCGGCCAAATCAGCCAAAGGAATGATTTGACCGGCGCAGGGACTAGTGGCTTTTAACCATCAATGTCAGTGCATTTCGGTGAAGGCGATCTTCACCCCCAGGGCAATCAGTACCGCGCCCATGGTGCGGTCGAACCAATGGCCCATGCGCGCGAAAGCGGCGCGCACCCGCTGCTGGCTGAACAGCATGGCCACCAGGCAGAACCACAGGCCGGTGGCCACGGCCAGGTACAGCCCGTAACCGGCCTGGATCGCCAGCGGCGTGTGCGGGTTGATGACCACAGTGAACAGCGAGAGGAAGAACAGCGTCGCCTTGGGGTTCAGGCCGTTGGTCATGAAGCCTGCGACGAAAGCTGCACGCGGTGTGCGCTCAACCGTCGAAGCCTGCACATTGTCGCTGCCGGGCGTGGCCGGGCGAGCACGCAGGGCCTTGAAGCCGATGTACAGCAAGTAGGCGGCTGCCAGCCATTTCAGCGCGTTGAACAGCATGATCGACTGTGAAACGATCAGGCCGATGCCCAGCAGCGAATAGCCCACATGCAGGAAAATCGCAGTGCCGACGCCGAAGGCCGTCCAGGTACCGGCGCGCCGGCCGTGGGTAACACTCTCGCGCACCACCACGGCGAAGTCCGGGCCGGGGCTGGCCACTGCCAATAGGTGAATCAACGCGACAGTCAGAAATTCGGCCCAGTACATTGGGGCTCCTTGAGGCAAAGAAGGCAATCGGGGGCGCTACATTACGCTTTCGTCCTTTCGGGCAACAGTCTATGGCAAAGCGGGCTTGACTCTCCTCCTAGGGGCAAGCGTTAGCCTCAGCGCTTTTACCCCTGGACCTGCCTTCGATGAGCAAACGAATTCTGGTGATACTCGGCCACCCTTCGCGTAACAGTTTCTGCGCCGCAGTGAGCGACAGCTACATCAGCAGTGCCCGCGACAAAGGCCATGAGGTGAGCCTGCTGGAGCTCGGCACTCTGGCCTTCGACCCGATCCTGCGCGAGGGTTATCAACAGGTACAACCCCTGGAGCCCGACTTGCTGCACGCCCAGCAACTGATCAGTTGGGCCGAACACCTGGTGTTCGTCTTCCCGGTCTGGTGGGGCGGGATCCCGGCGTTGCTCAAGGGCTTCTTCGACCGCATCCTGCTGCCCGGTTTTGCCTTCAAGTACCGCAACAACTCGCCCTTCCCCGAACAGTTGCTCAAGGGCCGCAGCGCCGACTTGCTGGTAAGCATGGACACCCCGCCCTGGTACTACCGCTGGGTCTACCGCATGCCGGCGCTGCAGCAGATGCGCCGCACTACCCTGGGCTTCTGTGGAATCAGGGCGCAAAAGACGTTAACGTTTGGCCCCATCATCAGCTCGAGCCAACGCCAACGCGACACCTGGCTGCAACAGGTGCGCAGGCTGGCTCACCGGCATTAACAGGACGTTCGATGTACATCGGCAAAGCCGCGCAGTTGTCCGGAGCGACCATCAAGAGCATTCGCCACTACGAGCGCATCGGCCTGCTGCCGGCGCCCAGGCGCCAGGGCAGTTATCGCCTGTATGACCAGCAGAGCGTCGCCCTGCTGAGCCTGATCAAGTGCGCGCAAAAGCTCGGCTTCAGCCTCAAGGAGATGCAGGCGCTGGTCGCTGAAGACCAGGCCGGCCTGCCAATCGAGCGGGTGCGCCAGGCGATTGCCGGCAAAAAAAACCAGTTGCAGATGCAGATCCAGGCGCTGCAGCAACAACACCAGGGCCTGCTCGAACTGGAAACCAGCCTCGAGCACAGCCATTACGATTGCTTCGCCTATACCGCTTGAGCCCTTACTGGAGCCGCCCCATGCCCACCTCCCGTCGCGCCGTATTTCTCGACCACAGCTCCCTGGACCTGGGTGACCTGGCGCTGGATCGCCTCAAGGCCTGTTTCGATGAGCTGCAACTCTATCCGGCAACAGCCCCGGAGCAGGTCGCCGAACGTTTGCAGGGCGCGACCGTGGCGATCAGTAACAAGGTCATGATCGACGCCGCCACCCTGGAGGCCTGCCCCGAATTGAAGCTGATTCTGGTGGCCGCCACCGGCACCAACAATGTCGACCTGCAGGCTGCCCGTGCCCAGGGCGTGGTGGCCAGCAACTGCCAGGGCTACGGCACGCCGTCGGTGGCGCAACACACCCTGGCCCTGCTGCTGGCCCTGGCCACGCGCCTGAGCGACTATCAAAAGGCCGTCGCTGACGGCCAGTGGGCCCAGGCCAAACAGTTCTGCCTGCTGGACTTCCCCATCGTCGAGCTTGAGGGCAAGACCCTCGGCCTGCTCGGCCATGGCGAGCTGGGTGGCGCCGTCGCGCGCCTGGCCGAAGCCTTCGGCATGCGTGTGCTGCTTGGCCAGTTGCCCGGTCGCCCGCCCCGCGAAGACCGAATTGCGCTGGATGAGCTGCTGCCACAGGTCGACGCCCTGACCCTGCATTGCCCGCTCAACGAACACACCCGTAACCTGATCGGCACTCGCCAACTGGCCCTGCTCAAGCCCGGCGCCTTTGTGATCAACACCGCCCGCGGCGGCCTGATTGACGAGCAGGCCCTGGCCGATGCCCTGCGCGCCGGCCACCTGGGCGGCGCGGCGACCGATGTGCTGAGTGTCGAGCCACCGGTCAACGGCAACCCGTTGCTGGCGCCAGACATCCCGCGGCTGATCGTCACCCCGCACAGCGCCTGGGGCGCGGTCGAGTCACGCCAGCGTATCGTCGAGCAGTTGAGCGAGAACGCCGAGGCGTTTTTCGCCGGCAGCCCGCGCCGCCAGGTCTAAGCCTGCCCAGGCTCTGGTAAACTGCGCCACTTTTTTCAGGAGTCGCCGTCCATGGACCCGCGCAGTGAAGTGTTGCTTCGTCAGGCCGAACTTTTCCAGGGCTCGCTGTTGCTGGCCGGCTTGCCGGCCGACGACCTGCTCGGCAAGTTGCCGGCGGCCCATGGCTGGAGCTGGCACGCCGGCGACCAAGCGGCGCTCGACGCACGTTTCACCGGGCGCAGCCACTTCGGTGTAGACGCACCGGCCAAGGCTTTCGAGGCCGCCGTGTTGTTTTTGCCCAAGTCCCGCGACCTGGCCAATTATCTGCTCAACGCCCTGGCCTCGCGGCTGGCCGGTCGCCAGCTGTACCTGGTCGGCGAGAAACGCGGCGGTATCGAAGGTGCGGCCAAACAGCTGCACGCCTTCGGCAAGCCACGCAAACTCGACAGCGCCCGCCATTGCCAGCTGTGGCAGGTCACGGTAGAGCACGCGCCCGAAGCCAAGCCCCTGGAAAGCCTGGCCGAGCAATTCCAGCTGGAACTGGCCGACGGCCCGCTACAGATCGTCAGCTTGCCCGGCGTATTCAGTCACGGTCGTCTGGATCGCGGCAGCGCCCTGCTGCTGGAAAACCTCGATCATCTGCCGGGCGGCCACGTGCTGGATTTTGGCTGTGGCGCAGGCGTTCTCGGGGCGGCAATCAAACGCCGCTACCCGCAAAACCGCATCACCCTGCTCGATGTCGATGCCTTTGCCGTGGCCAGCAGCCGCCTGACCCTGGCCGCCAATGGTCTGGAGGGTGAAGTGATCAGTGGCGACGGCATCGATGCCGCACCGCGCGAACTGGATGTGATCATCAGTAACCCGCCGTTCCACACAGGCGTTCACACCAACTACCAGGCCTCGGAAAACCTGCTGCGAAAATCGGCCGACCATCTGAAAAAAGGCGGAGAAATGCGCCTTGTTGCCAACAGCTTTCTGCGCTACCAGCCACTGATCGAAGAGGCTCTGGGCAACTGCCGGATCCGCGACGAGGGCCAAGGCTTTCGTATCTACCAGGCAACACGCGGTTAAAAAGAGCGCTTGCCGAAACGGATTTGCCTAGGCAGAATCCGCTCCGTCCTAGGGGAGTAGTCTCCCGCGAGCACCCAGCTCGCCCGGTACGCGTCAACATACTTGGTCCACAGACCATGGCGCGTGCGACCCACGGTCCGCACAGACGGACCCAGGGTTTGACAAGACCTATGACACGAACACCTTACCCGGGGCGGGAAGGCTGTACGTGTCATAGCCGTGTCGACCCGCCCCCGTAGGAATCCTGATGCTGGAATCATTGCTCGTCCCCACCGCGATCGTGGCCCTCGCCGAAATTGGCGACAAGACCCAATTGCTCGCGCTGATCCTTGCTGCGCGCTTTCGCAAACCCTGGCCGATCATCGCCGGTATCATCGCTGCAACCCTGGCCAACCATGCCGCCGCAGGTGCTGTCGGCGCCTGGGTCAGTACCTTCTTCTCCGCCGCTACCCTGCACTGGATTCTCGCCGCGAGCTTTGCTGCCACCGCACTGTGGACGCTGATCCCGGACAAGATGGACGATGACGAAGCCAGCACCGCACGGCGCTTCGGCCCGTTCCTGACCACCCTGATCGCGTTCTTCATCGCTGAAATCGGCGACAAGACCCAGGTCGCCACGGTGATGCTGGCGGCGCAGTATCCGCACCTGATCATGGTGATTATCGGTACCACCCTGGGCATGCTGATTGCCAACGTGCCGGTGGTATTGGCGGGTAATTTTGCTGCAGAGAAACTGCCGCTGACCCTGATCCGCCGCCTGGCGTCGGCTGCATTCTTCGTCCTGGCCGCGGTGGCGGTGTATTCGGCGATGCAGGTCAGTGGCTGGATAGGCTGATCACTGACCAGCCAGCTCTCACAGCCCTTTATACACAGGCCCCTGTGGGAGCCGGCCTTGCCGGCGATGGGCCGCAACGCGGCCCCGGTTACCCTTTACTTGCGGGCCTGCTCATACAACGGCATCACCTTCGGAATCGCCGCCTGCAACGAAGCCTTACGGCTGTCCGACGCCGGGTGAGTGCTCATGAACTCAGGCTGCGAGCCGCCCGAAGCCTGGGCCATCTTGTCCCACAGGCTGATCGCCGCATTCGGGTTGTAACCGGCACGGGCGGCCAGCTCCAGGCCGATCAGGTCGGCTTCGTTCTCGTTGGCGCGGCTGTTGGGCAGGGTCATGCTGTACTGCACCACAGTGTCGGCGATCGCCATGCTGTCCTGGCCCAGGCCCAGCAAGGCCCCGGCGCCCTGGCGAGCCATCTGCACACCATAGGCCTTGGACATCGCTTCACGACCATGCTCGCGCAGGGCGTGGGCGATTTCATGGCCCATCACCGCAGCGAGTTCGTCGTCAGTCAGCTTGAGCTTTTCGATCAGGCCGCTGTAGACGAAGATCTTGCCGCCAGGGCCGCAGTTGGCGTTGAGCTCGTCGCTCTTGATCAGGTTCACTTCCCAGTTCCACTGCGCCGAGTCCGGGCGGAACTGCGGGGCCTGGGCAATCAGGCGGTCAGCGATGAGCTGCACGCGCTTGGCATTGTTGCTGCTCTTGTCGAGCACACCCTTGCTCGATGCCTCGCCCAGGGTTTGCTGGTAGGACTGGGCATACATCTGGTTGACCTCATCGGTCGACAGCATGCTGAACATGTATTGCTTACGCTCGACACCCACGGCGCCGCCGCTGGTGGTGTTCACCGCCTGGCAGCCAGCGAGCAGGACGCTGGCGCTCAATGCACCGATTACAAATGATTTACGCATGAAAACACTCCCTTCGAACATGCCGCGTATCCTAGGCCGACTCGGTTGAGCCCGCCATATCCCTGATGAAGATTTCTCCAGACGGTGCTCATGCTTTCGCCCGGCCGGGCCGATAACGCAAGGCAGACGCCTTTCCTTGCGCTTGGAGCCCCCACATGAAGTTCCGGTCGATCCAGTTTTCCGTCGCCGCCCTGGCTGGTGCCATTGTCCTGAGCATTGTCGCCGCCCTGGTGCTGTACGCCGTGTACGCCGGCGAACGCACCCAGGAGTTGGTGCAAAGCCGCACCCAGCAGCAGTTCGAGGCGGTGATCGAGCAGCGCCTGACCGCCCTGGCGCGGACCCAGGTCAGTGAGATCCAGCGCGGCCTGGAAGCACCGCTGCTGATTGCCAAGGGCCTGGCCACCAGCAACGCCATGCTCGGCATGCAGGACGCTAGCGGCAATCCGCTGCTGAAGATCGAACGCCAGCAAATGATCGCCCTGCTCAAGCAGACGGCGCTGACCAACCCGCTGATCCTCGGCACCTACCTGGGCTGGGAAAGCAACGCCCTGGACCACGACGACACGCGCTTCGTCGGCACCTCGATCACCGGCATCGACAGCGCCAGCGGGCGCTTCCTGCCCTGGTGGTTCCGCAACGAAGACGGCAGCCTGGGCCTGGACAAGCTGGCCGACGTCAACGACCAGACCGTCCTCGCCACCGGCGTGCGCGCCAGTGAGTACTACCTGTGCCCACGGGAATCGAAGAAAGCCTGCGTGATCGACCCGGCACCTTACAAGGTAGGCGACAAAGTGGTGATGCTTGCCTCATTCGTCGAGCCGATCATGATCGACGGCACATTCCAGGGCATTGCCGGCGCCGACCTGTCGGTGAACTTCATCCAGGAGCTGCTCAATACCGCCGACCGCCAGCTCTACGACGGTGCCGGCGAACTGGCACTGGTGTCCGGCAACGGCCGCCTGGTGGCCTTTACCAAGGACCCGGGCAAATTCGGCGAAAAAGCCAGCGACGTCCTCGACGCCAATGCCGCCGCCACCCTGGCGCAACTGAGCGGCGAGAACCTGCACTACGAAGTCGACCAGGGCGCGGGTCGCATCGAGTTGTACCTGCCGTTCAAGATCGCCCATACCGACGCACGCTGGACCCTGCTGCTGGAACTGCCGATCAGCGCGGTGATGGCCGATGTGCAGAAGCTGCAAAGCGACCTCAGCGACCAACGCCGCACCGACATCACCGGCATGACCGTGGTCGGCCTGGGCATCGCCGCCCTTGGCCTGCTGGTGATCTGGCTGCTGGCCCACGGCATTGCCCGGCCACTGCGACAGATGGTGGCGATGCTCGATGATATCGCCCAGGGCGAAGGCGACCTGACCCGCCGCCTGAGCAGCGACCGCGCCGACGAACTGGGCTCGATCGCCAAAGGCTTCAACACTTTCCTGAGCAAGCTGCAGGCGATGATCAGCCAGGTGGTGGCCTCGGTACAGAAGGTCAGCGACTCCTCGGAGCACACCGCCGACATCGCCATTCGCACCAACCAGGGCGTGCACAAGCAGATGGCCGAAATCGACCTGGTGGCCACCGCCGTGCACGAAATGACCGCTACCGCCCAGGACGTCGCGCGCAACGCCACCCATGCCGCCCAGGCCGCCAGCAATGCCGACCAGGCTGCGCATCAGGGCCTGGCCATCGTGCGCGACACCTCCAGCTCGATCAGCGCCCTGGCCGAGGAAATCGGCCGTGCCGTCGGCGTGGTGCAGAACCTGGCCCGCGACAGCGAGAATATCAACGCGATCCTCACCGCCATCCGTGCGATTGCCGAGCAGACCAACCTGCTGGCGCTCAACGCCGCCATCGAGGCGGCTCGTGCAGGTGAACAGGGCCGTGGCTTTGCCGTGGTGGCCGACGAAGTGCGCAACCTGGCGCAGAAAACCCAGCAGGCCACCGAAGAAATCCAGCAGATGATCCAGCAGCTGCAGCAGGGTACCCGCGATGTGGTGCGTGTCATGGAAGACAGCCAGGGCAAGACCGACGACAGCGTGCAGCAAGCTGCGCGCGCCGCCCAGGCGCTGGAAAGCATTACCCAGGCGGTGTCGGTGATCAACGACATGAACACGCAGATTGCCAGTGCCGCCGAAGAGCAGAGCGCGGTGGCCGAAGACATCAACCGCAACGTGATCAATATTGGCCAGGTGGCCAACGAAGTGGCTGGCGGGGCGGATGAGTCGAGCACTGCCAGCGCCGAGCTGACCAAGCTGGCCGAGCAACAGCGGCGCTTGATCAATCAGTTCAGGGTGTGAGGTCTTGGGGCTGCTTCGCAGCCCATCGCTGGCAAGGCCAGCTCCCACAAGGTCAGTACACACACTCCACTGTGGGCCGGCCTTGCCGGCGAAGCCCTTTCAAGCACCCTCAAGCCGGGGTCAAACACTCCGGCCCATTAAGCTTCGGATCGTTGACCATATTGGCCAGCACCCGCTCACGCAGCGGTGCCTGACTGCTCGCCAGCAGCTCGTACAAGCGCGCCGGCGGGGTCTCGGGATCAAGCCACGCTGCCTGCCCGGCGGCATCGAGAATCAGCGGCCGGCGCTGGTTCAGCGCCGCCTGGGTCACCACTGCGGTACTTAGCCAGACCTGATCCTGCACCGGATACGCCTCCCATATCGCCGCAAAAAACAACGACGAGCCCTCCCCCGGCGTCAGCCAGTAGGGCCGCTTGCGCTGGGTGCCGCGCCATTCGTAAAAGCCGTTGGCCGGCAACAGGCAGCGGCGCAGGCGAAAGGCTTCACGGAACATCGGCTGTTCGGCCAGGGTTTCGGCGCGGGCATGGGCCGGGGTCCGCGAGAGGTCGGTGAGCCAGGCCGGGGTCAGCCCCCAGCGCGCCCGCGCCAGCTCCATCTGGCCGTCGTCGAGGCGGCGCTGGATCAGTACCGAGGCACCGGGGGAGATATTCCATTGTGCTTGCTGGTCACAGGGAAATCCCGGCAGGGCAGCAAAGGCGGGAGACCAGCGAAACAGCGCATAACGTCCACACATGAGGGCAAAAACCTAGCAAATCAGGGTTCCGGGGATGTTCTCCGGTTCGTCGCCCACAAGTGGCAGGGCACTATTGTACGCGGCGATCAGCTCGCGTGCGCAGGCAGCCTGCTCATCGGCCACCGCCAAACCGAGCAAGCCGTGCATCGGCAGGTCGCCCATGGCGCCCATCAGGTCGCGGCCGACCAGGTGCACGGTGATGCCTTCGTTGTCGAGCATACCGATGAGCATTTGTGCTTCCAGCAGGCTCTCAGGGTCGTAGATTCGCTGCATCAGTCATTCTCACCGTAAACGTCCAGCATCCATTCCTCGCCATGCACCTGCAGCACGAAGCGGATCGGCTTGCAGCACACCTGGCAGTCTTCGATGTACTCCTGATCACCGCCCGACAGGTCCACCGTCGTCTCGACTTCTTCACCACAATAAGGACAATCGTAGATCGCTGTCTCCAGCATCGCGGCCTCCCGAGTGACTTGTGCGTATAATTGCCGGTCTATTTACAGGCCCTGAGTGTGTCTGAGCCGTTTTTCAGACCCCGGCCCTACCTATTACCCTAGCCGTTTCCAACAAGAGAGCATGATGGGCGAATTCGATGCCATCCGACCGTACGACGACGCTGAAGTCCCTGCCGTTCTGGCACGGCTGCTCAGCGACCCGGCATTCCTCGATATCCTCACCCACTTCCGCTTCCCGCGCATGGCCGGGGCTTTTGGCTGGCTGCTCAAGCCGCTGATCGCCCGGCGCCTGCGCAAAGAGTTTGCCGGGGTCAGTTGCGTCTCGACCCTGCAGGACAAAGTCGAGTACTACGTCGACCATACCATCGAGCGGGCAACCGACGGCGTGACCTACACCGGCGTCGAACAGCTCAAGGCCGGTACCGCCTACCTGTTCCTGGCCAACCACCGCGATATCGTCATGGACCCGGCCTTCGTCAACTATGCCGTGTACCACGCCGGCCTGCCGACCCCGCGCATCGCCATCGGCGACAACCTGCTGCAAAAGCCGTTCGTCAGCGACATGATGCGCCTTAACAAGAGCTTCATCGTGCATCGCTCGATCACCGGCCGGCGGGAAAAGCTCGCGGCTTACCAGCTGCTGTCGGCCTACATCAACCACTCGATCCGCAACGACGGCCAGTCGATCTGGATCGCCCAGGCCGAAGGCCGGGCCAAGGATGGTGATGACCGTACCGATTCGGCAATCCTGAAAATGTTCCACATGAGCCGCAAGGACGAGCCGTTCGGCGCCGTGATCCAGTCGCTGAACCTGAGCCCGGTGTCGATCAGCTACGAGTACGACCCGTGCGATCAGGCCAAGGCCCGCGAGCTGTATATCCGCGCCACCACGGGCACCTACAGCAAGGCGCCGGGTGAGGATGACATCAGCATCGCCCAGGGCATCACCGGCTACAAAGGCCGCGTGCACATCAACTTTGCCCCGCCGGTGACGGAGTTCGTCGAGGACACCAAGCAACTGGCCGCGGAGATTGACCGGCAGATTCTGGCCGGCTACCGGTTGTTCCCGGTGCATTACCTGGCTTATGCGCAGTGGGCCGATGCCGACCCGGCGCTGGAAGTACCGGCGGCGGCCAAGGTGTTTACGGCCGATGAACTGGCCCGCGCCCAGGCCGAATGGCAGCGCCGCCTGGACGCCTGCCCGGCCGAACAGCGGCCGTACCTGGTGCAGCAGTACGCGATGCCGGTACGCAATCAGTACCGGGTCAAGGCGGGGTTGGCGTTGTAAATTTATTGCGGATCAAGCCCGCTCCTGTAGGAGCGGGCTTGACCCGCGAACGGTTCACACCCAGGTGCTGAACCAGGACAGCAACAAGGCCAGCGCCAGAAAGGCAAAGCCGAGAATGTAGTAGAAGCGGTTGATGCGCAGGCTCATGCCATCGACCACCGCTTCATCACCAGCCAGGCCCGCCAGGGTTTGCGCCGCGCGGCGGCGGGCACTGTGCAGCAGCAGGCCGCCCGGGCAGGTCAGCACCAGGGCCAGCAGATTGATCAGCTTGGCCGGATGGGCGGCGAACAGCCCCCAGATCACTTGCAACGACATCGCAAAACCTCAAAAGAAGTACATCGATACTTTCGACACGGCGGGCATTCTACCCAAGCGCCGTGCCCTTGCCTGTGCTTTGCGACAAATGACGATTAATTCCCGGCGTCACACGCTCGTCATCAAGACGCGCCACTCTATCGGCCGTCGCCACTTACCGGAGCTTGTCATGCTGCACGCCGAAAACCAGGACCGCCTCTACCTGATCGCCCAGAGCGACGAGCAGCAGGCGCTGATCGACGGCCTGGCGTTCAACGTCCAGGACCGCCAATGGCTGGTGTATTGTGCCCTGGGCGGGCATGCCCATGATCACCTGCCCGAGGTTGACGGCCCTACCGGCATCAGCGTGCTGGACTTCTACGTCGAAGCCGCCTGATCGCCCAGAAACGCAAAAGCCCGATGCCTGCCATGCAGACATCGGGCTTTTTGCTGTTATGACTTATTCGCCGAGGATCTGACCGATGGCCTGGTCCTTGAACAGACGGGTCAGCGCATCGCTGAGCACATCGCCCACCAGCTTGGTGTTGGTTTCCTGGTTGGGCGCCATGCCGAAGCGCTGGTCCAGCGAAGCGCCGTAGCGGCCGCTGTAGCGACGGTTGGCGTTGGCCACGTCGGCCTTGAAGGTCGCACCGATGGTGGCTTCGGTCACGTACATGCCCTCTTTGGGCGACTGGTACTTGAGTTCGGTCAGGGTCACGGTCAGCTGCGGCGCGTTGTAGGCGTTCGGCGTCGGGGTGAAGCCCAGCAGGCGCACGGCCGCTTCGGCCTGGGCCTGCAGTTTTGGCAGGATGTCGTTGCCGGTCACGGTGATGGCGCTGGTTTCAGGGTACAGGCCGCCACGGGTGCCCAGGGTTTGCGAAGCACGGCCATCGACGACCTTGACCACCACCGGCTGGCCATGACCGACCGGCGCCAGCTGGGCGTTGAGTTTCGGTTGCGGGCTGAGTTGTTGCGGGCTGTGGGCACAACCGGCCAGAGTCAGACTGGTCACCGCGATCAAACCGAACAACAAACGTTGCAACATGCTCATCTCTCCAGAATAGGCAGCAAAGGCCGCCAGTATAACCAGCACGAGGCAGACCAGCTATCGGCGTGCCATTAGTGAATAAGACCGGCCTGCCCGGCCCCGGTTCGCTGTCACAATCGTTTCATCACTGCCCGGTTATCCTAGGCTCAGTTCTTCACAGGGATACCCGCCATGTCCTCGCTCCTGGCCCTGCTGTTCAAACGCAACCCGCAACGCTGCTTCGCCCGCCTCGACGCCCTGGGCCATTGCCAGGCCTTCAAGCAGTGCGCACAGGCCCCGGCGACCAGTGGTTGGGTGGAAATCAACGAAATTCGCCTGGCCTGGCTCAACCGTCCGCTGCCCGCCAGCGCCCGTGTTTCAAAGCGTGTCAGTGGAAACTGGCTGCAACGCAGCCTCGCCGCCTGAGTTTTGCCTCAATAAAAGTCGCTAATAAAGAGCTTTTCTGCCCGCGACATCGCTATAATCTCCCCCCGATTATAAGGACGTCTCCTGATCGGGCCTCGCAGTACCGCCAATGCCCAGCATTGCGCATCCCCCGCACCGCCCACAGAGAGCCTTCCACACAGGTCTTGCACCAGCCAGTGTGCCTGCGTCATTCGGCCATCTGCTCTGCCTGAACCTGCCGGGTCTGCCATCGCGCAGCCCATTTTGAGGTTCACGACTCCAAAAGAGCGTGAAAAAACGGGTTTTCACAACTTCACGAGAGTGTGGCGAGCAATGAACAGTCTGGCATGTGCAAAAGCACCTAAAGTGTCCCGAACAGCCCTGAACAGCTGGCAACAGCGCTCATTTGCAATGGGTGCCTGAAACCGGTCCATAACGCACGACGGATACCTTGACCATAAGTCGAATTGCCGCACCGGCTGTAAAATGCGTTCATAGGCAACGCAAAGCCCGGTTGGTGGTGTCCGCTGAAGTTGCAAAAACTGCGAATAATCGGACATGGCGATCCTGGCAAGCCAGGGATCCTATGCTGTCAATTTGGTGCTGAAGATTTTGGAGACGCGTTAATGGCGCAGAACGAAGCAGTCGATGTAGTACTGGTAGGGGCAGGCATCATGAGTGCCACCCTGGCCGTACTGCTCAAGGAACTCGACCCGGCGATCAAGCTGGAAGTCGTCGAGTTGATGGATTCGGGTGCCGCGGAAAGTTCCAACCCGTGGAACAACGCCGGGACCGGCCATGCCGGGCTGTGTGAACTGAACTACACGCCACAGGCCGCCGACGGCAGCATCGATATCAAGAAAGCGGTGCATATCAATACCCAGTTCGAGGTGTCCCGGCAGTTCTGGGCCTACCTGAGCAAAAAAGGCGCGTTCAGCTCGCCACGGGCGTTCATCAACCCCGTGCCGCACCTGAGCTACGTCGAGGGCGAGAAGGGCATCAGCTTCCTCAAGAAGCGTTTCGAGATGCTCAAGCAGCACCACGCCTTCAGCGAAATGGAATACACCGAAGACAAGGCGGTGATGAACGAGTGGATGCCGCTGATGATGCCGGGTCGCCCTGCCGACCAGCAGATCGCCGCCACCCGCGTCATGAAAGGCACCGACGTCAACTTCGGCGCGCTGACCAACAAGCTGCTCAAGCACCTGGCCAACGCCCCCGAAGCACAGGTCAAGTACTGCAAGAAGGTCACCGGCCTGCGCCGTAACGGCAGCGGCTGGACCGTCAGCATCAAGGACGTCAACAGCGGCAGCAGCCGTGAAGTCGATGCCCGCTTCGTATTCCTCGGCGCCGGTGGCGCGGCCCTGCCGCTGCTGCAACTGTCGGGCATCGAAGAGAGCAAGGGCTTTGGCGGCTTCCCGGTCAGCGGCCAGTGGCTGCGTTGCGACAACCCGGAAGTGGTCAAGCGCCACCAGGCCAAGGTCTACAGCCAGGCCGCGGTAGGTTCGCCACCGATGTCGGTACCGCACCTGGATACCCGCGTGGTCGACGGCAAGACCTCACTGTTGTTCGGCCCGTATGCCGGCTTCACCACCAAGTTCCTCAAGCATGGCTCGTTCCTTGACCTGCCGCTTTCGGTGCGCATGGGCAATATCGGCCCGATGCTGGCCGTGGCCCGCGACAACATGGACCTGACCAAATACCTGGTTAGCGAAGTGATGCAGTCGATGGAGCAGCGCCTGGACTCCCTGCGTCGCTTCTACCCCGAGGCCAAGGCCGAGGACTGGCGCCTGGAAGTGGCTGGCCAGCGTGTGCAGATCATCAAGAAAGACCCGAAAAAAGGCGGCATCCTGCAGTTCGGTACCGAACTGGTTGCAGCCAAGGACGGCTCCCTGGCCGCCCTGCTCGGTGCATCCCCTGGTGCTTCGGTGACTGTGTCGATCATGCTGGAACTGATCGAGCGCTGCTTCCCCGAGCAGGCCAAGGGCGCCTGGGCGGCCAAGCTCAAGGAAATCTTCCCGGCCCGGGAAAAGGTCCTGGCCACCGACGCGGCCCTGTACCACAAGATCAGTGCGTACAACGACGAGGCCCTGGGCCTGGTCGAAAGCAGCCCGGCGCAGAGCTACGCATAACCTGCCGGCATAAAAAAACGCCCTTCGGGGCGTTTTTTTATGGGCGCTGGTATCAGCCGCGAGCCTTGTCGATGATCTCGACGTACTCGGGTGCGTTGCGCTGGTCCGCGATGGCTTCAACGAAGGTCTGGCCGTGCTCGTCCTTGCCGTCCAGGTCATAGCCAGCTTCGACGAAGAAGCCGACATAGCGCTCGAAGTCATCGACGCGCAGGCCGCGGTAGCCCTTGATCAGCTTGTGATGAGACGGCGAAGTAGCGCCATCGGCCGGCTCGTACTGCAGGAACGACTTGATGTAGTCGTCGCTGATCTCATCACCAATCACTTGCTTCTTGTCTTTACGCATTGCCGACTCCAACTGAACCATCACGGACATTTTCACGGGCCGGCAGTTTACCCCCGGGCAGCGCCGGCACTCAACGCGCGCGTACGCTGCCGGTGTGCAGATCGGCCCAGATATGGCCATTGGGGTAGCTGAGGAACTGCACATAGACAGTATCGTTGCGCAGCAGGTCGAGCATCACCCGGTACTGGGCCAGTGGGTAATTGAGGGTCAGGGTCTTGCTCTTGTCGTCGAAGACCGGCTTTTTCAGGCTTTTGCTTTCGGCGTCGAAGCTGATCAGCACCTGGCTGATGGTCGCGCCCTTGCTCAGCGGCTTGCCCTTCAGGCGCAGGATCAACGGCGAAGTGACGGGAATGGGTTGCTGATTGGACTGGCGCTGATTGCCTACTACCACCGAATAGCTGGTGACCTGCAGCAACTGCTGCGAATCGGCAACTTCCTTGCGCAGCCCAAGATCATCGGGCGGCAGGAACTGGCTGTGCAGGGGCGCCGCGGCCAGCGGCATGCTCAGCAGGAACAACAGGGGGAAAATCGCACGCATGTCAGGCTCCTTGGGGGCAGCCTGGCACTCTAGCATGGGACGGCGTCAGCGCGGGGCAGGCCCACCCAACATGGGCGGGCTTGCCACAAGACTGTATCTCAGAGGCCTTTGACGGCGTAAATGCCGTTGGCGTTGCGCCAGTAGCCTTTGTAGTCCATGCCATAACCGAATACGTAGCGGTCAACACAGCTCAGGCCGCAGAAATCGGCCTTGAGGTCGGCGCTGGCCTTGCGGTCGTGGTCCTTGTCGATCAGCACGGCAGTGTGCACGGCGCGGGCGCCAGCGTGCTTGCAGAAGTCGATAATGGCGCTGAGGGTATGACCTTCATCAAGAATATCGTCGATGATCAGCACATCGCGATCGATGAACGAGACTTCCGGCTTGGCCTTCCAGAACAGGTCACCGCCGCTGGTCTGGTTGCGGTAGCGGGTGGCGTGCAGGTAGGACGATTCCAGCGGGAACTGCAGATGGGTCAGCAGCTTGCCGGCGAAGATCAGGCCGCCGTTCATCACGCAGAAGACGACCGGGTTGCTGTCAGCCAGTACTTCGGTGATCTGCGCGCCCACGCGGGCGATGGCTGCCTCGACTTCGGCTTCGGTGTGCAGGCAGTCAGCCTCGCGCATGACTTGACGGATGTGCTCGAGATCGGCGGACATGGCGCTCTCCAAGGGGCGGCAATTGAGAAAAGCGGGCAAAGGTACGCATCCCGTCGCATCAGATCAAGCATTTCTGGACTAACGTCCAGTAAGTCTGAGGACATGCATGGCTGAATAGATTAATCTAGCGCGGTTTTTTTGCCCGCCCCCCGGAGCTTTTCCCTATGCCTACCCGTGAGATCCGCCATCCGCTGATCCGCCACAAGCTCGGCCTGATGCGCCGCGCCGACATCAGCACCAAGAACTTTCGCGAGCTCGCCCAGGAAGTCGGCACGCTCCTGACCTACGAAGCGACCAAAGACCTGCCGCTGGAAAGCTACGAAATCGACGGCTGGTGCGGCAAGGTCCAGGTCGAGAAGATCGCCGGCAAGAAGATCACTGTAGTCCCGATCCTGCGCGCCGGCATCGGCATGCTCGACGGCGTGCTCAGCCTTATTCCAGGCGCCAAGGTCAGCGCCGTGGGCGTGGCCCGCAACGAGGAAACCCTCGAAGCGCACACCTACCTGGAAAAACTCGCCCCGGAAATCAACGAGCGCCTGGCGCTGATCATCGACCCGATGCTGGCCACCGGCGCCTCGATGGTCGCCACCATCGACCTGCTGAAAAAAGCGGGTTGCAAGGACATCCGTGCCATGGTCCTGGTTGCTGCCCCCGAAGGTATCGCCGTGGTGGAAAAAGCCCATCCGGACGTGCAGATCTACACCGCCTCGATTGACCAGTGCCTGAACGAGCACGGCTACATCATCCCGGGCCTGGGCGATGCCGGTGACAAGATCTTCGGTACCAAGCAGAAGGACGCCTGAACATGCAGGATGAGTTCAACGACCCGCTCTGGCGCCAGGTCGTCTCCGGCGCGCAGATGCTCTTCGTCGCCTTCGGCGCGCTGGTATTGATGCCGCTGATTACCGGCCTCGATCCCAACGTCGCGCTGTTCACGGCGGGTTTGGGAACTCTGCTGTTTCAGGTGGTTACCGGCCGTCAGGTACCCGTGTTCCTGGCCTCGAGCTTCGCCTTCATTACCCCGATCATCCTCGCCAAGGGCCAGTTCGGCCTGGCCGAGACCATGGGCGGGGTCATGGCGGCGGGCTTCGTCTACACCTTCCTCGGCCTTGCGGTGAAAATCAAAGGCACCGGCTTTATCGACCGCCTGCTGCCGCCGGTAGTGATCGGCCCGGTGATCATCTCGATCGGCCTGGCAATGGCGCCGATTGCCGCCAACATGGCCATGGGCAAGGCCGGTGACGGCACCGAGCTGCTGCCGTACAGCACCGCGATGATGATCTCCATGCCGGCACTGCTGACCACCCTGATCGTCGCAGTATTCGGCAAGGGCATCTTCCGCCTGGTGCCGATCATCGCCGGCGTGCTGGTGGGCTTTGCCCTGTCGTTCTACTTTGGCGTGGTCGACACCGCCAAGATCGCCGCCGCGCCCTGGCTGGCGCTGCCGCACTTCACCGCGCCAGCGTTCAACTGGCAGGCAATCCTGTTCATCGTACCGGTGGCCCTGGCGCCGGCGATCGAGCACATCGGCGGGGTTATTGCGGTGGGCAGCGTGACTGGCCGCGACTACCTGAAAAAACCTGGCCTGCACCGCACCCTGCTCGGTGACGGCATCGCCACCACCACTGCCGGCCTGTTCGGCGGGCCGCCCAACACCACCTACGCCGAAGTGACCGGCGCGGTGATGCTGACCAAGAACTACAACCCGAAGATCATGACCTGGGCGGCAATCTTTGCCATCACCCTGGCCTTCATCGGCAAGTTCGGCGCGCTGCTGCAGAGCATTCCGGTGCCGGTAATGGGCGGCATCCTCTGCCTGCTGTTCGGCTCGATCGCGGCGGTGGGCATGAACACCATGATTCGCCACAAGATCGATCTGAGCGAAGCGCGCAACCTGGTGATCGTTTCGGTGACCCTGGTGTTCGGTATCGGCGGCGTGCTGATCGGTAGCGGCACAGGCCCCGATGACTGGGGCCTGAAGGGCATCGCCCTGTGCGCGGTGGTGGCTATTGCCTTGAACCTGCTGCTGCCGGGTAACGACAGCTGGAAAAACAAGGCGCTGGACGATCAGTTGCCTTGATCTGATTGCCTGATGGGGCCGCTGCGCGGCCCATCGCTGGCAAAGCCAGCTCCCACAGAGTGCATGCATCGCCATTGTGGGAGCCGGCGTTGCCGGCGATGGGTCGCACAGCGGCCCCTTGCTTTCAACCTGCTTGCAGACACATCCCCTTCAACGCCTGCACCCATTGCGGGTGATCATTCAGGCACGGCACCAGCACCAGTTCCTCGCCGCCGGCCTCGACAAACTGCTCGCGCCCGCGGTCACCAATCTCTTCCAGGGTTTCGATGCAGTCGGCAACAAACGCCGGGCACATCACCAGCAGTTTTTTCACCCCTGACTTGCCCAACTCGTCCAGCCGCGTTTCGGTGTACGGCTCGATCCACTTCGCCCGCCCCAGTCTTGACTGGAACGACACCGACCACTTGCCGTCGGGGATGCCCATCTTCTGCGCGAACGCCTGGGCGGTGCGCAGGCACTGGCCGCGATAGCAGACCGCAAGCACCTCGGGCGAAGCGTTGCGGCAGCAATCGGCGTCCTGGAAACAATGCTTGCCGGTGGGGTCGAGTTTTTTCAGGTGTCGCTCGGGCAGGCCATGGAAGCTGAGCAGCAGGTGATCGTAATCCTCCTGCAAATATGGCTGCGCGCTGGCTACCAGGGCGTCGATGTATTCCGGCTTGTCGTAGAACGGCTGCAGAATCGCCATCTCGAGCGGCAGCTTGTGGTCGGCAATCACCTGTTTCGCCTGCTCGATGACCGTGGTCACGGTGCTGTCGGCAAACTGCGGGTACAGCGGCGCCAGGGTGACCTTCTTCACGCCCTGGCTGGCCAGGCGCGCCAGCACCGTCGGCAACGAAGGTTCGCCGTAGCGCATGGCGATTTCCACCGGGCCGTGGCTCCACTGCTCGCGCATGGCCGCCTGCAGGCGGCGGGTCAGCACCACCAGCGGTGAGCCTTCGTCCCACCAGATCGAGGCATAGGCATGGGCCGACTGCTCCGGGCGCTTGATCAGGATCAGCGATACCAGCAAGCGCCGCACCGGCCATGGCAGGTCGATGACATAGGGGTCCATGAGAAACTGATTGAGGTACCGGCGCACGTCGGCAACAGAAGTGGAGGCCGGTGAACCCAGGTTGACCAGCAGCAAAGCGTGATCGGTCATGCAACGTCCTATTTCAGAGGCGGCTGGACAACTCGTCCAGGGCCGATTGCAGATCATTGAAGCGGAAGGTGAAACCGCCAGCCAGCAAACGCACCGGCCGCGCCCGTTGCCCGCCCAGCAGCAGGGTCGACAACTCGCCAAGCCCGGCCTTGAGCACCAGCGCCGGCAGTGGCATGAACGCCGGGCGGTGCATGGCCCGACCCAGACGCCTGGCGAACTCGCGGTTGCGCACCGGCTCTGGGGCACAGGCATTATAAGGACCGCTGGCATCCTTGTGCTGCAAGAGAAAATCAATCAGGGCGACCTGGTCGTGTATATGAATCCACGGCATCCACTGCCGACCGTCGCCGATAGGCCCGCCCAGCCCGAGTTTGAACGGCAGGCGCAGGCGCGACAAAAAGCCGCCCTCGCTCGACAGCACCAGGCCAGTGCGCACCAGCACCACACGAATCCCCAGCGGCTGCGCAGCCATGGCGGTTTCTTCCCAGGCGATGCACAGCTGACTGGCAAAATCCTCCTTGACCGGCTGCGAGGCCTCGGTGAGCTCACGCTCGCCACCATCGCCATACCAGCCTACCGCCGAGCCCGAGATCAGTACCTCGGGGCGCTGCTGGCGCGCCTCGAGCCAGGCCAGCAATTGCTCGGTCAAGGTGATGCGACTGGCCCAGAGCAAGGCGCGACGGCTGGAACTCCAGGGCCGATCGGCGATCGGCGCGCCGGCCAGGTTGATCACCGCGTCCACGCTGTCGTCATCGGCCAGCTCATCGAGGCGGGCAATGCCGCGCACGCCAGCGCCACACAACCTGCCCACCTGCTCGGGGCGTCGACTCCAGACCGTCAGCCGATGCCCCTGAGCCAGCCAGTGCTGACACAGGTGTTGGCCGATCAACCCGGTACCGCCGGTCAGCAATATATGCATGGCTGTGTCCTCGCTTGGCGCGCCAGTGGTCTATTTTTAACAACAAGGCACTTTTTTGACCGATCGCTCTCGGATAAACATAGGCCAACCTGTGGTAACGAGCGGAATCATCTTATACAAGATTCATGCATTGTACAGGTTTGCCGGGCAGCGTAGTCTGCAACCACAAGGTTCGAAGAGGCCATCATGACTGTACCTATTGCCATCATCGGGGCCGGTATCGCCGGCCTGTCCGCCGCCCAGGCGTTGCAAAAGGCCGGGCAGACCGTTCATTTGTTCGACAAGGGCCACGGCAGTGGTGGGCGCATGGCCAGCAAGCGCAGCGACGCCGGTGCCCTCGATCTCGGCGCCCAGTACTTCACCGCCCGCGACCGGCGCTTCGTCGACCAGCTTCAGCAATGGGTGACCGCTGGCTGGGCAGCAGAGTGGAAGCCACAGTTGTACCAGTACCAGGATGGCGTGCTCAGCCCCTCCCCCGATGAGCAGACACGCTGGGTCGGCGTACCGCGCATGAGCGCGATCACCCGCGGCCTGCTCAAGGATGTCACGGTGAACTTCAGTTGCCGCATCGCCGAGGTCTATCGCGGCCAGAAGTACTGGCACCTGCAGGACACCGACGGCTGCAGCCATGGCCCCTTCAGCCGCGTGGTGGTGGCGGTGCCCGCGCCCCAGGCCACCCCGCTGCTGGCATCGGCACCCAAGCTCGCCGCAGCCGCCGCCGGCGTGCAGATGGACCCGACCTGGGCAATTGCCCTGGCCTTCGATACACCGCTCGACACGCCGATGCAAGGCTGCTTCGTGCAAGGCAGCGCACTTGATTGGCTGGCGCGCAACCGCAGCAAACCCGGGCGCGATGAACACATGGATACCTGGGTACTGCATGCCACCTCCAGCTGGAGCAAGCAGCACATCGACCTGGCCAAGGAGGCGGTGATCGAACAGCTGTGGGGCGACTTCGCCGAACTGGTCGGCTGCGTGGTGCCTGCTCCCAACTTCTCCCTCGCCCACCGCTGGCTCTATGCCCGACCGGCCAGCAACCATGAATGGGGCGCCCTGGCCGACGCTGACCTGGGCTTGTATGCCTGCGGTGACTGGTGCCTGTCGGGCCGGGTCGAAGGCGCCTGGCTCAGTGGCCAGGAGGCTGCCCGACGCCTGCTCGAGCACTTGGAGTAACACCTGCCGGGGCTGCTTCTGTTCAGCCCCGCTTGACGTTTTTCAACACCCTGGACAAAGGCTGTACAAGTGATTTGACTTGCATAGGTTTATCTCTATGATGGGATTTATCTGTACAGGTTTTTACTTTTGTACAATCTTTTTCAGGATCTGTTCATGGACACTCGTGACCTGCCGCGCAAACCCCGTATCGCTGTCAGCGCCTGCCTGATCGGTCAGGAGGTGCGTTTCAACGGTGGTCACAAAGCCTCGCGGCTGTGCAACGAGATCCTCAGCGAGCATTTCGATTTCGTCCCGGTCTGCCCGGAGGTCGCCATCGGCCTGGGCGTTCCGCGTGCCCCCATCCGCCTGGTCGGTGATCCTGCCGACCCGCAGGCCGTGTGCAGCCGCGACCCCGGCCTGGATCTGTCTGGCCCGCTACGCGCCTACGGCCAGCAGATGGCCAAGGACCTCGACGACATCTGCGGCTACATTTTCATGCACAAATCACCGTCCTGCGGCCTGGAGCGGGTCAAGGTCTATCAGGCCAATGGCTACCCGGCGCCCGAGGGTGGCCGCGGGCTCTTCGCCGCCGCGTTTTGCGAGCAACGTCCCGACCTGCCGGTGGAAGAAGACGGCAGGCTCTGTGATCCGGTAC
This sequence comes from Pseudomonas sp. 2835, assembly GCF_050435905.1. Lineage (NCBI taxonomy): Bacteria > Pseudomonadati > Pseudomonadota > Gammaproteobacteria > Pseudomonadales > Pseudomonadaceae > Pseudomonas > Pseudomonas sp. 2835. Next base: position 135,310 of record NZ_JBNDLE010000002.1, on the reverse strand, counting down.
TGCGCGAGAACTTCATTACCCGGGTGTACGCCTACGCCGACTGGCAACAGGTAATCGCCGCTGGTGTCAGTCGCGGCGCCCTGATCGCTTTCCATGCCCGCTACAAATATCAGCTGATGGCGCACAACCCCCAGCAGTACAAGATCCTCGGCAAGCTGTTGGGCAGCATGAGCCGTGACGACGATCCCGAAGTGCTCGCCCCGCGCTATTTCAGCCAGTTGATGCAGGCCCTGAGCCGTTGCGCCAGCCGTGGCACTCACAGCAACGTGCTGCTGCACCTCAGTGGTTACCTGCGCGATGCCCTGAGCCGCGACGACAAGCAGGAAATCCGGCAATTGATCGCCCAGTACCATGCGGGCGTAGTACCGCTGGTGGTACCGCTGACCCTGCTCAAGCATCACTTGCGCAACCACCCCGCCCCCTACCTGGCGCAGCAGGTGTACCTGCAACCGCATCCGGAAAACCTGAGCTTGCGCAATGCCATCTGAAACCCTGCTGCCGATCCGCGAGGTGACGCGCCTGACCGGAGTCAACCCGGTCACCCTGCGCGCCTGGGAAAGGCGCTATGGCTTGATCGTGCCGCAACGCACCGGCAAGGGCCATCGCCTCTATAGCCAGGAAAACGTCCAGCGTATCCAGCAAATACTCACCTGGCTGAACCGCGGCGTTGCGGTCAGCCAGGTCAAAACCCTGCTTGCGGCCAACCCCGCCGAAGCACAGCCCCCCGCCGGCAGTGACTGGCAAGCCCTGCGTGAGCAGCTCAAGGACGCCATCGCCGCCCTCGCCGAGCGCCGCCTTGAGCAACAGCTGAACCAGGCCATGGCCCTGTACCCGGCGGCAACGCTCTGCGAACAGCTGTTGATGCCACTGCTTGCCGACCTCGAGCTGCGCTGGCAAGGCCAGTTTGCCGCGGGCCTCGAGCAAGTGTTCTTTCATTCCTGGCTGCGCAGCAAACTGGGTACGCGGATCTACCACAACAACCATCAGCTCGGCGGCGCCCCCTTGCTTTTGGTCAACGGCTCGGACTTGTCCTTCGACCCGCGACTGTGGCTGAGCGCCTGGCTGGCGAGCAATGCCGGATACCCGGTGCAGGTCTTCGACTGGCCGCCGCCGGGCAACGAGTTGAGCCTGGCGGTGGCACGGCTGCAGCCATGGGCGTTGCTGCTGAGCATCGACAAATCGGTCGACATCGCCCGCTTGCAAAGAAGCCTGGCCAACGTCGAAATCCCGAAACTCCTGTGCGGCCGCGCAGTCAGCATTCATAAGCATGCCCTGCAGGCCTGGACGGACAAGACGCTGTTTGCCCTCGATTCGCCCCAGGCGGCGCTCCGGTGCCTGCAACAACTGAGTGGGCGCATGCCCGAACACCCCCATGAACGGTAAAGGAACAGCATGCAACTGATCTGGCTGCGCAGCGACCTGCGCGTATTCGACAACACTGCACTGGCAGCGGCCTGCGAACGCGGCCCGACCCTGGCGGTGTGGCTGCTCAGCCCCGGGCAGTGGCAGCGCCACGACGATGCGCCGTGCAAGGTCGATTTCTGGTTGCGTAACCTGCAAAGCCTGCGCACAGCGCTGGCGCAGTTGAACATTCCCCTGCTGATCCGCCACGCCGACACCTGGCAACAGGCGCCGCAGGCTCTGCTGCAGCTGTGCCGTGAACATCAGGTACAGGCCGTACACTTCAACGAAGAGTACGGCGTCAATGAAAGCGCCCGCGACCAGGCGGTGCGGGACGTCCTCGCGCAGCAAGGCATTGGCGCCCATGGTTATCTTGACCAGTTGCTACTGCGCCCCGGCAGCATCCTGACCCGCAGCGGCGGTTACTTCCAGGTTTTCAGCCAGTTCCGCAAGGTCTGTTACGAGCGTTTGCACTTGGGCTTGCCACCCTTGGTCAAGGCAATCAAGGCACAAGCGCCGATGCCTATTGCCAGCGACCCGGTGCCTGCCGAGGTGGCCGGCTTCAATACGCCCTCCCAGGCGTTACGCGAGCTCTGGCCTGCCGGCGAAGAAGAAGCCCAGCGCCGCCTGCAGCGTTTCATTGATGAATGTGCCGAAGACTACCAGGAGCACCGCGACTTCCCCGCAGTCGCCGGCACCAGCCAACTGTCTGCCTACCTGGCGGCAGGAGTGATTTCGCCGCGCCAGTGCCTGCATGCTGCGCTGGGCCACAACTTCGGCGAGTTCGACAGTGGCAACCGCGGCCTGGTGACCTGGATCAACGAGCTGCTCTGGCGCGAGTTCTACAAACACATCCTGGTTGGCTACCCGCGGGTTTCGATGCACCGCGCCTTCCGCCCGGAAACCGAGGCGCTACCCTGGCGCCACGCGCCGGACGAGCTCAAGGCCTGGCAACAAGGGCAGACCGGTATCCCGATCATCGATGCGGCCATGCGCCAGTTGCTCGCCACCGGCTGGATGCACAACCGCCTGCGCATGGTCGTCGCCATGTTCCTGACCAAGAACCTGCTGATCGACTGGCGTGAAGGCGAGCGCTTCTTCATGCGCCACCTGATCGACGGCGACCTGGCCGCCAACAACGGCGGCTGGCAGTGGAGCGCCTCGACCGGAACCGACGCGGCGCCCTATTTCCGCATTTTCAACCCGGTGAGCCAGTCCCAGCGATTCGACAGCGAAGGGCGCTTCATTCGGCAATGGCTGCCAGAGCTTGCCGACCTGGATAAAAAAAAAATCCACAACCCCGTGCCTGTTGGCGATCTTTTTGCTACTAATCATTATCCGCACCCCATTGTGGACCTCGGTAGCAGTCGCCAACGTGCGTTGAATGCATTCAAGAGTTTACCCACACGGCAGGAAGAGAGGGCAGTAACGTGAGCGAACCCATCGCGCGTAAGGTGTGGGTCACCGGTGCAAGCAGCGGCTTGGGCCTGGCGCTGGTGCAACAACTGCTTGAGCAGGGCTGGAAAGTCGCTGCCAGCGGGCGCGTATCGCCTGAATTGAAAGGCCTGTCGCAGCTCAACCCCGAGCAGCTGTTGCTGCTCGACGGCAATCTCACTGACGGTGCGCAAGCAGCGCAAGCCAGCCAGCAACTCAAGACCCACTGGGGCGCCCTCGACTGCCTGCTGGTGAATGCCGGTACTTGCGATTACCTGGACGCCAGCCTGCCGCCGACGGCGATTTTCGAAGCCATCGCCAGCAGCAACCTGAGTGCCTCGGTTCACTGCCTGAACGTGGCAATGCCGCTGCTGGAAAAAGGCCAGGCGCCCCAAGTGCTGGCGGTCCTCAGCCGCTATTCGGCGTTGCAACTCTGCGAGCCAAGCCAGCCGGCAACCGCGGACAACAACCTGGCGCAGGTGTTTCGCGCTGAGCGCCAGAACCTGGAGGGCAAAGGCATCGCCTTGACCGTGGTCGCGCCACAAGCTTTAAAAACGCCACTGGTGGCGGTTCAGGTCCGGCCTGAACTATGGACGCCGGAAAGCGCCGCAGATGTGATCATTCAGAGGCTGCCGGAACGAGCTCCCGAGCTGCTGCTCGAAGCCCTCAACCTCAACAGCCTCTGGCCACTGCCCCAACAACCTGCAAGCCCTGTGTAAGACACAGGGCAGTACTTTTCAGGTCAGAGCGGCATACGGTAGTGCAACGCGTAACTTTCTACCCCATCGTTGGGCGTTTGCAGCCCGGCGTTGGAATAGTGGATCGCGCGCACGCCAACTTCATGCCCGCCAGCAAAGCGCAGACCAAAGCCGATACGGTCTTCGAACTGGAAAGAAGAACCGAGTTTATTGCTCTCAACTTCGGTACTGGAAAACGCGGCTACGCCAATACCGGCTTCGATATAGGGCTTGACCGACTCACCGGCGAACTCGTAAACGAATACCGGCGCAAACGACAGGCTGTGGTTACTTGCCGTCTCGTCGCCATCCCAATAGGTGTAGGCACCGTCCCAATAGCCGGTGATACGGCCTACGCTGGTCTGCCACCAGCTTGCATCCCAGTTCGATTGCAGACCGAGGCGGTAGGTCATGGTCGAGTCGCCGGTCTGTCCGACCGAGAACGACACGTCCGCTGCTTGAGTTGCGAAAGATTGCCCCAGGGTAACGGCTGCAAGAGCAGCCAAGCAAAGCAGTTTCTTCATGAGAAACGTCCTTTTTCCTAATGCTGTTGTTGGTTTTTCTGTCTCACCAGACAATAAATAGAAATCGGCAGCGTTGCGTTAGTTCAGTCAATGTTGAGTGCTTTTCACACTTTTTTTACATTGGGAAGCTTCGCACACTGTCAGATTTATTCCACAACATTGGAAGGATGTTTCGCAAATGTTCGGGGCTGGCACTGGTCCAGAATTGCGCATCGCCAGCCGGCCCTGCAGCCAGTAACTCACGCTCGCCCAGCAGCCGCTGCAATTGCCGGGCAACCGCGGCGCCGGTGTCGATGATCGCCACCGAAGCGGGGATCATTTGCGCCAGCAAGGGCTTGAGGAAGGGGTAATGGGTACAGCCGAGGATCAGGGTGTCGCAACCCGCGTCGAGCAAGGGCTTTACATACCCTTGCAGCATTTCGCGCACCACCGGGCTGCTCAGATCGCCCGCTTCGATGCATTCCACCAGGCCCGGGCAAGGCTGGGTGACGACGCGAATGTCGTTGGCAAAGCGATCGAGCAAGGCGACGAACTTGGCGCTTTGCAGGGTGCCAGTGGTGGCCAGAACGCCGACCACACCGCTGCGGGTCGCGGCGGCGGCAGGTTTTACCGCAGGCTCCATGCCCACGATCGGCCAATGTGGGTACTGTTCGCGTAAATCTGCCACTGCCGCCACGGTGGCGGTATTGCAGGCCAGGACCATGGCCTTGGCCCCCTGCTCGCGGAAGAACTCAGCGACCATGCGACAGCGCTGGCGGATGAACTCCGGCGACTTCTCGCCATAGGGAATGTAGCCGCAGTCACCCACATACAGCAGCGACTCGTTGGGCAGCAGGCGCTGGATCTCGGCCAGCACCGACAGGCCGCCGACTCCGGAATCAAAAACGCCGACCGGCGCCGTCGCAGCGTCAGCCATGATGCTCGCCACACACGCTACAGCCAGGGTCGCGCTTGACCCGCAGCTCCCGGAAGCGGCTGCCGAGGGCATCAATCAACAGCAAGCGGCCTACCAACGGCTCGCCGAAACCGGCCAGCAGCTTGAGCGCCTCGAGCGCTTGCAGGCTGCCGACCAGGCCCACCAGCGGGCCAAGCACACCGGCTTCGCTACAGGTCAGTTCGGCTTCGCTGCCATGCCCGTACAGGCAGTGGTAGCAGGGGCTTTGCGGGTTGCGCGGGTCGAACACCGACAACTGCCCTTCCAGGCGAATCGCCGCGCCACTGACCAATGGCTTGCCGTGGGCAACGCAGGCGGCATTGACGGCTTCGCGGGTGGCAAAGTTGTCGGAGCAATCGAGCACCAGGTCCACGGCCTTTACCGCTTCGGCCAATGAGTCCTCATCCAGCGCGCTGCGATGTGCTTTGAGGGTGATTTGCGGGTTGATCGCCGTCAGGCGGGCAAGCGCCGAATCGACCTTGCTCAAGCCTACCGATGCGCTGTCGTGCAAGACCTGGCGCTGCAGGTTGGTGACATCCACGGTATCGAAGTCGGCCAGGTGCAGTTCGCCAACCCCGGCGGCCGCCAGGTACAGCGCCACTGGCGAACCGAGGCCGCCAAGGCCGACGATCAGCGCCTTGCTGTTTTTCAGCCGTAGCTGACCGTCGATATCCACCTGTGCCAGGAGGATCTGCCGGCTGTAGCGCAAAAGCTCCTGGTCGCTCAGCACGACAGCCGTCCCAGGGTGATGCGCTCGTGTCCGTTAAGATCGAGGCGGCTTTCGATCTGTTCGAAATCATGTTTGGCCAGCAGTTCGCGCACCGCGGCGGCCTGGTCGTAACCGTGTTCGAGCAGCAGCCAGCCAGCCGGCAGCAGGTGCGCCGGCGCCTGGCTGACGATGCAGCGCAGGTCGTCCAGGCCGTCTTCGCCGGAGACCAGCGCGCTGCTGGGCTCAAAGCGCACGTCGCCGGCCACCAGGTGCGGGTCGGCGGCGGCAATGTACGGCGGGTTGCTGATGATCAGGTCATAGCGCTCGCCGGCCAGGGCATCGAACCAGTGGCTGCTGCGTACGTTGACGTTGTTCAGTTGCAGGCGCTGGCGGTTGCGCTCGGCCAGGGCCACGGCTTCGAGTACGCGATCGACAGCGGTGACCTGCCACTGTGGACGCTCACTGGCCAGGGCCAGGGCAATCGCCCCGGTGCCGGTGCCCAGGTCAAGCAGCCTGGCGGCGCTACCCGGCAACAACTGCAGGGCGGTTTCCACCAGCAGTTCGGTTTCCGGGCGCGGGATCAAGGTATGCGGGGCCACTTCCAGGTCGAGGTTCCAGAACCCCTGCTGACCCAGAATGTAGGCCACCGGCTCACCGGCGCGGCGGCGCTGCAGGTAGTCGGCAAAGGTCAGCGCCGCTTCGCTGCTGACAATCCGCTCCGGCCAGGTGTGCAGGTAGCTGCGCGACTTGCCGATGGCCGCCGCCAACAGCAGTTCGATATCCAGACGCGCGGTCGGCGAATCCGGCAGCTCCGCACCGCGGAGCAAGCTGGCAATAATCGTCATTTACTCACCCAGTGCTGCCAGTTGATCCGCCTGGTACTCGGCCAGCAACGGCTCGATTACCGCGTCGACCCCACCGGCCAGAACGTCATCCAGGGAATACAGGGTCAGGTTGATGCGGTGATCGGTCACCCGCCCCTGAGGATAGTTGTAGGTACGAATTCGCTCGGAACGGTCACCCGAACCGACCAGCAGCTTGCGCTCACTGGCCATGGCATTCTGCGCCGCGCTGGTCTGGATGTCGTTGAGCTTGGCCGACAGCCAGGACATCGCCCGGGCGCGGTTCTTGTGCTGGGAACGTTCTTCCTGGCACTCGACGACAATGCCGGTGGGCAAGTGGGTGATGCGGATCGCCGAGTCAGTCTTGTTGATGTGCTGACCACCGGCACCGGAGGCGCGGTAGGTGTCGACACGCAAGTCCGCCGGGTTGATCTCGATCGCCACCTGCTCGTCCGGCTCCGGCAGCACCGCCACGGTGCAGGCCGAGGTGTGGATACGGCCCTGGGATTCGGTCTCGGGCACACGCTGGACGCGGTGCGCACCGGACTCGAACTTCAGCTTGCCGTAGACACTGTCGCCTTCGACCCGGGCAATGATCTCCTTGTAGCCGCCATGCTCGCCTTCGTTCTCCGAGAGGATCTCCAGGCGCCAGCCGCGTTTTTCGGCGTAGCGCGAGTACATGCGGAACAGGTCGCCGGAGAAGATCGCCGCCTCGTCACCGCCGGTACCGGCGCGGATTTCCAGAAACACGTTGCGCCCGTCGTTGGGGTCCTTGGGCAGCAACATGCGCTGCAGCTGGTTTTCCAGCAGGGCCAGTTGCTCCTTGGCTTCGCGCACTTCTTCCACGGCCATTTCGCGCAGGTCCGGGTCGCTGTCCTTGAGCAGCGCCTGGGCGCCGGCCAGGTCATCCTGGACCTTGCGCCACTGGGCGTAGGTAACGGCTACCGGCTCGACTTCAGCGTATTCACGGGAATAGGCGCGAAAGCGAGTCTGGTCGCAAATGACCTCGGCATCGCCCAGCAGGGCGGTCAGTTCCTCGAAACGGTCCTGGAGTGTGTCCAGTTTATTCAGCAGCGACGCTTTCATTGCGGGGTTTTATCCGTCGAACCCTCGGAGAGGGCAAAGAGTTCCTGGGCCATGGCCAGCGCATCGAGGCGGCCTTCGGCAGAGAGCTTTTTCAGTTGCACGCTGGGCGCATGCAGCAATTTGTTGGTCAGGCCACGGGCCAGCTGCACCAGCACCTCGTCGGCACTGGCACCATTGGCCAGCAGGCGCTGGGCCTTTTGCAGCTCTTCGTCACGCAGGCGTTCGCTCTGCTGACGGTATGCCTTGAGTACATCCACCGCAGCCAGCTCGCGCAGGCGCAGCATGAAATCTTCAGCACCCACCGAGACCAGCTCTTCGGCAGCCTGGGCAGCACCCTGGCGACTCTTGAGGTTCTCGGCGACCACTTCGTGCAGGTCATCGACGGTGTACAGATAGACGTCATCGAGTTCGCCAACCTGCGGTTCAATATCCCGCGGCACGGCGATGTCGACCATGAAGATCGGCTTGTGCCGGCGCTGCTTCAGGGCACTTTCCACCGCGCCCTTGCCGAGGATCGGCAACTGGCTGGCGGTGGAACTGATGACGATATCGCTGTTGACCAGTTCCTGGGGGATGTCGGCCAGCAGCACCGCGTGGGCCCCGAACTGTTCGGCCAGGGTGCTGGCGCGCTCCAAAGTGCGGTTGGCGACGACGATGCGCCGTACGCCCTGCTCGTGCAGGTGACGGGCCACCAGGGTGATGGTTTCACCGGCACCGATCAGCAGCGCCTGGCTACGGCCCAGGTCGCTGAAGATCTGCTTGGCCAGGCTCACGGCGGCAAAGGCCACCGACACCGGGTTTTCGCCGATGGCCGTGTCGGTACGCACCTGCTTGGCGGCGCTGAAGGTCGCCTGGAACAGGCGCCCGAGCAGCGGGCCGATGGTCCCGGCTTCGCGGGCCACGGCGTAGGCCGACTTCATCTGGCCGAGGATCTGCGGCTCGCCCAGCACCAGCGAGTCGAGCCCGGAGGCCACACGCATCATGTGCCGCACGGCATCGTGATCTTCATGGATGTAGGCGCTGGCGCGCAGTTCATCCAGGCTCAGCTGATGGTATTCGGCCAGCCAGCGCAGGATGCTCTCTGCGGCCAGGTGGTCCTGCTCTATATAAAGCTCGCTGCGGTTGCAGGTCGAAAGGATCGCGGCTTCGCGGCTGGCGGTCAGTCGGCAGAGCTGCTGCAAGGCGTCCACCAGCTGCTCAGGGGTAAACGCCACGCGCTCGCGTACGTCTACCGAGGCAGTCTTATGGTTGATACCGAGGGCAAGAAAGGCCATGCAAGGTCGCTGATTGTGACGAGAAGCCGATAATTGTCCTACTTCGCAGAGCGCAGAACAACCACCGCTCGCTATTGTCTCTATAGTCTACCCCTACCGAGACCTTCGCTTATGGGTTTGCCCCGGCGCTTGTGTCATGATGATCCGACCGCTGGTAAGCCGCCCAAATCCCGATTATGAATAGATCCTACGCGTTGCTCCTTGCCCTTGCCTTGCTCCAGGGCTGCCAGACCCTGGCCCCGGATTCACCGGATGCCAAGGCGCCTGCAGATGCCGCCCCGGTACAACCGGCCAAGCCCACCGTCTACGGGTCGTTCAGCCAGGACACCGTGTACAGCCTGCTGACTGCCGAACTCGCCGGCCAGCGCGATCGCTTCGACATCGCCCTGGACAACTATGTCAGCCAGGCAATCAAGACCCAGGATCCGGGTATCTCCGAACGCGCCTACCGCATCGCCGAGTACCTCGGCGCTGACCAGGCCGCGCTCGACACCGCGCTGATCTGGGCGAAAAACGACCCGAACAACCTCGACGCCCAGCGCGCCGCTGCCATTCAGTTGGCCCGTGGCGGTCGCTATGACGAGTCGATGGTGTTCATGGAGAAAGTTCTCCAGGGCCAGGGCGACACGCACTTCGACTTCCTCGCCCTGTCGGCGCTGGAAACCGACCCGGACACCCGCGCCGGCCTGCAAAACAGCTTTGACCGCCTGCTGGTGAAATACCCTGACAACGGTCAGTTGGTGTTCGGCAAGGCCTTGCTGCTGCAACAGGACGGCAAGGCCCAGGCCGCCCTCGACCTGCTCGAAGCGCATCCGCCGGAGTCGGGCGAGATTGCCCCGGTGCTGCTGCGCGCCCGCCTGCTGCAGGGCCTGGACCGCGGCAAAGAGGCCCTGCCGCTGCTGCAAAAAACCATTCGCCAGTACCCGGACGACAAGCGCCTGCGCCTGACCTATGCGCGCATGCTGGTCGAACAGGATCGCCTGGCCGATGCCAAGGCCGAGTTCGTCAGCCTCGTCCAGCAATACCCGGACGACGACGAACTGCGTTATTCGCTAGCCCTGGTCAGCCTTGAAACCAAGGACTGGGACGAAGGCGCCGGCTACCTCGAAGAGCTGATCGCCCGCGACAGCCATGTCGATGCCGCGCACCTGAACCTGGGCCGCATCCATGAAGAGCGCAACGACCCCGAAAGCGCCCTGAACGAATACGCCCTGGTCGGCCCCGGCAACGACTACCTGCCGGCGCAACTGCGCCAGGCTGACATCCTCATTGCCAATGGTCGCAGCGCCGAGGCATCGCGGCGCCTGGCCGCGGCCCGTGATGCCCAGCCCGATTACGCTATCCAGTTGTACCTGATCGAAGCCGAAGCCCTGGGCAACAACGACAAGGACGCCCAGGCCGAGCAGGTGCTGAAGCAGGCGATCAAGCAGTACCCGGACGACCTCAACCTGTTGTACACCCGGGCCATGCTGGCGGAAAAACGCAACGACCTGGCGCAGATGGAAAAAGACCTGCGCAGCATCATCAGCCGCGAGCCGGAAAACGCCATGGCCCTCAACGCCCTGGGTTATACCCTGGCCGACCGCACCAGCCGCTACGCCGAAGCCAAGTCGCTGATCGACAAGGCGCACCAGATCACCCCGGACGATCCGGCGGTGCTCGACAGCCTCGGCTGGGTCAACTACCGCATGGGCAACCTCGACGAAGCCGAGCGCCTGCTGCGCCAGGCCATCGAGCGTTTCCCCGATCACGAAGTCGCTGCCCACCTGGGTGAAGTCCTCTGGGCCAACGGCAAGCGCCGCGAAGCCCGCCAGGTCTGGGCCAAAGGCTTCGAAGCCCAGCCCGACAGCCCTATCCTGCGCAAGACCGTCCTGCGCCTGACCGGATCGGAGACTCTATAAGCCTATGTTTTTGCGCCACTGCATCACTTTCTGCCTGATCGCCCTGCTTGCCGGTTGTGCCGGCTTCGGCTCCCGTGAGGCCCTGCGGGGCGAAGGGAACCCCCAGCTGTGGCGCGAGCACAAGCAACAGCTGAGCACCCTCGATGGCTGGCAGATCAACGGCAAGGTCGGCATCCGCGCGCCGAAAGACTCCGGCAGCGGCACGCTGTTCTGGCTGCAACGCCAGGATTACTACGACATCCGCCTGTCCGGCCCGCTCGGCCGCGGCGCCGCCCGCCTGACCGGACGCCCCGGCGGCGTCACCCTGGAAGTCGCCAACCAAGGCCGCTTTGAAGCGCAAAGCCCGGAAGCACTGCTCGAAGAGCAACTGGGCTGGGAGCTACCGGTGTCACACCTGGTCTGGTGGATTCGCGGCCTGCCCGCCCCCGACAGCAAGAGCCAGCTGACCCTCGACGGCGACAGCCGCCTGGCCAGCCTCAAGCAGGACGGCTGGGACGTGCAGTACCTGAGTTACGCCGAACAGAACGGCTACTGGCTGCCCGAGCGTATAAAGCTGCACGGGCAAAACCTCGACGTGACCCTGGTGGTCAAGGACTGGCAACCTCGGCAACTGGGCCACTGATTTATGAACACTGCAACCCTGACCCTGCCGGCACCGGCCAAGCTCAACCTGATGCTGCACATTCTTGGCCGCCGCGCCGATGGCTACCATGAGCTGGAAACCCTGTTCCAGTTTCTCGACCATGCCGACGAGCTGTCTTTCGCCCTGCGCGATGACGGTGAAGTGCGCCTGCACAGCGAGATCGACAACGTTCCCCATGAAAGCAACCTGATCGTCAAGGCCGCGCGTAAGCTCAAGGCCCTGACCGGCTGCGACAAGGGCGTGGATATCTGGCTGAAAAAAATCCTGCCCATGGGCGGCGGCATTGGCGGTGGCAGCTCCGACGCCGCCACCACCCTGCTCGGCCTCAACCTTTTATGGCAACTGGGCTTGAACGAAGACCAACTGGCCGAACTGGGCCTTACCCTGGGCGCCGACGTGCCGGTTTTCGTCCGCGGCCATGCGGCGTTCGCCGAGGGCGTGGGCGAGAAGCTGACCCCGGTCGAGCCCGAGGAGCCCTGGTATGTTGTGCTGGTCCCGCAAGTATTTGTTAGCACAGCAGAAATTTTTTCCGATCCGCAGTTGACACGTGATTCCTTGCCCCTTAAGATGCGCCCCGTTCCCAAGGGAAACAGTCGAAATGACTGCCAACCGGTGGTAGAGCAGCGTTACCCAGAGGTACGCAAATCGTTGAATTTGTTAAACGAATTCACCGACGCTCGGCTTACCGGAACTGGAAGTTGTGTGTTTGGGGCCTTCCCAAACAAAGCTGAAGCTGATAAAGTTTTGGCCCTTCTTGCAGAGACCCAAACAGGGTTTGTAGCTAAGGGAAGCAACGTTTCGATGTTGCATCGCAAGCTGCAGAGTCTGCTCTAGGAATCGAGCACCAGGTGCTCGCAGCAACAGATACAGGGGCGTCGCCAAGCGGTAAGGCAGCAGGTTTTGATCCTGCCATGCGTTGGTTCGAATCCAGCCGCCCCTGCCATTTTCCTTATACTCATCCAGGTATACCCTCAGCCTTCAGGTACTGCGCGTGTCCAAGATGATGGTCTTTACGGGGAACGCTAACCCCGATCTGGCTCGGCGTGTCGTACGTCAGCTGCATATCCCACTGGGTGATGTTTCTGTCGGCAAATTCTCCGACGGCGAAATCAGCACTGAGATTAATGAAAATGTTCGTGGTAAGGACGTTTTCATCATTCAGCCGACTTGCGCGCCAACCAACGATAACCTGATGGAACTGGTAGTGATGGCCGATGCCTTCCGCCGCTCCTCAGCTTCCCGAATCACTGCCGTGATTCCTTACTTCGGATATGCCCGCCAGGATCGCCGTCCGCGTTCGGCGCGTGTAGCTATCAGCGCCAAAGTCGTCGCTGACATGCTCACCGTCGTTGGTATCGACCGTGTTCTCACCGTCGACCTGCACGCTGACCAAATCCAGGGTTTCTTCGATATTCCGGTAGATAACATCTACGGCTCCCCCGTTCTGGTGGATGACATCGAAGACCAGCGTTTCGAGAACCTCATGATCGTGTCCCCGGACATCGGCGGCGTCGTGCGTGCACGTGCTGTTGCCAAGTCCCTGGGCGTTGATCTGGGTATCATCGACAAACGCCGTGAAAAGGCCAATCACTCCGAAGTGATGCATATCATCGGCGACGTCGAAGGACGTACCTGTATTCTCGTCGACGACATGGTCGACACCGCCGGCACCCTGTGCCACGCGGCCAAGGCCCTGAAAGAACACGGCGCTGCCAAGGTTTACGCCTACTGCACGCACCCTGTCCTCTCGGGTCGGGCGATCGAGAATATCGAGAACTCCGTGCTGGACGCACTGGTGGTGACCAACACCATCCCGCTGTCCGCTGCAGCACAAGCCTGTGACCGTATCCGTCAACTGGATATCGCACCGGTTGTTGCCGAGGCGGTTCGCCGCATCAGCAATGAAGAATCGATCAGCGCGATGTTCCGCTGAGGGTTTTACCCTCGCGAACTCACGTTGACGTAAAGCGCCCCGCCCCAACACTGGTTGTTGGGGCGGGGCTTTTTTGCCCATCCCGCTTTGGCGCTGGTCGCAAACGCCACTCGGGAATGGCTATTTTGGAGATACAAAATGACTGATTTCATTCTGAACGCCCAAGCGCGTACTGACCTGGGGAAAGGTGCGAGCCGCCGCCTGCGTCACTCCGCCAACATCCCTGCCGTTGTCTACGGTGGTGGTCAAGCTGCTGAATCCGTGACCATCCTGACCAAGGAAATCACCAAGCTGTTCGAAAACGAAGCTGCCTTCAGCCACGTTATCGAACTGAACGTCGACGGCAAGAAGCAAAACGTCGTTGTCAAAGCGATGCAGCGTCACCCTGCCAAGCAGTTCATCATGCACGCTGACTTCGTCCGCGTTGTTGCTGGCCAGAAACTGACCGCCAAAGTACCAGTGCACTTCATCAACGAAGAAGCTCCGGTCAAGAAAGGCGGCGAGATCTCCCACGTAGTCAACGAGATCGAAGTTTCCTGCGAAGCCAAAGACCTGCCTGAGTTCATCGAAGTCGACCTGGCCAACGCCGAAGTCGGCGCGATCATTCACCTGTCGGACCTCAAAGCTCCGAAAGGCGTTGAGTTCGTCGCTCTGGCTCACGGTAACGACCTGGCTGTTGCCAACGTTCACGCTCCGCGTGTTGCGCCTGAAGCTGCAGAAGGCGCTGCCGAGTAATCTACTCAGCACGCCGGCGTTGACCGGGTTACAGTGCCCAGCGCTGTAACCCACAACTCCAAGGAAGAGCCCCTGACGTGACCGCCATCCAACTGATCGTCGGCCTGGGAAACCCAGGCCCCGAATACGAACAGACCCGGCATAACGCAGGGGCTCTTTTCGTAGAACGCATTGCCAGCGCCCAGCGCGTCAACCTGACCGCTGACCGCAAGTATTTCGGCCTGACGGCTAAATTCAGCCATCAGGGCAACGACGTTCGTCTGCTGATTCCGACCACCTACATGAACCGCAGCGGCCAGGCCGTTGCTGCATTGGCGAATTTTTTCCGCATTCCGCCAGATGCCATCCTGGTGGCCCACGACGAACTCGACCTGCCTCCCGGCGTCGCCAAGCTCAAGAAGGGCGGCGGCCATGGTGGGCACAACGGGCTGCGCGACATCATCGCCCAGCTCGGCAACCAGAATGACTTTCACCGTCTGCGGCTTGGCATCGGCCACCCGGGTGACAGCAGCAGGGTCTCCGGCTTCGTCCTCGGCAAGGCGCCACGCGCCGAGCAGGAGAAGCTGGACGCCAGTATCGATTTTGCCCTCGGCGTGCTGCCGGACATCCTCGCCGGCGACTGGACGCGTGCGATGAGAGAGCTGCACAGCCAAAAGGCCTGACTCCACGAAGAGGGATTCACCATGGGTTTCAATTGCGGCATCGTCGGCCTGCCCAACGTCGGCAAGTCCACCCTGTTCAACGCCCTGACCAAATCCGGCATCGCCGCTGAGAACTTCCCGTTCTGCACCATCGAGCCGAACAGCGGCATCGTGCCAATGCCCGATGCACGCCTGGATGCCCTGGCAGCCATCGTCAAGCCGAACCGTGTGCTGCCGACCACCATGGAATTCGTCGACATCGCCGGCCTGGTTGCCGGTGCCTCGAAAGGTGAAGGCCTGGGCAACAAGTTCCTCGCCAACATCCGCGAGACCGACGCCATCGCCCACGTGGTGCGCTGCTTCGAAGACGAGAACGTGATTCACGTCTCCAACAGCGTCGACCCCAAGCGCGACATCGAGATCATCGATCTGGAACTGATCTTCGCCGACCTCGACAGCTGCGAGAAGCAACTGCAGAAGGTTGCGCGCAACGCCAAGGGCGGTGACAAGGACGCCCTGGCACAGAAAGCCATCCTCGAAAAACTGATCCCGCACTTCACCGAAGGCAAGCCTGCGCGCAGCCTGATGAAGAACATGGCAGACGACGAGAAAGCCCTGATCCGCGGCTTCCACCTGCTGACCAGCAAACCGGTCATGTACATCGCCAACGTTGCCGAAGACGGTTTCGACAACAACCCGCACCTGGACGTGGTCCGTGCAATCGCCGAAGAAGAAGGCGCGATCGTGGTGCCGGTGTGCAACAAGATCGAAGCTGAAATCGCCGAGCTCGACGACGGTGAAGAGAAGGACATGTTCCTCGAAGCCCTGGGCCTCGAAGAGCCGGGCCTGAACCGCGTGATCCGCGCCGGTTACTCGCTGCTCAACCTGCAGACCTACTTCACTGCCGGCGTGCAGGAAGTCCGCGCCTGGACCGTCCGCGTTGGCGCTACCGCCCCGCAAGCGGCCGGCGTGATCCACACCGACTTCGAGAAAGGCTTCATCCGTGCCGAAGTGGTCGCCTATGACGACTTCATCCAGTACAAGGGTGAAGGCGGCGCGAAAGAGGCCGGCAAATGGCGTCTGGAAGGCAAGGACTACATCGTCAAGGACGGTGACGTGATGCACTTCCGCTTCAACGTCTGACCCGCTGCCAGCAGCCCGAAACCCCTTGAGGTCATGCCTCAAGGGGTTTTTCTTTGCCTGCGCTACGCGCAAACACTGACCAATAGCCGGATCTATACTCAAAGCCGCATTCACACGGCTCTTGCCCACAGATCAGGTACCGGCGCATGGCTAAGAAAAAAGAAAAGCAAGGCAGCAGCGAACGCCTCCCCCGCAAAGAATACGAGCAAGCGCTCAAAGCCCTGCACATCGAGCTGGTCAAGCTGCAGCAATGGGTGGTGGCCAAGGGCTTGAAGGTCTGCATCGTCTTCGAAGGTCGCGACGGCGCAGGCAAAGGCGGCACCATCAAGGCCATCACCGAGCGTGTCAGCCCGCGGGTGTTTCGTGTGGTGGCGCTGCCAGCGCCAACCGAGCGGGAAAAAAGCCAGATGTATGCCCAGCGCTACATACAGCACATGCCCTCGGCCGGCGAAGTGGTGATCTTCGACCGCAGTTGGTACAACCGCGCCGGCGTCGAGCGGGTGATGGGCTTTTGTACCGAAGAACAATCGAAAAAATTCCTCTCGGTAGTACCGTCCTTCGAAAAAATGCTGGTGGAGTCCGGGATCATCCTCATCAAGTATTGGCTTGAGGTCAGCCCCCAGGAGCAAGAGCGGCGTCTGAAGGAGCGCATCACCGATGGCCGCAAGATCTGGAAGCTGACACCGATGGACCTCAAGTCCTTCACTCGCTGGGACGACTACACTCGCGCCCGCGATGACATGTTTGCCGCCTCCGATACTTCGTGGGCCCCGTGGTATGTGGCTGTTTCCGAGGACAAGCGGCGGGTGCGCCTGAACATCATCAGCCACTTCCTCAAGCAGGTACCGTACAAGGACATCACCCACAAACAGAAGATCGAGCTACCCAAGCGCGGCAAGATCGGCCGCTACAAGAGCACCCGCTACACCTCGCGCATGGTGCCTGAGCGCTTTTGAAGCGGCCATCGCCCTAGGCTGCCCCCTGATCTACGCGCTGGGCGCGGAAGGCCCGGCGCCGGGCGCTGCGGGCGAACACCACGAACAGCGCCGCCATGGCCGTCAGTGCCATGGGCAGGCCATGGGGGGCGACGTCCATGGCCGCGCCGCTGAGCAGCGGCCCAAGCAGGCTGCCGACGCCCCAGAGCAAGCCGACGCTGGCGTTGGCGGTGACCAGGTCCTGGCCCTTGAACTGCTGGCCGATCAGCACCAGCGCCAGGGTATAGACCCCGCCCGCCACCGCGCCGAGCACCACCAGGGCCGGCCACAGCAGCCACTGCATACCAATCAGCCACGGCAGCGCCAGGCCGATCAGCATCGCCACCACACCGCATACCAGGTGCACGGTGGTGCGCTCGCAGCGGTCGGCCAGCCAACCGATCGGCAGCTGGAAAAGCATGTCGCCGGTAAGGATCACCGTCACCATCAACGCTGCGACGCCCACCGCGTAGGTATGGTTGGTGGCATATACCGGTAACAACGAGAGAATCACTGCATCGAAAAACGAGAAGAACAGCACGCCCATGCACAAGGCTGGCGCCACGCGGAAAAAGCCCGCCAGGGAAAAGCTCTTGCCGCCCTCCTCGCCATGCTCGACGTGGTCATTGGGCACCGTCAGCACGATGCACAGCAGGGCCAGGCCGTAGCAGCCGGTCACCACCGTGGTCACCCAGGTGCTCTGCGCCCCGAGCAGCGCCAGCATTGCCGGGCCGAGCATCTGGAAACCGGTGAAAGCGGTGGCGTACAGGGCCATGATCTTGCCGCGGTTGTGCTCCGGGCTCAGTTCGTTGACCCACGACTCGCCAAGGATGATCGCGATGCCCATGCCAATCCCCAGGCCCAGACGTAACAGGCCGAGCAGGTAGATCGAGGAAAAGCCCCATTCGAGCAGGCCGATGCTCAGGGTGCACAGGCTAAAGCACAGCAGGTAGATGGTGCGCCGGGTCAGGTGCCGGCAACAGGCATCGACCATGAACGCCGAGAGCATCATCCCCGCCGCCGGAATCGCCGAGACAATGCCGATCTGCAAAGTGCTGGCACCGGCGTCGAGCAAACGCAGCGACACCAGCGGCAAACTCGCCCCGAGGCTGAAACCGACCACCGAAACCGCAAACAACAAGCCCAGCAACAAACGCGTATTCATCACCACTCCGAACTCACCGGCGCAAAGCACGACATCGCACCTGCGCAGGCGCTTACATGACCGTAAAAAGATTTGCATACAGGCGCGCCAGCCACGGCAAAACGCCGGGCATGCAGCTGCCAGGTCAGGAGGTGGGGCGGTGAGGTGAGAAGGTAAAGGCGAACAAGACGCTGCGCCGCCGCTTGAGCACTGTGTCGCACGGCCAGTCGCACACAACGGCCTGGATGACAGCCGGCTGGATGGCGCGTGGACGGGAAAAGCGCTTCATGGGTCTACTACAGGTAAAAAGGAAGGTCGGCACTCTAGGTGAAGCCCGGGCTAGACGTCAATCTCACCGTGCTACTCTCGCGCCACCATGGAAGAGGAGCAACGCATGTCCGAGCATCATCAGTTCGTTTTCCCCCGCTATCGCCACCTGCCGCCCGCGGACTGGCAAGCCCTGGAGCGACAGCTGCTGGCGCTGGGCCTGCTGCAGCCGGCGGCGCCCGATGCCCTGGATGAAACCGGCGACAGCGATCACAGCCTCTGGCGCAGCCCGCTGTACCGGCCGAGTGCCACGCTGTGCCGGCGCCTCGGGATCGAGCCCGACCCTGCGCAGGTCGTGCGCCTGTTCGAATTCGAGCGCGGACAGCCGTTCGTCTGCACTGGCGAGAACTTCACCCTGCCCAGCCAGTACCAGCAAGCGCAGGTGGACGAGGAAACCTTCATGCAGTTCATGGGCGACGCTATCGAAGCGCCGCACAGCCGATGGCGCAACCCTGTCGATGGCAACGCCTACTACCTGATGGACCTGGACTGGGACTTCAGCTTCGGTGTTGGCGAGCAAGTGCTGCGCAGCGACCGCCTCAACCGCGCCGAAGCCGAACGCCTGGCGGCGCTGATCGGCGAGCTGGCCGGGCAGCCGATGAGCTGTGCCCACCGGCATCGCTGAAGCGCGTCAGTGCTTGCGGGTGGACGGCAGGAGAATCGCCAGCAGGCCGAACAGCGGCAGGTACGAGCACAGGCTGTAGACGTACTCAATGCCCTTGAGGTCGGCTAGATAACCCAGCGCCGCCGCGCCAATGCCGCCAAAACCGAACATCAGGCCGAAGAAAATCCCGGCGATCATGCCGACGTTACCCGGCACCAGCTCCTGGGCGTAGACGACGATGGCCGAGAACGCCGAGGCGAGGATGAAGCCGATGATCACGCTGAGCACGCTGGTCCAGAACAGGTCGGCGTAAGGCAGCATCAGGGTGAACGGCGCAACGCCGAGGATCGAGAACCAGATCACCGCCTTGCGCCCGATGCGGTCACCGATCGGTCCGCCAAAGAAGGTCCCGGCCGCGACTGCGCCGAGGAACAGGAACAGGTACAACTGCGAGCTGGCCACCGAGAGGTCGAATTTCTCGATCAGGTAGAAGGTGAAATAGCTGGTGAGGCTGGACATGTAGAAGTACTTGGAGAACACCAGCAGCCCCAGCACCACCAGGGCACCGATCACCCGCTGGCGGGAAAGGCCATGGGTGGCGCGCTGGCCCTGCTTGGCCTTGAACAAGTTCAGGTGTTCCTTGTACCACCGGCTCAGGCCGTAGGTGACCAGTACTGCGCAGACCGCGAACAGGCCGAACCAGGCCACATTGCCCTGGCCGAAGGGGATGATGATCGCCGCCGCCAGCAGCGGGCCGAAGGCGGAACCGGCGTTGCCACCGACCTGGAAAGTCGATTGTGCCAGGCCAAAACGCCCGCCCGAGGCCAGTCGGGCAATACGCGAGGTCTCCGGGTGGAAGGTCGAGGAGCCGATGCCCACCAGAGCCGCCGCCAGCAGAATCATCGGGAAACTGCCGACATAGGCAAGCATGACAATCCCCACCAGGGTGCACAGGGTGCCCAGCGGCAACAGGTTCGGCATCGGCTTGCGGTCGGTGTAGAAACCGACCCAGGGCTGCAACAGCGACGCGGTGATCTGGAAGGTCAGGGTGATCATCCCGATCTGGGTAAAGGTCAGGCCATAGTTGGCCTTGAGCAGCGGATAGATCGACGGCAGCACCGCCTGGATCAGGTCGTTGATCAGGTGCGCCAGGGCACAGGCGGCGATGATACGCATCACCAGCGGGCTGCTCTGGGCGGTCGCGGTGCTGGCGGGTGACGTTGACGAGGCAGTGCTCACAGCCATGACAAAAGCTTCCATCCGGGGGGCGGGATCCAATTATCCAGAAATCGTTAGCAAGCGCACTATTCTTTTCGACCAACGTGCTTTTGATGTACTTGTTAATAATTCTCAATAACGTTAGCATCCCCAGCGTTTTCCCAGACTCCACTGCCTGCCTATCCGAGGCCCGCATACGCCATGTCCGACGACCAGGACAACCGCAGCCTGTCGCTGCTCTATCAGCATCACCGCAGTGAACTGCTGGCCTTCCTGACCCGCCGCGTGCGCTGCCGGGAGACCGCCCGCGACCTGCTGCAGGACGCCTTTGTGCGGCTGATGCACAGCGAACGTGGCGAGGTTGGCAACCTGCGGGCCTTTCTGTACCGCATCGCCAACAACCTGAGCATCGACCATGCTCGGCGCAGTCAGGTACGTGGGGTCAATGATGAGCAGGCGCTGGAGCAACTGCTCAACGAAACCTCACCCGAGCGCAGTGCCGTGGCCGGAAATACCCTTGACCATCTTGAACGCCTGATCGACGGCCTGCCCTCGCCGACCCGCGAGGTATTTTTGCTCGCCCGGGTCGAACAATTGAGCTACAAGGACATCGGCGCGCGCCTGGGGCTCGACCCGCGTGCGGTCGAGCGTCATTTGAACAAAGCCCTGAGCCATTGCGCCGCGGCTGCCCTGCATAACCGAAACAAGACTGACCAGCCATGAACCCATCGCCAAATAGCGCACACCCAAACGAACCTGGCGATCGGGAACAGCAGGCCCTGGACTGGTTTACCCGGCTGCGTGCCCACGATGTTCCGCGGGAGGAACGCCAGGCCTTCGAAAACTGGCGCCTGGACCCCGAGAATGCCCGCACCTTTGCCGAGGTCGAACTGTTCTGGCAACAACTGGAACTGCCCGCGCGTCGCCTGCACAAGATCAAACGCGGTGCCGCCCCACGCTCCTGGGGTGGCTGGGCTGTAGCGGCCAGCGTACTGCTGATCAGTGGCCTGGTGATGCTGCAATTGCCATTGCTGCAACGCCTGAACAGCGATGTTGCCACCGCCGTCGGCGAACGCCGGCAGATCCAGCTGGCCGACGGCTCACGGCTGACTCTGGACAGCGCCAGCGCCGTCGATGTCGACCTGCGCGGGCCGGTGCGCACGCTGCGCCTGGTGCAGGGGCAAATGTTCATAGAAGTGACCCACGATGGCAGGCCCTTTGTCGTCGACATCGATGATGCCCAGGTGCAGGTGCTGGGTACGCGCTTCTCGGTCAGCCGCGGCCGCGATCACGATGAAGTGGTGCTGCTCAAGGGCAAGGTCGAGGTCAGCAGCGCCGGCGACAAACGCATGCTCGCCCCCGGTGAACGCGTGACCCTGAGCGGTAGCCGCCTCGACCAGGTCGAGAAAGTCGATGCCGAACGCCTGCTGGCCTGGCGCGAGGGGCAGTTGCGGGTACGTGAGGTGCCACTGCGCCAGGTGCTGGAACAGCTCGCCGAATACCAGGGCAGCCGCCTGCTGTACATCGATGAACAGGTCGGCCGGCGCCCGGTCAGTGGCAGCTTTAACCTCGACCAGGCCGCCAGTGCCATCGATGCCCTGGCACGCACTCAGAACCTCAACGTGAGCAACCTGGCCGGGCAATGGATCATCGTCCGCTAAGCCGGTGAAAATATATTTCCCAGGCATTCGGTAATTGTCTTTGCTGCTGCGTCACACCTCCACATAAGAAGCATTATCGTTTGTATTCTCTGGGGGAGGACACATGCAGTACCCACGCGATTTCCGATTCAGCCGTCAGCCGCTGGCCCGCGCCATCCTTGCCGCCAGCCTGTTTTGCGTAACCCTGAGCCTGCCGGTGCAGGCCGCCGAGTCTGCTCAGACCCAGGCCCAGGCGCTGGACTTCAACATCCCCGCGCAAGCCTTGGCCGATGCCCTGGACCAGTTCAGCGCCCAGAGCGGGCTGCAGGTGATCTACGACGTTAACCAGTTGGCCGGTCACTCGTCGCCTGGAGTCAAGGGCCGCATGAACCCGACTCAGGCGCTGCAGGCCCTGACTGCCGGCAGCAGCGCGCGCCTGAGCCAACCCAACGCCAGCAGCTTCGTCATCGATTTGCCGATGGAGCTGGGCAGCGCCCTGCAACTGGATGCCATGAGCATTTCCGGCAAGGCCCCGGGCTCCACCACCGAAGGCACCGGGCTGTACACCACCTACTCGTCCAGCAGCTCGACGCGGCTCAACCTCACCCCGCAAGAAACCCCGCAATCGCTGACGGTGATGACCCGCCAGCGCCTGGATGACCAGCGCCTGACCAATCTCAGCGATGCCCTCGAAGCGACCCCCGGGGTGATCGTCGTGCGCGACGGCCTGGGCGCCGAAACCGACAGCTACTACTCGCGCGGCTTCGTCATCCAGAACTACGAGATTGACGGCGTGCCGACCGTCACACGGATGGACAACTACACCCAGAGCATGGCGATGTACGACCGCATCGAGATCGTCCGCGGCGCCAGCGGCCTGATCAGCGGCATGGGCAACCCGTCGGCGACCATCAACTTGATCCGCAAGCGCCCGACCGCCGAAGGCCAGGCCAGCGTCACCGGCTCGGCCGGCACCTGGGACCGCTATGGCACCGGTTTCGACGTCTCCGGGCCGCTGACCGAAAGCGGCAACGTGCGCGGCCGCCTGGTGGCCGACTACAAGACCGAAGGCGCCTGGGTCGACCGTTACAAGCTGGAGAGCCAGCTGCTGTATGGCATCACCGAGTTCGACCTGAGCGAAGACACCCTGCTGACCATGGGCTTCAGCTACCAGCGTACCGACGTCGACTCGCCGCTGCGCACCGGCCTGCCGACCCGCTTCAGCACCGGTGAGCGCAGCAACCTCAAGCGCTCGATCAACATGGCCCCGGACTGGTCGTACAACGACCACGAGCAGACCAGCTATTTCGCCTCGATAGAGCAGCAACTGGGCAACGGCTGGAGCGGCAAGATCGAGTACAGCCACTCCGAGAACAAGTTCGACGAAGTGTTCGGCTTTCTCATGGGTGAGCTGCAGCCTGACGGCAGCGGCCTGAGCCAGTTGCCGGTGCGGTTTTCCGGCACCCCACGCCAGGACAACCTGGACCTGTACCTGACCGGCCCGTTCAGCCTGTTCGGCCGTGAACATGAACTGATCGGCGGCGTGACCCTGTCCAGGTACAACGAAAACGTGCCGAGCTGGGGCGGCTGGCGCTATGACTACAACGCAACACCGGGCGCGTCGGTGGAGAACATCTTCGACTGGGACGGCAAGCAGCCCAAGCCGGACTGGAGCATCAGCGGCAAATCGTCGATGGAAGAAACCCAGTACGCCGCCTACCTCACCTCACGCCTGCACCTGACCGACGACCTCAACCTGATTCTCGGCAGCCGGGTCATTGACTGGAAGCGTGACACCGAAGATCGCCCGTACGGCGGTGAAAAGACCGAGGTCAACCGTAAGGAAACCGGCGTATTCATCCCCTATGCCGGGGTAGTCTATGACCTCGATGAAACCTGGGCCCTGTATGCCAGCTATACCAAGATCTTCAACCCGCAAGCCTCCTGGGTCACCGACGAGAACAACAAGCCGCTCGACCCGATGCAAGGCGTTGGCTACGAGATGGGCGTCAAGGGCAGCCATTTCGACGGCAAGCTGAACTCCAGCCTGGCGCTGTTCAAGCTCGAACAGGACAACCTGGCGATCTGGCTGCACGACAACGTCTACGACGCCAAGCAGGACACCACCTCCAAAGGCCTGGAGATGGAGCTCAATGGCGAGCTGGCCGAAGGCTGGCAGGCGTCGGCGGGCTACACCTACACCCTGACCACCGACAACCAGGATGAGCGCATTGCCACCGTGTATCCGCGCCACAGCCTCAAGACCTTCACCAGCTACCGCCTGCCGGGCATGCTCGACAAAGTCACCGTGGGTGGCGGGGTCAACTGGCAAAGCAAGGTTGGTACCGACCTGCACAGCTTCGACCAGGGCAGCTATGCGCTGGTCAACCTGATGGCGCGCTACAACATCAGCGAAAACCTCAGCGCCACGGTCAACCTCAACAACGTTTTCGACCGCGAGTACTACTCGATGGCATCGTCGTACGGCAACTACGGAGCGCCGCGTAACCTGATGACCACGTTCAAATATGACTTCTGAGCCCGTTTACGGCTAAGCGGTTGATCGCGCGTTAATTTTTTTGAAAAAGAGTGTTGACACAAATCCGTTTCAGGCGAATAATGCGCGCCACTTGGCTACATAGCTCAGTTGGTTAGAGCATAGCATTCATAATGCTGGGGTCCGGGGTTCAAGTCCCTGTGTAGCCACCAAGTACTAAAAAGGGCTTACCGCAAGGTAAGCCCTTTTTTCTTGCCTGCGATTTTTACCCCGCCCGCTTAGCGCACATTGGCGAACACCACTGCCAGCCCCAGGCCGATCAAGGCCACGCCGATCACCCGGTCAACCAGACGCTGGCGTTCGAGCATGGCCCGGCGCAACACGGCGCTGGAGAAAAACACCGCCACCAGGCTGAACCACAGCCAGTGGGCGAACGACATGAACGCGCCATAGCCGAAGTTGACCGCCAGCGAACTGCCCGGCTGAACCACCTGGGTGTAGGCACTGACCACGAAGAGCATGGTCTTGGGGTTCAGGGCGTTGGTCAGAAAGCCCGAGCGAAACGCCGCCAGCACACCGAGCTGGCTGGCGCTGGCGCCGTCCAGGGAAATCCGCGTGGTGTTGGTCAGCGACTTGTAGCCCAGATAAATCAGGTAGCCCGCCCCCAGCACCTTCATGGCCAGGAACAGCGCCGGGCTCTGGCTGATGATCACCGCGATGCCCAGCACCGTGTACAGCACATGCACCTGCACGCCCAAGGCGATGCCCATTGCCGCCGCCAGGCCCGCACGCCGGCCGAAGGCATAACTGCTGCGGGTAACCATGGCAAAGTCGGCGCCTGGGCTGATTACCGCCAGCACGGTAAACAGGGCAACGGCTATGAGTTCATTCACGTAAAGTTCCTCGATCTGCTAGGCCAATGCACAGATAGCTCTGCACGGCGCCATTATCGAAAGCTTCGGGTAAGGCCAAAAGCGATTTATAGTGAGGCAAATCCGCTAGTTTTTCTCACAGATATGAAACTGCCTGCACTGTCCGCCTTTCGCTATTTCGACGTTGCCGCGCAAACCCAGAGCTTTGTGCGCGCCGCCGAGCTGCTCAATGTCACCCACGGTGCGGTGAGCCGGCAGGTGCGCCTGCTGGAAGAGACGCTGGGGGTGCAACTGTTCGAGCGGCGCAACCGGGCGATCTTTCTCACCGCCGCCGGCCGCGCCCTGCATGGCACCACCCTGTCGGTGTTCGAGCAACTCGAAGGCGCGGTGTACCGCCTGCAGCAACAGGCGCGGGAGAACGTCCTGGTGCTGTCGTGCGAGCCGACCATCGCCATGCGCTGGCTGATCCCACGGCTGCCGGCCTTTCATGCCGCTCACCCGGATATTCACCTGCACCTGGTGGCGGCCGGCGGGCCGATCGACTTTGCCCGCAGCGGCGTCGACCTGGCCCTGCGTCGTGATGACTTTCGCTGGGACACCAACCTGCATGCGCTGAAAATCTGCGATGAATGGGTCGGGCCGGTGTGCAGTGCCAGTCACACCCTGCCTGATCACGGCCTGGCCGGCCAACGCCTGCTACACAGCGCTTCGCGCCCCAACGCCTGGGCCACCTGGCTGCGCCAGTGCGGTGAGTCGGCCAAGGGCAGCAGCCGCGCCGATTACGAGCACTTTTATCTGTGCATCCAGGCGGCGGCAGCCGGTCTGGGTGTGGCCATGGCCTCGCGCCTGATGGTCCAGGATGAAATCGACAGCGGCCAGTTGCAGGCGCCGCGCGGTTTTATCCAGGACCAGTCGGCCTACTACCTGCTCAGCCCCCGGGCGCTGCTCGAGGACGATAAGAGCCGCTGCTTCGCCGAGTGGGTGATCGGCCAGTCACAGGCCTGCCTGGCTCACCTTGGCTGAGCCCTGCTGGCCGTGGCCGGCGCACAGAAGGAGGAGCCGGCACTGAAGTCGCCACCCCAGGTGCGGTAGCCCGCCGTGTCGATGTGAATGCGCCCCGACGGGTAGCGCCCCAGGCCCATGTTCCAGTCCTTGCCGTGGGCCTGCCAAAAGCTGCACAGCGGGTTCGGGTCGGCCCAGGCCGGCAGCAGCAGGTCGACCGCGAAGGCACGGGTATGGGCACTGGCTACCGCTCCACCGGCGCAGCGGTTGAGCACCGGGTCGCGGTAGGCCGAAACCACTTCATAACGCTTGAGCACGCCCTGCTCGCCCAGGGTCTTGAGCAACTGCAGGGTCGAGCGCACCGCCGGCCACTGCGCCGCGGGCGCCAACGCAAACGGCTCGGCCTTGCACAAGCGCCAGTCACTGGCCGAGCGCAACAGTTGATGAATTGGCACCACGCCATACAGGCGCGCATCCACCAGCATTTCACGAAAGGGCCGGGTCTGATGATCGCCCGCCCACTGGGCAAACAGGTACAGGTCGCGCTCTTCAGCCTGCGCCTGCATTGCCGCAAGCGCTGTCAGTAAAAGTCCTGCACCGATACCGGCCTTGCACCACGTTTTCATCAGCCTGCTCCCCTTCCCAACCCCCGGGAAATTCCTCCAGTATGGCAAGCCTCCCGACTGCGGGGAGGAACTGACAAGGAGTTAAGCATGCACAAGACTGCTCCACTGACCTTTGCCCTGGCCACGCTGGCCTTCAGCGCGGCCATCCAGGCCGACGCCCGCATCGACCTGGGCAGCCAGGAGCGCGTGACCCGGCTGTTTGCCTACCCCAACAACTGCAACGTCATCTGCTTTCGCGACTGGACCCTTGAGCAAACCGTGGAGCACTACCTGACCCAGAGCGTGCAACGCGACGGTTACGCCGCAGCAACGGTAAAGGTCAAGCGCGACAACGACACACTGCATGCCGACATCCAGGGCGTACCGAGCGACTACAGCAAGCCCCTGCAAGCACTGCTCGACACCGGCGAGCTGGCCTACCAGGGCGCCACCCAGCTCAACCGCGAAGGCAAATGGGCCTACAGCTGGAACCTGTTCCTGCCCCTGGGCATGGCCCTGGAAAAGCGCCGCAGCATCGAACTGCTGCACTTCCCGCCGGACTACTCGCTGACCCAGGCCCAGGACTACCTGCGCTCCAACACCACCGACCGCTGGGCCACACTGCTGACCTTCAACGGCATCCCCGCCGAACAGACCCCGGCCTACCAGACCATCGTCGACATCGCCCCGATCGCGGCGCCGGCCAGTGCCGGCAAGGAGCTTGAAGGCGTATATGGCTACTTCAAGGATTATCAGTTGCAGATGGTCAAGGAGATGACCCGAACCGGCAGCGGCGCCTCGTTGCCGATGGTTGCCTTCGGCTCGCCAGTGCGCAGCTGGATCGAGCAGCAGTATGGGCCCAGGCTCTATGTACTGGGCCTGGCCAGCATCAGCCCGACGCCTGGGCAGAAGGTACCGGTACTGGGTGCCAACCACCCGAGCGCGATCTGGTATGCGGCGGATAAAACCAACTATGGCGGCGACCAGGATAAAGCCGATCAGGCCGGCCTGAAGATGATGGGCCAGGATTTGAGCGCTGCCTGCTGGCAGGCCGGCATGGGCCGTAACCCGGCGGCGGATGCCAAGGCAACGCTGGGCGCCTGTACGCAGAAGTGGCAGGTGACGGCGAAGAAGCAGACCTGCGAGCTGTATTTTCGCAGCATTCGCAACATGACCCCGGAGCAGGCCAGTGCCAAGTGCAATACCGGGGCGGTGACGCGGACGTTGCGGGACTTGCAGAAGACTTGAGGTGAAGCCTGTCGCGGGGCAAGCCCGCTCCCACTTCTGTAGGAGCGGGCTTGCCCCGCGATGGCCTCAATCCTGCGGACGCAACCGGTACTGCGGCGGCAACTGGTCGAGGCCGCTGATGGTTGCATTCAGGCTCTTCCAGCGGCCGTCCTTGATGCCATAGATGCAGCCATGCACCGACAGGCTCTGGCCACGGTGCCAGGCATTCTGGACGATGGTGGTATGGCCGACATTGGCCACCTGCTGGATCACGTTCAGCTCGCACAGGCGATCCACCCGCTCTTCCTCGGTCGCAAGCTTGGCCAGCTCCACGCGGTTCTCGTAGTACAGGTCACGAATCGAACGCAGCCAGCCGTCGATCAGGCCCAGTTGGCGATCCTGCATCGAGGCCCGCACACCGCCGCAACCGTAATGACCAGTGACCAGGATATGCTTGACCTTGAGCACGTCGACCGCGTACTGGATCACCGACAGGCAGTTGAGGTCGGTATGCAGCACCACGTTGGCGACATTGCGATGAACGAACAGATCGCCCGGCAGCATGCCGACGATCTCGTTGGCCGGTACCCGCGCGTCCGAGCAACCGATCCAGAGAAACTCAGGGGTCTGCTGACGCGCCAGCTTGGCGAAGAAATCCGGATCTTCCTGCTTGATCGCATCGGCCCAACGCGCGTTGTTATCAATCAGTTCTTGTAGATCGTGCATGTTCAAGCCTCATGGTTGGTGCGCATCTTGTGACAGGCGCCGGCCCGTTCAGGTCACGCCTTTGAATCTTCGGCCAAGTGGCAGGTCCACCGCATACGCCCACCCGCAGGAGGATCAACCATGAGCCAGGAACACCGCCCGCTGCACGCCCCGCAGCCAGCCCCGATCGACACCGACGAAGACCGCATGGGCTCGGTTGAAGAGCTTCACTTTGACAAGGATACCCCCAATGTCGATACCGGTTTCGACCCAAGCGACGACGACCTCGAGCCAGAAACCCTGATCCCCGAAGACGGCGCCCGCTCGCCCAGCGAAGCCGGTGCCGATCACCCGGCAGACTGGGACCTGAGCGTAGTCGACGAAGATGACATCGGCGGCGGCAACGGCCTGGATGAAGCAGAACTGGCCCGGCGCGACCCGCTGGACGGCAAGCGCGAGCGCTGAGCCGTTACTCGAACAGCGTGCAGGCCATGACCAGAGCGTCTTCGCGCCCGCCAGCAACCGGGTAATAGTCACGCCGGCGACCGATTTCATTGAAGCCGTAGCGTTCGTACAGACGATAGGCCGACTGGTTGCTGGCGCGTACTTCCAGGAAGCACTCGCGGCCGTTGCTGGCGTAGGCGCGCTTCATCAGCTCTTCCAGCAGGCGCAGGCCCAGGCCGCGGCCCTGGCTTTCTGGCTTGATGGTGATGTTGAGCAGGTGCGCCTCGTCGATGATCACGTTGATCACGCCGTGGCCGACCTGCTGCTCGCCTTCGAACATCAGCCAGATTTCATAGGACTTGAGCCCGTCGAGGAAAATCCCGCGGGTCCAGGGGTGGCTGAAGGCGGCGTATTCGATCTTCAGTACGGCATCCAGATCCGCCTCGGTCATCCGGCGAAAGCTGATTGTGTCACTCATTGCTTGGTTTCCAGCGCGCCATCAGCCGGCGCATGGCTTGCCAGACGTGCGCCTTGCGCTGCGGCTCGTCCATCAACAGTTCGAGCCCCGGCAAGGCCCAGGCAGCGCCCAGGCCTTCAACCGGCAACTCGCGGTAATAAGCTTCGGCGTCGGCCTCACCGGCAAAGCGCACGGCAGGCAGGCCAATCAGCCACAGGCAGACGCACGGCGCCTCTTCAAGCCGGGCCTGGATAAAGCCCTGAACGAAATCGGTCGCGGCCTGCGGGCCCTGGTCAAGGTTGCCGCGCACCAGCAACGGCCAGCGCACCGGCTCGCCGATGATCTGCGGGCTGTCCGGCAGGCCGGCGGCGCGCAGCATGTCCTTGAGCAGCAGGTAGGACGGGTCGCGGCTCTGGAACGGCTCGCCGGTGGCCAGCTCGACCAGCAGCAGGCAGTTGCCAGCCCGCAGCAGCTGCAGGGCAAAGCGTGGCGGTGGCACCGGCGCAGGCCTGGCGACCACGGGCTTTTCGGCTTCGTCCACCGGCTTGGCCGCCACTTTCGGCGTGCTGCCCGGGCGCGGGATCTCGATCTTCGGGCGCTCGCCAGAACGCACCAGCGGCGCGCTCGGCGCAACGCTGGCGGAGGCAGGTGCCTGCTGCTGCGGCTCAAACGCCGGTTCCTCGAGTGCCGCCACCGGCAACAACAGCTCCGGGCGCGACGGCGCAGCGAACGGCAGTTCGGCACGCGGCAGCCAGTGCACCACTTGCATGGCGTTGAGATAAGCGCGGCGGCGGGACTCGATTAACAAGAAGGATCGGCCATCTGTGGATAAGTCAGGGCCGATATTCTAACGTTGTTCGCCGCTCGGCGCCGCTGTTGATCGGCAGAAAACCGCCCGACAGCAGCTTGAAGCGATCAAGGGGGTGAATCGACAGGCGTCTGATGCAGTACAATCGGCGCTTTTATTTGGCAACGAGTCGACCCGCCAATGATCGAACCCAAGCGCGTCCTGCGCGCCCTAGCCGAACACTGGGCCCTGCTCGAGCCGTTGTGCGAGCGCTTCGACGGGGGCACCCTGAGCCTGGCCGAACTGCGCCAGCAACTGGCCACCCAGCAGCTGGAGAGCACGCCCCAGGACATCACCAGCCTGCTCGACGTATGGATCCGCCTGGATATCCTGGTGCCAGTGGCAAAAAGCCCGAACCGTTTCGAGCTCAACGCCCAGATCCATGACTTTCTCGCCTACCTGCGCCGCGAGCACCGCCTGGGCCTGTGCCTTGAGATCGAAGCCTACCTGCGCCACCTCGAGCGCCTGGCCGGGCATATCCAGGATGCCTTCGAGATTCGCGACGGCAACGACCTGGCGCGCCAGCTGCGCCTGCTCGACATGCGTGTGCGCGACGTACTGAAGAAGCTCGACAACGACGAACAGGCGCTGGTCGCCGTGGCCGAACGCGCCAAAACCAGCGACCGGCAGATCCCCTTGCGCCAGCGTTACGCTGAAGTCCTGGCGACCTGGGACGAATACGTCGAGCCGATGATCCAGCTGGTCAACGCCGATGGCGCCTTCGAGCAAGGCGTACGCAAGGTCGAGACCGTGCTGCTGCGCTTGCTCGGCGAGCAGGCCCGCCTCGGCCACCTGGTCGATGACGACATGCTCCTGCGCACCCATGCGCGCATCCTGGAGATGCAGACCAGCGCCCAGCTGACCCTGCGCCATGCCCGCGAGCTGCTGCTGCCGCTACGTGAAGAAGCGCGCCGGCACAACGCCGTGACCCGCGGCGCCGCCCTGGCCCTGTCGGTGATCCGCCGCAAGGGCCTGGACGCCGTGCCGCAAGCGGCCATGTCGCTGTTCACCCGCCCGCAGAGTACCTTCCTCGGCAGCGCCAGCCAGGTCGAAGCCTACGTTTATGCCCTGGCCCGCTTCGAGCCCAAGCCTGCGCAGTTCCCCAAGGCCCACAAGAGCCACAAGGGCGACGCCCCGCGTGCGCCGCGCACGGTCAAGGAAATGCTCGAGCGCTGCGAAGACGCCCTGCCGCTGCCGGACCTGATGGTCTGGCTGCTCGACCAGGAGCCCGAAGGCGCCACCGACGAGCTGCTGTACTGGTTCTCGCGCCTGTCGCGGGAAAAACGCTTTACCCGCGCGCGCCTCGAGCGCCGCGAATACACCACCCGCGAACACCTGGTCAGCCTGCGTTCCTTCGCTCTGACATCGAGCCGCGAACCATCGCCTGAGCCAACTGCGAGCCCTGCCCATGCATCTTGATCTTTCCGAACTGTCCCAGCTCGCACCGATCTTCCGCGAGCTGTTCAAGGGCTTCCACATCAGCCGCCGCGACCCGGAGCTGTACGCCCAACTGTCGAACTTCCAGGACCAGTACCGGGGCCTGTTCAAGGCCCTGGGCTTTGAACTGGTGTGCGACACCCGCGGTTTCTACTACTTCGTCCCGGACCTGGCTGCCGCCCAGGTCAACAAGACCGCGCAGCGCCTGTCGCTGTTCACCTTCATCCTGGTCGAGCACCTGGCCGACCAGGGCCGCGACCCGATGTCGGTGCTCGACGGCGGCAGCCTGGGCCGCGACGAGCTGCCTTCGCTGCTGGAAAAATACCGCGACCTGTTCATCCAGGCCGAAGTGCAGACCCCGGACGAGCTGGAAGAAAAGATCATGCGCCGCATGACCCAGCTCGGCTTTGCCCACGAAGAGAACGGCATCTACCGCTTCCTGCCGCCGATGCACCGTTTCCTCGACGTCTGCCTGTCGGTCCAGCAGGACCGCGACCTGGCCGCCAGCCTGCACAGCGCCCTGCCGCTGCCAACGCCGGTACTGGTCGAGGAAGAGAGCCCGGAAGAGCTCAACCGTACCGACGACCCGCTGGACCTCAGCCCGTTCGAAGAAA
The DNA here is from genome assembly GCF_050435905.1 of Pseudomonas sp. 2835. Taxonomy (NCBI): domain Bacteria; kingdom Pseudomonadati; phylum Pseudomonadota; class Gammaproteobacteria; order Pseudomonadales; family Pseudomonadaceae; genus Pseudomonas; species Pseudomonas sp. 2835. Next base: position 102,759 of record NZ_JBNDLE010000002.1, on the reverse strand, counting down.
GCGAAGAAGACGCCTTGGCCCGAGCCATAGCCGAAGAGCAACAGGAGATTGACGCATGAGCCAGGAACGCTACGGCATTCGCCGCTTCGCACTGCTCAACACCGCCGGCTACAGCCTGGGCCTGTTCCCCCTGGAACACCCATTGTCGGTCTACGGTGCCAACAACCTGGGCAAGAGTGCCTCGATCAACGCCCTGCAGTTCCCGATCCTGGCGCGCATGTCGGACATGAGCTTCGGCAAGTACAGCCTCGAGCAGTCGCGCCGGTTCTACTTCGCCACCGACACCAGCTACATCCTCTGCGAGGTCAACCTGCCCCACGGCCCGCACGTGATCGGCGTGGTCGGCCGCGGCCCGGGTGGCGGTTTCGGTCACCAGTTCTTCGCCTATGCCGGCGAACTGGACCTGGCCCACTACCAGAAGAACGACACCTGCCTGCGCCAGAAAGAGCTGTTCAGCAACCTTGAGCGCAATGGCCTCAAAGCCTACGAGCTCAAGCCAGACGAGCTGCGCCGCCTGCTGGTCGGCGGCCACACCTCGATCCCGCTGGACCTGACCCTGATCCCGCTGCGCTCCACCAGCGAGCAGAGCCTGAAGACCTTCCGCGCGCTGTTCATCAACCTGCTGCACATGCGCGAGATCACCGCGGCCAAGCTCAAGCAGCTGTTCCTCGATGCCTTCGAGCACAGCCTGCGTTCGGGCAGCGTCGACTACATCGCCGCCTGCGAAGAAGCCTTCCGCGACGTGCGGCGCATGGAGCAGGACTACAACTCGCTGGTCGCCGCCGGCCCGCTGGTCGAGGCCCTGGCCAATGGCGTGGCCCAGCGCGACATCCTGCGCGGCAAGCTGCATCGCCTGTCGCCACTGCTCGACTCGCTGCTCGGCACCTGGCAGGACTACGCCAGCGCGCGCAAAGAAGAGCTGGTGATCCAGGCCGAGCACTACAAGAACGAACAGGACAGCCTGCAGAACGACCAGCGTGGCGGCACCCAGGAGCTGATGCGCCTGGAGCGCGAGATCACAGGCGTGCAGCGCTGGCTCGGCGAGCTGTCGGTGCTCAAGCACCGCTTCGCCCTGGTCGACGACGTCAAGGTCCTGGAACAGCAGCTGCTGGCCGCCAAGGACGCCCACGACGAACTGGCCGGCGCCCTGGCGCAGTCGCGCCAGTTCAGCGCCGAAGACCTCGAAGAGCGTCTGCGCGAGCTGGAAAAACGCCTGAAATCGGTCAAGCAACAGCTCGACCATGCCGACAACAACAGCTACGCCCGCCTGCGTGAAGAGTTCTCGCAACAGGACGTCGAGCGCCTGATGCGCCTGTTCAACGGTGCGCTGTTCAGCCTGCCGCTGGGCGAGCGCGGCATCGAGCTGGACGACAGCGACGTCTGGGTCAAATCCCTGGAAGCGGTACTCGACGGCTTCAAGGGCGAGCGCTTCGAAGCCCCAGGCCTGTCCATCGACCTCTCGCACATCGAGCCGCCTGCCTTGCAGGCCCTGGCCGACCGCGCCGCCCTGCGCGACCAGAAGGAGCGCCTGGAAAAAGAGCTCAAGCAGCTCAAGACCCAGCAAGCCGTGGCCGCCGACCGCGCCGCGAGCAAGACCCAGACCGAAGCCCTGTACCAGCAGGTACTGGATGCACAGAAAGCCCTGGAAGACTTCCGCCGCGCCGAGACTCTGTCCGCCGAGGAAGGCGACAAGCTCGAGCAACTGGCGCAGATGGAAGCGGCCCAGGACGAGCTCAAGCGCTCCAGCGATGCCTTCACCGAACGCGTCCAGCAACTGTCGGCCAAGCTGCAACTGGTCGGCCGCCAGATCGCCGACATGGAAGCCAAGCAGCGCACCCTCGACGACGCCCTGCGCCGCCGCCAGCTGCTACCCGCCGACCTGCCGTTCGGCACGCCGTTCATGGAGCCGGTCGACGACAGCATGGACAACCTGCTGCCGCTGCTCAACGACTACCAGGACAGCTGGCAGGGCTTGCTGCGGGTTGATGGCCAGATCGAGGCGCTGTACGCCCAGGTACGCCTCAAGGGCGTGGCCAAGTTCGACAGCGAAGACGACATGGAGCGTCGCCTGCAGCTGCTGATCAACGCCTATTCGCACCGCACCGAAGAAGCCCTGACCCTGGGCAAGGCGCGCCGCGCTGCGGTCACCGACATCGCCCGGACCCTGCGCAACATCCGCAGTGACTACGACAGCCTCGAGCACCAGCTGGCGCTGTTCAACCGCGAGATCAACAAGCGTCAGGTGTCCAACCTGCAGAGCTTCCGTATCGTTTTGGCACCAAACAAGGAAGCGCTCAAGCACATCGACCAGATCATCCACAGCGCCGGCCAGTACGAGGAAGGCGAGACCCTGTCGGTGTTCGACCTCAGCGCCAGCGCCGAGCAGGACAACAAGAACGAAGAGGCCAAGGAATACCTGGCACGGCTGGTCGCGGCCAACCACAACCAGCTGGGCCTCAAGGACCTGTTCGAACTGGCGTTCGAGATCACCAAGGTCGGCGGCCAGCCGGTGATCCACACCGACATCGACGGTGCAGCCTCCAACGGCACCACCATGACCATCAAGGCGCTGACCAACATGTACTTGTTGCTGCACCTGATGGACCGTGACCTGGCCGGCCGCGTGCGCCTGCCGTACTACCTGGACGAAGCGGCCGACATCGACGAACGCAACCAGGCAGCGCTGCTGGAAACCAGCTTGCAGCTGGGCTTCGTACCGATTCTGGCGAGCGTCAAGCCGCAGGTCTCGGCGCATGTCGCCATCGACCTGGAAGGCGGCAGCGGGCCGAACGGGATCTACATCGACGAGGCGGACTGGAAGTACATCAGCCGCCGGGATGTGGAGAAGGCAGTGGTGCGGACAGAAGAGGAAGAAGCTTCGGTTTGAGGCATCTGCAGGGGCCTTTCAGGCCCCATCGCCGGCAAGGCCGGCGATGCAGTCAACTCGGTGTTACTGCGCCCACGGCAGGATCGGAATCGCCGTTACCGCGTTTTGCGGGCTGCCTTCGATGATCCGGTCGGAGTACACCAGGTAAACCAGGGTATTGCGCTTCTTGTCGAGAAAGCGCACCACCTGCATGGTCTTGAACACCAGCGACGTGCGCTCCTTGAACACCTCGTCACCATCCTTGAGCTGCTCCTTGAAGCGAATCGGCCCGACCTGACGGCAGGCGATCGACGCCTCGGCGCGGTCTTCAGCCAGGCCCAGGCCGCCTTTCAGACCGCCAGTCTTGGCCCGCGACAGGTAGCAGGTCACGCCCTCGACCTTGGGGTCGTCAAATGCCTCGACAACGATGCGGTCATTCGGCCCGACGATCTTGAATACCGTCGATACCTGACCAATCTCCTCGGCCGACGCCAATACCGGCAACGCCAGCAGCGCTGCTGCAATCATCCCTTTGAACACAGGTATTTCCTCAGACCAGAATCAGGTTGTCGCGGTGCACCAGCTCCGGCTCGGCGATGTAGCCCAGCAGGCCCTCGATCGCGTCGGACGGCTGGCCAATGATTTTCTGTGCTTCCAGGGCGCTGTAGTTGGCCAGGCCGCGGGCGACCTCAAGGCCATCCGGGCCGACGCAGACCACCATCTCGCCACGGCGGAAGCTGCCCTGCACGGTCTTCACGCCGACCGGCAACAGGCTCTTGTTGTCCTTGCGCAAAGCCTTGACCGCGCCATCGTCGAGCACCAGGGTGCCGCGGGTCTGCAGGTGCCCGGCCAGCCACTGCTTGCGTGCGGCGATCATGCCGCGCTCAGGCGACAGCAAGGTACCCAGGCGCTCGCCTGCCTTGAGCCGGTCGAGCACGCGCTCAAGGCGCCCACCGACGATGATCGTGTGGGCACCGGAACGCGCCGCCAGGCGCGCGGCGCGCAGCTTGGTCTGCATGCCGCCACGGCCCAGGGCACCGCCGGTACCGCCGGCCACGGCGTCGAGGCTCGGGTCATCGGCACGGGCTTCGTAAATCAGTTGCGCATCTGGGTTGTTGCGCGGGTCGGCGTCGAACATGCCGTCGCGGTCGGTGAGGATCACCAGCAGATCGGCTTCCACCAGGTTGGCCACCAGCGCGGCGAGGGTGTCGTTGTCGCCGAAGCGGATCTCGTCGGTGACCACTGTGTCGTTTTCGTTGATCACCGGCACCACGCCCAGCTCCACCAGGGTGCGCAAGGTGCTGCGGGCATTGAGGTAACGCTTGCGGTCAGACAGGTCGTCGTGGGTCAGAAGGATCTGCGCGGTGTGCCGGCCATGCTCGGCAAAGCTCGACTCCCAGGCCTGTACCAGGCCCATCTGGCCGATTGAGGCCGCCGCCTGCAGCTCGTTCATCGCACTCGGTCGCTTGGCCCAGCCCAAACGGCTCATCCCGGCGGCAACCGCCCCGGACGACACCAGCACCAACTCGACACCAGCCTCATGCAACGCCACCATCTGCTCGACCCAGACACCCATGGCCGCGCGATCCAGGCCCTTGCCATCTGCTGTCAGCAGGGCACTGCCGATTTTCACGACCCAGCGCTGCGCACCCGTCACCTTGCTCCGCATTTTCTTCCAACCTATTCAGATCTTTAGATACCAAAACGCCGCTCCTGAGAGCGGCGTTTAGTGTACTGCAACGAATCAGTCGCGCACGTAAATGATTTCCGGGCCGTCTTCGTCGTCCTCGTCCCAATCATCGTCATCGTCGTCGCCGATGTCGTGCACGCTCTTGACGCCGCTGCGGCGCAGGGCGCGGGCGTCGTCCAGGGCCTGCAGCTGGGCACGGGCTTCGTCTTCGATGCGCTGGTCGAGCTCGGCCAACTCTTCGGCATAGGCCGGGTCATTGGCCAGGCGGTCGGCGCGGTCTTCGAGGTAGCGCATGATGTCGCGGCTAAGCTGCTCGGTGCCCTGCTTGGAGATGGCCGAGATCACGTAGACCGGACCTTCCCACTGCAGGCGCTCGACCACTTCCTTGACCCGCTCGTCACGCTCGTCGTCCATCAGCATGTCGGTCTTGTTCAGCACCAGCCAGCGGTCACGCTCGGCCAGCGACGGGCTGAAGCGGGTCAGCTCGTTGACGATGACTTCGGCGGCGTCGGCGCTGCTGCTTTCATCCAGCGGCGCGAGGTCGACGAGGTGCAGCAGCAGGCGGGTACGCGCCAGGTGCTTGAGGAAGCGGATACCGAGGCCGGCACCGTCGGAGGCGCCTTCGATCAGGCCGGGAATGTCGGCGATGACGAAGCTCTTCCAGCGGTCGACGCTGACCACACCCAGGTTCGGCACCAGGGTGGTGAACGGGTAGTCGGCGACTTTCGGCTTGGCGGCCGATACCGAGCGGATGAAAGTACTCTTGCCGGCGTTTGGCAAGCCCAGCAGGCCGACGTCGGCCAGTACTTTCATTTCCAGTTTCAGGTCACGCTGCTCACCCGGCTTGCCCGGAGTGGTCTGGCGTGGCGCTCGGTTGGTACTGGATTTGAAACGGGTGTTGCCCAGGCCGTGCCAGCCGCCCTGGACCACCATCAGCTTCTGGCCTGGCTTGACCAGGTCACCGATGACTTCCTGGGTGGCCGAGTCGATCACCGTGGTGCCGACCGGCACGCGCAGGATCAGGTCGTCGCCCTTCTTGCCGGTGCAGTCGGTGCTGCCGCCGTTGGAGCCACGCTGGGCTTCGAAGTGACGGGTGTAACGGTAGTCGACCAGGGTGTTGAGGTTATCGTCGGCAACCATGTACACCGAGCCGCCGTCGCCACCGTCACCGCCGTTGGGACCACCGTTCTCGATGAATTTTTCGCGGCGGAAGCTCATGCAACCGTTACCGCCGTCACCGGCTTTGACCCGGATCGATACTTCGTCAACAAACTTCATAAAAACCGCCTCTCGTCAGCTGGACGAGCTGAGTGACACAAAGACATAAGGCTCTTGCAAAAGTGAGCGCGGCGGCCCCGTCACGACAGTAACAACCCACGCCGGCAGCCCATACAAACAGCTTTGCAAGAGACTCACCCCACAAACGAAAAAGCCCCGTCGCGAGACAGGGCTTTTCCAGCGTTCGCGCGATTACTCGGCGACAACGCTCACGTAACGACGACCGAAGGCGCCTTTAACTTCGAACTTGATCTTACCCGCGATCTTGGCGAACAGGGTGTGATCTTTACCCATGCCAACGCCGTAGCCAGCGTGGAATTGGGTGCCGCGCTGACGCACGATTATGTTGCCAGGAATGATAGCCTGGCCGCCATACATCTTCACGCCAAGGCGTTTGGCTTCTGAGTCGCGACCGTTACGGGTACTACCACCAGCTTTTTTGTGTGCCATGGTTCAAATTCTCCAGAAATGGATTCAGGCGATTAAGCCGAAATACCGGTGATCTTGATTTCGGTGAACCACTGGCGGTGGCCCATACGCTTCATGTGGTGCTTACGGCGGCGGAACTTGATGATGCGAACTTTGTCGTGACGACCTTGGGAGATCACTTCAGCAACAACCTTGGCACCAGCAACGACTGGAGCGCCGATGTTCACGTCGTCGCCATTGGCAACCAACAGAACGCGGTCGAAAGTCACGGATTCGCCAGTGGCGATTTCCAGTTTTTCGATTTTCAGGTATTCACCTTCGGCGACTTTGTACTGCTTGCCACCGGTAACAATTACTGCGTACATGGGTATTTCTCCGATAATCCTGCTCACCCAGCTCTTTATAGGAAGAGTGTTGGCTGGCATGGCTGCATAGGGCTGGAACGGCCCAGTGCAATTGCGTAAGGCAGGTGCTGCCCAGGAAGTTCAGGGTGCGCGATTGTACGCAAGCCCCGCTTTGCTTGCAAGTCCCACCCCCGGCCCGCGGGCAGCGCGCCTTGACACGCCGGGACCCGCGACCTAGCATGCCGCGCAACCTTTATGGAGCACCTGTGGCCGATGCAACCCCAAGCTTTCTACCGTGCGGTAGCGGACGACTTCAGCGCCGTTGACGAGATTATCAAGAAACAGCTGACTTCGCGTGTACCGCTGGTATCGAAAATCGGCGACTACATTACCTCGGCCGGCGGCAAGCGCCTGCGCCCGTTGCTGGTGCTGTTGTGCGGCAAGGCCCTGGGCCGCGAAGGCGACGACCTGCGCCTGCTGGCCGCCACCATCGAATTCCTGCACACCGCCACCCTGCTGCATGACGACGTCGTCGACATGTCCGGCATGCGCCGTGGCCGCTCCACCGCCAACGCCCTGTGGGGCAACGCGCCGAGCGTACTGGTCGGTGACTTCCTGTATTCGCGCTCGTTCGAGATGATGGTCGAACTGGGCTCGATGCCGGTCATGCAGATCCTCTCCAAGGCCACCCGGGTCATCGCCGAAGGCGAAGTCCTGCAGCTGTCCAAGGTACGCGACGCCAGCACCACCGAAGAAGTCTACATGGACGTCATCCGCGGCAAGACCGCGATGCTGTTCGAGGCCTCGACCCACAGCGCCGCGGCCCTGGCCCAGGCCACCGAGGAGCAGAGCGAAGCCCTGCGCACCTTCGGCGACCACCTGGGCGTGGCCTTCCAGCTGGTCGACGACCTGCTCGACTACAAGGGCGATGCGCAAACCCTGGGCAAGAACGTCGGTGACGACCTGGCCGAAGGCAAGCCGACCCTGCCGCTGATCTACACCATGCGCGAAGGCACCGCCGAACAGGCTGCGCTGGTTCGCCAGGCGATCCAGAAAGGCGGCATCGAAGACCTCGAGAGCATCCGCGCGGCCGTTGAAGCCTCGGGCTCGCTGGACTATACCGCCAAGCTGGCCCGCGACTACGTGGCCCGCGCCATCGCCTGCCTGGACGTACTGCCGGCCAGCGAATACCGCGATGCGCTGGTCGAGCTCAGCGAATTCGCCGTCGCCCGCACGCACTGACCCCCCTGCCCCGGCCCATCGCTCGATGGGCCCGATTAGCCTCTGACGGACAAAACCCTATACAATGTAGGTTTTGTACCTGTACGTCTTGAGGAACCTTAGTGAGCACTTTGCCACCCTGCCCCAAATGCAACTCCGAATACACCTACGAAGACGGCGCCCAGCTGATCTGCCCCGAGTGCGCCCACGAGTGGTCGGCTGCCGGTGAAGCCGAAGCGGCCAGCGACGAAGCGGTGAAAAAGGATGCAGTGGGCAACGTCCTGCAGGACGGCGACACCATTACCGTGATCAAGGACCTCAAGGTCAAGGGCACCTCGCTGGTGGTCAAGGTCGGCACCAAGGTCAAGAACATCCGCCTGTGTGATGGCGACCACGACATCGACTGCAAGATCGACGGCATCGGCCCGATGAAGCTGAAATCGGAATTCGTCCGCAAGGTCTGATTCTTCTGGGTTTCGGGGTCGCGCTGCGGCCTCGACAACCCACAGGCGGGAAAAAACCGCCAATAGGCACTTGCTATTTTGATAATAAGAATTATTCTCATTGAACGCTTTCAAGGAGAATAGCCATGACTTATCTGATAGACGCCTGGCTTGACCGCCCCCATCCTTACCTGCGCATCCTGCACCGGGAAACCGGCGAGGTCTGTGCCGTGCTTGAAGAAGAAGCACTGGACGAACTGCGCGACCAGGGCGACCTGGACCTCAATGGTTTGAATTCAAGTGAGCCGAGTGTGCTCAAGGAGCTGGTGCGAAACCTGTTCCTGTTTTGCTATGCGCGGGCGTTGCGCCCTGGCGGCGGGACCGATTGGAACTGAACAGCATCGCGGGGCAAGCCCGGCTCCCACAATGAACCGGTGTGAACCACCCTGTGGGAGCTGGCCTTGCCAGCGATGAGGGCCGCAAGGCCCTCTGACGTTCTTACAGAACGTCCAGCAGCTCGACGTCGAACACCAACACGCTGTGCGGCGGGATGCTGCCAACGCCCTGAGCGCCGTAAGCCAGCTCGCTCGGAACGTACAGGCGCCATTTGCTACCGGCGTTCATCAGTTGCAGGGCTTCGGTCCAGCCGGCGATTACGCCGCTGACCGGGAATTCTGCTGGTTGGCCGCGCTCGTAGGAGCTGTCGAACACGGTGCCGTCGATCAGGGTACCGTGGTAGTGGGTACGCACGCTGTCGTCGCGGCTTGGCTTGGCGCCTTCGCCAGCAGTCAGTACTTCGAACTGCAGGCCCGAAGCCAGGGTGGTGATGCCGTCACGCTTGGCGTTCTCAGCCAGGAAGGCCTTGCCTTCGCCAGCAGCAGCTTCGGCCTTGGCAGCAGCTTCGGCTTGCATGATTTCGCGGATGACCTTGAAGCTGGCCGACAGGTCGGCTTCGCTGACGCGGCTGTCCTGACCGTTGAAGGCGTCGGTCAGGCCGGCCAGGATGGCGTCCAGGTTCACGCCTGGTGGCGGGTTGTCACGCAGTTGGCCACCCAGCTGACGGCCGATGCCGTAGCTGACGCGAGTTTCGTCGGTAGACAGGTTGAGTTCGGACATTTGCTTGCTCCGCTGCAGGGCGCATGACAGCTGCGCCCTTTATGAAAAGGGCGAGCAGCCTAGCACACTGCGGTTGCGCAGATCAGCTACCAGGCCGAACGTCGAGGCATGGGTATTTTCAGGTCGCCGTCACCGGCGTCATCACCACCGCACATCTCGTCGTCCATCGACCAGTGCACCAGGTGCAGTGGTATAGCGGGCAGGCCGTCAATCAATCGCTGCGCGTCGACTACCGAATGCACTTGCAGACGCCGTCCACGCTTATCTGCCAAGGGATGTGCACGGCCTTTGACCCGGGCTTCGATAATGTAGTCCCCGCCCTCAATGGCAATCAGGTTGAGTTCATCGACATGACCAGCCCTGGCCTCGGTGTTCAGTTGTTGAAGGTTCATTGCGATACCTCATTACTGGAACTTCGAGTGACCGTTCATTTTTTGTACAGCCGCGAACAAAGCACAAGGCAAAAACGCAACCGCCCGTCCGTTTTGCAACGGACGGGCGGTATTTGACTGGCAGGACGCTGATCAGTGCTTGGTAACCTTGTCCAGGTAACCCATGGCAAAGGCCGAGACCACGAAGGTCATGTGAATGATCACGTACCACATCAGGTACTGGGTCTCGATGTTGCGCGCATCCATGAACACCCGCAGCAGGTGGATCGAGGAAATCGCCACGATCGAGGCTGCGACCTTCATCTTCAGCGAGGACGAGTCCATCTTGCCCAGCCAGCTGAGCTTTTCCTTGTCTTCGTCGATGTCCAGCTGCGAGACGAAGTTCTCGTAACCGGAGATCATCACCATCACCAGCAAGCCACCGACCAGGGCCATGTCGATCAGCGACAGCAGCACCAGGATCAGGTCGGCTTCAGCCAGGGCGAAGACGTTGGGCAGGACGTGAAAGATCTCCTGGAAGAACTTCAGTGCCAGCGCCAACAGGCCCAACGACAGACCAAAATAGATCGGCGCGAGCAGCCAGCGCGAGGCATACATCGCATTTTCGATAATACGTTCCATTGAAAACTCGTCAGGTTGGCAAAAAAGCGAGCGCGAGTATAACAGCCACCCATGACAGAAAAAGCCCGTGGCACGCTGCCACAGGCGCAGCGCGGGCGTTTCAGGTTTCCGGATGGAACTGGAAGTCGCCGACGTGATGGACGCGTTCGCCGTTGATCCGGCGCAGTTGCGCTTGCAGGTGCACGCACCAGATCTGCGGATCGTCGGCCAGCTGGTAACCGTGCAGGGTCAGGCTGTCGACAATGGCATTGAGCACCGACTCGGCCACGAACGGCCCGTGAAACGGACCCTGGGCCTTGATCGCAGAGGGTTGCTCGCCAGCCATGCCGGCAGCAAACAGCAGGGTCCACATGCCGTTGTCACCGGCCAGTGGGCGAATACTGCATTCAATGCGGGTCACCAGGCCCAGGCATTGACGGGTGAGGCTGAGGCTGCGCGGCATGGCGGAGGTCCTCGGTAAACCCTTGTTCAGCCCTCAGGTGAGGGCTGTCTCATTCCTGTACCTACGACTGTCCCTGAACTGAAGAATAGAAGAATTCCGCCCATGCGTGGAAAAACCGGCGCCGAATGGTCATGTTCCATTTAGCGCCGTTTTTTTGACTCGTACCACTCAGATCAGGACGGCTTGACCTGGGCCAGGGCCTGCTCGGCCTGCTCTTTTTCTGCCTCCTTGAGGTCCTCTTCGCTGATCATCTCGGCGATCACCCGCAGGCGCTCCACTACCCGGGCGTTGACGCTGCCTTCCGGGAACTGGCCTTCTTCATCCGGCTCACCGGCAGGTTCACCGACCAAAAGACTCAAGGCCTCGTCGGCCTGGCTCACGGCGTAGACATGGAACATGCCGGCGCGCACCGCCTGCAGCACCCGCTCGTCGAGCATCAGCGTGGCAACGTTGGCGCGCGGGATGATTGCACCCTGCTCGCCAGTCAGGCCTCGGGCTTCACAGAGGCGGAAGAAGCCCTCGATCTTCTCGTTGACCCCACCCACCGCCTGCACTTCACCGAACTGGTTAATGGAGCCGGTGATGGCGAAGCACTGCTTGAGTGGGGTTTTCGACAAGGCCGAGATCAGCGTGCAGGCCTCGCCCAGGGAGGCGCTGTCGCCGTCGACGTAGCCGTAGGACTGCTCCAGGGCGATACTCGCAGAGATCGCCAGGGGGAATTCCTGGGCATAACGGCTGCCCAGGTAACCGGTGAGGATCATCACCCCCTTGGAGTGGATCGGCTGGCCAAGGTTGACCTCGCGCTCGATGTCGACGATGCCGCTGCCGCCGGGGTAGACCGTGGCGGAGATCCGCGCCGGCACACCGAAGGCCGAATCGCCGACTTCCAGCACGGTCAGGCCGTTGCACTTGCCCACTGCGGCACCATCGGTATCGATAAGGATGATGCCGGCCAGCATGTCGTCGAGAATCCGCGCCGAGACGCGCCCGGTGCGAGTGGCCTTGGCCTTGAGCGCGCGCTCGATGTGCCCGGCGTCGGTCATTTCGTCATTGGCCAGGTGGCGGATGAAGTCTGCCTCGCTGACCAGCTGGAACAGGTCGCCGATACGCGCCGACAAGCGCCCCTGGTGTTCGGCCAGGCGCGCGCTGTAGGTCGCCAGGCGCGCCACCGCATCGGCACTCAGCGGCGCCATGCCCTCTTCGCTGGTGCGGGTCTTGAGCAGTTGGGCGAACTGCTCCAGGCTCTCGTCGACCATGGGGATGTCTTCGTCGAAGTCGACCAGCACCCGGAACATTTCCTGGAAGTCCGGATCGTGATCCTGCAGGGCGTAGTACAGCTGGCGCGCACCGATGATCACCACCTTGATGTTCAGCGGGAGCATCTGCGGGTTGAGAGTTACTGTGGCCAGGCGGCCGAACTCGCCCAACGGCGATTCCATCTTCAGCTTGCGCGACTGCAGGGCGCGCTTGAGGGCGTCCCAGACAAACGGCTCGCCGAGCATCTTCTCGGCTTCCAGGATCAGGAAGCCGCCGTTGGCCCGGTGCAGGGCCCCCGGGCGCAGTTGCCGGTAAGTGGTGTACAGCGCGCCCTGGTCAGTGCTGTATTCGATACGGCCGAACAGGTTGTCATAGGTCGGATGCGGCTCGAACACCACCGGTGCGCCGCCGCTGGCGTGATGACCGACCACAAGGCTCGGTGCGTATTGCTCTTCGAGCAGCTTGCGCGCCTGAGCGTCGGTCTTGCTGTCATCGACCAGTTGCTCGACCACGGTGCGCAGCAGGTAGACCTGCATGGCCTGCAGGTAGGCACAGACGGCGGCGTTCTCGGCGTACTTTTCAGACAGCGGCGCCAGCAACGGCTGCAGCGCCAGGGTGATGGTTTCTTCATTGAGCTGACGCAGCTGGTTGCTCGATTCGCGCTTCCATTGCGGCAGGCTCGCCAGTTCTTCGTTGAGGCGCTCTTCAAGCGCGGCGATATCGTCGTGGAAACGCTCACGCTCGGCTTCCGGCAACTGAGCGAATTCGGCTTCGTCCAGCGCCTTGCCATCGGCCATCGGGGTGAAGGCGACGTTACTGCTGTCGCGGTACAGGGCCACGTCTTTTTCCAGCGAGGCGCGCTCGATCACATCCAGGGCGCGGTCGTAACGCTGGTTGAAGGCGCGGTCGATGGCGCTCTTCTTCTGCTGGTAGGAGGGGTGCTCGAACACCGCCGGAAAAGTTGCCAGCAGGTTGTCGATCAAACCACCGATGTCGCTGATGAAGGCCCCGGCGCTGCCCGGTGGCAGCTCCAGGGCGCGCGGCTCGCGTGGCTCGTCGTAGTTGTTGACATAGACCCAGTCCGAGGGCGTTTGCAGGCGCTTGCCTTCGGCCTTGAGGTAGCGTTTGACGAACGAGAAGCGGCCGGTGCCGGGCTCGCCCATGACGAATACGTTGTACCCAGGACGTGGCATGGCGACGCCGAACTGCAAGGCTTCGACTGCACGCTCCTGGCCAAGCACACCGCGAAAAGGCTCCAGATCATTGGTGGTGGAAAAAGCGAACTGTTCAGCGGAAAACGGCCGGGTCAGGGCTTCGGGCGCAAGACGCAGGCTCGCAGCGACAGGATCGGGCATCGGGCTTCCTTACTTCGGCGGGGCGGATGTCAGCATTCTGGCGCCGTGCGCGTGCGCCTTGCAAGGCTCATCGCTGCTAATTGTCGCAGGGGCGAAAAGCCGATCTACGTCAATATTTTCAGGCAATCTTTCGCAATAAATCACGGAACCCTTAGATCGTGCCTAAACTCCAAACTGCGCGGCTGGGTAAATAACCGACCCGCCCTGGCAACTGGTCCTACAGATATGCCAGACAACCCTGACCTTTGGTATGTAATTCTAGAAAGAGAACAATGCTATGAAACGGATTCTTCTGGGTACTCTGTTCACCGCGGTCTCCCTCAATGCCATGGCCCAGGCCCCTGGCGGACCGGACTGCGGCTGGGGCAACATGCTGTTCGAGGGCCAACGCGGCACACCGGCCCACTTCCTTGCATCCACCACCAACGGCACCTCCGGCAACGCCACTTTCGGCATGACCTCGGGCACCAACGGCTGCTCGACCAATGCTGCGCTGACCTATGGCGGTAAATCATGGTTCGCCATGAACGGCATGATGAACGAACTCTCCGAAGACATGGCCAAGGGTCAAGGTGAAGCACTGACCACCTATGCCGTGGTGCTCGGTGTCGCACCGGAAGATCGCGCGCACTTCGCCGCGGTTACCCATCAACACTTCCAGGACATCTTCAAGACTGCCGATGCAACGGCTGAAGACGTGCACAGCAATACCCTCGCCGTCCTGAAAAGCGATCCGCGCCTGGCCAAATACGCCACCCAGGCTTAAGCTCGGCCCTCCCGCCCCTTAACCGGGGCGGGTTGTTGTCCGCCTCTATCGGCATCATTCAGACTTAGTTGCCCGACATGCTCAAACGCCTTGCCTACCTGGCGCTCTGTGCCTGCGCCCCGCTGCACGCTGCCCCTTCATTCGATGACGCCCGCCTGAAGCAACTGGCGGCCGACCGCTACTGGATCGCCCTTGGCCATTACGAGACGGCCAAGCTTGGCGGCTGGCGCAGCTACGTCGATGACAAACGCTTCTTTCTTGCCCAAGACGGCGCCCATCACCCGGACCAGGAGCTAAACGCCACCGTCAAGGCGCTATACGCACCGGCGAGCCTGGGCGACAAACATGCCCAGTGCGTGTTCCCGGCGCGCACCCGCTGGCTGCGCGAGCAGTTGCAACTGAACGACCTGCCGAGCCCGGACTGCAAGGAGTACACCCAGTGGTTCAAGGACGTCTCGCCGCACAGTGCGGTGATGATCTTCCCGGCCGCTTACCTGAACAGCCCCTCGTCAATGTTCGGCCATACCCTGCTGCGCATCGACCAGGCCGACGTGCAGAGCAATGAAACCGCCCTGCTCAGCTACGCGATCAACTTCGGCGCTTATATCGAAGGTAGCGACAACAGCATCCTCTACGCCTGGAAGGGCCTGATGGGCGGTTATCCGGGGCTGTTCGCCCTGGTGCCCTACCAGGAGAAACTCTCCGAGTACCGTAGCCTGGAAAACCGCGACCTGTGGGAATACCGGCTGAACCTGACCCCGGAAGAAACCGGGCGCATGGTCGAGCATGTCTGGGAACTCAAGCAGATCCAGTTCGATTACTTCTTCTTCGACGAAAACTGCTCCTACCGCCTGCTTGAACTGCTGCAGGTGGCGCGCCCGAGCCTGGACCTGACTTCCCAGTTCCCGCTGACCGCGATCCCCACCGACACGGTCAAGGCAGTCAAGCAGGCCGGCCTGGTCGAGCGCATCGACTACCGGCCGTCCCGCGAGCGTGAACTGCTGGAGCGGGCCAAGCCGCTGGATGCCGAGGAACAGCAACAGGTGCTGGCAGTCAGTGCCGACACCGCACAACTGCAAAGCCCCGAATTCACTGCCCTGCCCCGCGAGCGCCAGGCCCTGGTGCAGGACGCCGCCTACCGCCTTGAGCGTTACCGCGCCAACGGCCAGGAGCGCGACCCGGCGCGCAGCAAACGCAGCTTCGAGCTGTTGCGGGCAATCAACCGCAACCCGCCGCCGGAGCTTGATATCGAGCGTCCGGGGCTGCCTGAAGACGGTCATCAGTCGCGCACCTGGCAAGTAGGCCTGGGCAGCCGTGATGATCGCGCCTACGCCGAATATGGCCTGCGCATGGCTTACCACGACCTCAACGACAACGCCTACGGCTTCCCCCTCGGCGCGCAGATCGAGATCCTCCAGCTCAAGCTGCGCCAGTACGAAGGCAACGACTGGCAGGTGCAGCGCCTGGACCTGGCGACCATCCGCTCGCTGACCCCGCGCAACGCCCTGCTGCAACCCTGGTCATGGCAGGTTGCCGGCGGGCTTGAGCGAGTGCTAGGCAAGCATGGCGACGAGGTGCTGGTCAGCCACGTCAACGGCGGCGCCGGCGCTACCTGGCAGCTGGCCGACGACCTGCTGGGCTTTGCCCTGGGCACGGTGCGGGTCGAGCATAACAATGACTTCGCCGGCTTCATTGCGCCGGCTGCGGGCTTCAACACCGGGCTGCTGTGGCGCAACCCGCTGGGCAACCTGAGCGTCGAAGCCAAGGCCGATTACTTCACCAATGGCGAGGTGCGCCGTAGCCTGAGCTTGAACCAGCAGTGGGAGCTGTCCCGTGACCTGGGTTTACGTTTGAGTGCCAGCCGCGACTTCAGCAAGCTGGCGTCGGCGCAGAACGAGGTGATGCTGGAATTGAAGTGGTACCAGTATTAGCAAGGCTGCGCCTTGCATCGCTGGCAAAGCCAGCTCCCACAGGTCAGGTGTACACAGTCCAGTGTGGGAGCCGGCCTTGCCGGCGATGGGCTGCGCAGCAGCCCCAATACCCTGATCACATCCTTTTGACACGCCGCCGACAATTCCCCACCTAGACTTTCCCTGGCAAGCGGAGAGTCTGAACATGCGGTGGTATTGGCTGGTAGTGACGCTAATGGGTGTAATTGCGGGTTGCCAGACAACCCATGAGCAATTGATCAATCAAGGTTACCCACCGGCCTATGCCGATGGCTTCCAGGACGGTTGCAGCAGCGGTCGCCAGGCCGCTGGGGTGATGGCCGGGGACTTTCGCAAAGACGTGCCGCGCTACCTGCACAACCGCCAGTACGAGTCCGGCTGGGACGACGGCTTTCGCCAGTGCCACGCCATGCAGGAGAACCAGGACCTGCAGGAATATCGCGCCCGCCATTGGGATGAGCGGGATGAGCAGTGGCAGGAAGAAAAGGATCGCGATGCCGCGCGCGCCTATCGACGCAAATAAGTGCTGTGGCGACGACCGGCCGGCGATGTGCTGATCGAAGTCGTCGCCATCGAGCCCGAGGCTTAAACCACGCCCTGGGCCAGCATGGCGTCGGCAACCTTGACGAAGCCGGCAATGTTGGCGCCTTTGACGTAGTTGATCCGGCCGTTCTCTTCGCCGTAGTGCACGCAGGCGTGGTGGATCGACTGCATGATGTTATGCAGCTTGCTGTCCACTTCACCGGCAGTCCACAGCAGGCGCATGGCGTTCTGCGACATCTCCAGGCCACTGACGGCAACGCCGCCGGCGTTGGACGCCTTGCCCGGAGCGAAGAGAATGCCGGCCTCGATGAAGATATCCACAGCCTCGAGAGTGGTCGGCATGTTCGCGCCTTCGGCCACGCAAATGCAGCCGTTACGCAGCAGGGTGCGCGCGTCTTCGGCGTCCAGTTCGTTCTGGGTTGCGCATGGCAGGGCGATGTCGCAGGCCAGGCTCCAGGGGCGCTGGCCCTTGCGGAACTCCAGGCCAAAACGCTCGGCCAGCTCGCTGATGCGGCCACGCTTGACGTTTTTCAGCTCCATCAGCGCATCCCACTGCTCGTCGCTCATGCCGGCTTCGCAGTACAGGGTGCCTTCGGAGTCGGACAGCGAAATCACCTTGCCGCCCAGGTCCATGACCTTGCGCGCTGCATACTGGGCAACGTTGCCGGAGCCGGAGATGGCCACCCGGCGACCGTCGATACGCAGGTCCTGGCGCTTGAGCATTTCTTCGGCGAAGTACACGCAGCCGTAGCCGGTGGCTTCGGGGCGGATCAGGCTGCCGCCATAGGTCATGCCCTTGCCGGTCAGCACCGAAGTAAACTGGTTGGCCAGGCGCTTGTACTGGCCGAACAGGAAGCCGATCTCGCGAGCGCCGACGCCGATATCACCGGCCGGCACGTCGAGGTCGGCGCCGATGTGGCGGTACAGCTCGCTCATGAATGCCTGGCAGAAGCGCATGACTTCAGCATCGCTCTTGCCCTTCGGATCGAAGTCCGAGCCGCCCTTGCCGCCGCCCATGGGCAACGAGGTCAGGGAGTTCTTGAACACCTGCTCGAAGGCCAGGAATTTCAGCACGCCAAGGTTCACCGAGCGATGGAAGCGCAGGCCGCCCTTGTACGGGCCGATGGCGCTGCTCATCTGGATGCGGTAGCCGCGGTTGACCTGGACCTTGCCCTGGTCATCGACCCACGACACACGAAACAGGATCGCCCGCTCCGGCTCGACCATCCGCTCGAGGATACCGGCCTGCAGGTAGTGTGGGTTGGCTTCGAGGAACGGCCAGAGGCTGCGCAGCACCTCTTCGACCGCCTGATGGAATTCAGGCTGGGCCGGGTCGCGTTGCTTGAGGCGGGCGAGGAAATCTTCGACAGATTCGATCATGTAGACATTCACCAGATGGAGTTGGACTTATTGGTTTTTTTCCGACTTTACCAAGAAGCCACGGCACCGCAACAGGGCGCAATGTCGTTTTTATGAAATTAAATGGTGCATTTGTATAAGTGTATACATGTTCACCCGTATCGCGGGGCAAGCCCGAGTCCACAGGGCCGGGGTAAATTTCGGGCAAAAAAACGGGGCCCGCAGGCCCCGTTCCAGTGCAAAACCCTGAGGGTTATGCCAGTTTTTTGTGCCGTACGCGGTGCGGCTGGGCAGCCGCTTCGCCCAAGCGCTTCTTGCGATCGGCTTCGTACTCGGTGTAGTTGCCTTCGAAGAACACCGCCTGCGAATCATCTTCGTAGGCCAGGATGTGGGTCGCCACACGGTCCAGGAACCAGCGATCGTGAGAAATCACGATGGCGGCGCCCGGGAAGTCCAGCAGGGCTTCCTCCAGCGAACGCAGGGTTTCGACGTCGAGGTCGTTGGACGGTTCGTCGAGCAGCAGGACGTTGGCGCCCTCTTTCAGTGTCAGGGCCAGGTGCAGACGGCCGCGCTCACCACCGGAAAGGTCCTTGACGAACTTCTGCTGGTCGCCGCCTTTGAAGTTGAAACGGCCAACATAGGTACGCGACGGGATCTCATAGGTGCCGATGCGCAGTTGGTCGGAGCCGTCGGAGATCTGCTGGAACACGGTCTTGTTGCCGTCGAGGTCTTCGCGGCTCTGGTCGACACAGGCCAGTTGCACGGTTTCACCGATCTCGATGCTGCCCGAGTCCGGCTGTTCTTTGCCCATCAGCATGCGGAACAGGGTCGATTTACCGGCACCGTTACCGCCGATCACGCCAACGATGGCGCCTTTTGGCATGGAGAACGACAGGTTGTCGATCAGCACGCGATCGCCATAGCCCTTGGTGACGTTCTTGAACTCGATGACCTTGTCACCCAGGCGCGGACCGGCCGGGATGTAGATCTCGTTGGTCTCGCTGCGCTTCTGGAACTCCTGCGACTGCATTTCTTCGAAGCGTTGCAGACGGGCCTTGGATTTGGACTGACGTGCCTTGGCGCCTTTGCGCACCCACTCCAGCTCTTCCTTCATGGCCTTTTCGTGGGCCGACTGCTGCTTGGATTCCTGAGCCAGACGATCGGACTTGGCTTCCAGCCAGCCCGAGTAGTTGCCTTCGTACGGAATACCGGCGCCGCGGTCGAGCTCGAGGATCCAGCCGGCAACGTTGTCGAGGAAGTACCGGTCGTGGGTAATCGCTACCACGGTGCCCGGGAAGTCGTGGAGGAAGTGTTCCAGCCAGGCGACGGAGTCGGCATCCAGGTGGTTGGTCGGTTCGTCGAGCAGGAGCATGTCAGGGGCCGACAGCAGCAGGCGGCACAGGGCCACACGGCGCTTCTCACCACCGGACAGGTGCTCGACCTTGGCTTCCCAGGCTGGCAGGCGCAGGGCGTCGGCGGCCACTTCCAGCTGGCGCTCGAGGTTGTGGCCATCGCTGGCCTGGAGGATGGCTTCGAGCTTGGCCTGTTCGGCGGCCAGCTTGTCGAAGTCGGCATCCGGCTCGGCATAGGCGGCGTAGACCTCGTCCAGGCGAGCCTGGGCGTCCTTGATCACACTGACCGCTTCCTCGACCACTTCACGCACGGTCTTGGACGGGTCCAGCTGTGGCTCCTGCGGCAGGTAGCCGATGTTCAGGTCCGGCATCGGACGGGCTTCGCCGTCGAACTCGGTGTCGACACCCGCCATGATTTTCAGCAGGGTGGACTTGCCCGAGCCGTTGAGGCCGAGCACGCCGATCTTGGCGCCGGGGAAAAACGACAGGGAGATGTTCTTCAAGATTTCCCGCTTCGGCGGGACAACTTTGCCCAGCCGATGCATGGTGTAGACGTATTGAGCCATGGAAAAACCTAGCGTCAGAGACGAAAAAATAGAAGCGAAACAGATGAAGGGAGCCGTGGCACCCAGGAAAGGGCCAAAGCTACCGTAATGCGCCGGGTTGGGCAAACCGCCGACGAACAGGGCTGGCACTTTGCCACGTTTGCGGGCATGCTAGCCGCCCTTCGGGCGTCCGGCTTATAGTGCGCACCGGAGCCGTCGCCAGGAACGCGGCACTTGCCAACCAGCAGCTCTAAACCTGCCATCCAGCCATACCGCAGGATCAACGTTTGACCAATCTCACTCAGCCGTCCTCCCTGCGCAAGCCGGCCACTGCGCCAGGCTTGCCGCTGCGTGGCTCATTGAAAGGCGCGCTGGCCCTGTTGGTGCTGTTGCTGCTCGGCCTGCTGTTGTGGCAGTTGATCGCCCAGTTCCGCCACACCCAGGCGGACCAGTACCAGCACAGCCTCAACGCCAGCGCCGAACTTGCCGATCACATGAGCCTGAACATGGCGCTCAAGGCCCAGGTGGCGCTCAACCAAATCCAGCATTACCGCTCGTCGCCTGCCCCGGAGCAACTGCCGAAGGTCATCGAGCAATTACGCCAGCAGCAACCCAATCTGCAAAACATTGCCTGGATTGGTGCCGATGGCAGCCTGCAGGCCGACAGCCTGAAAGGTACGCCCGATTACCAGGCACTGGACGAACTGATTCGGCTCAACCAGGGCCGCGACTTCTATTACAGCAACAGCGCCGACAACCAGCAGGTCTACCTGTTGCTGCGCCAGCCGGGCGAAGCCCCCAGCGGTTACTGGTTCCTGCGCCTGGCGCCAAGTTACTACAGCGACCTGACCAATCACCTGGACCGCCCCAACCACCCGTTGTGGCTGCTGGAAAACAGCCGCACCGGCGAGATCATCAACCGTCACCAGCCCACGCCCGGCAGCGACGAACCGCTGCAAAGCGTGATGCTGGCGTTCCTCGACAACAGCACCTGGCAACTGCGCGGCCTGTTCGATGCCGGCCTGGCGCGCCAGCAACTGCTGCCGGCGCTGATCGGCAAATGCATGCTCGGCCTGTTCTGCGCCCTGATCCCGCTGCTGGCGCTGATCAACATGCGCCGCCGCCATCGCCTGCTGCAAGAAAGCCGCCGCCGCTACCACGACATCTTCGAAGGCACCGGGGTCGCCCTGTGCGTGCTCGACCTCTCCGGCCTGCCCGGTCAGCTTGAACGCTATCGCCTGCGCAGCCGCCCGGCCCTGGAACAGCGCCTGGCCTTCGACCAGCCGCTGCGCCGGGTGCTGCTGCAGGAACTGAAAGTCACCGAAGTCAACCAGGTGGCCTTGCAACTGCTCGGCGTCAATTGCTGCGACAGTGCCTGGCAGCGCCTGGTCGAAGGCTCGCAAGCGGGCAACGAAGGCATCGGCATTCAGCTGCTGGGGGCGATCCTCGACAACCAGCAACAGCTGGAACTGGAAATGCGCCTGCCGGTACCCGATGGCGACGACCTGCACCTGTGGCTGATGGTGCGTTTCCCGCAGCAGCGCCGTGACTACCAGGCGGTGATCCTCAGCATCAGCGACATCACCAGCCGCAAGCAGGTCGAGCTGTCGCTGCTTGAGCGCGAAAGCTTCTGGTCGGATGTGGTGCGCACCGTGCCCGACCAGTTATACGTGCAGGACGTGCACAGCCAGCTGATGATCTTCAGCAACCGCAACCTCGGCCAGACCCTGGGCTACAGCCGCACCGAACTTGCGCAGATGGGCGATCATTTCTGGGAGTTGCTGCTGCACCCGGACGATGCCCAGCTGTACCACCACCTGCGCCAGCAACAACGTGACTCGGGCTACGTCGAGCAACTGCATTGCCAGTTGCGCTTCCGTCACCACGACCAGCGCTGGCTGCGTTTTGACATTCGCGAGCAAGCCCTGACCCGCAACAACGCAGGTTGTGTGACGCGGATCATCGGCGTCGGCAAGGACGTCACCGAACAGATCGAGGCCAGCGAATCGCTGCGCGACAGCGAACAGCGCTACCGCATGCTCGCCGAAAGTATCAGCGATGTGATCTTTTCCACCGACAGCCAGTTGCAACTGAACTATGTCAGCCCGTCGATCCAGGCGGTGCTGGGCTTTGAGGTGGAGTGGATCTTCGAGAACGGCTGGCACTCGACCATCGCCAACCCGGCCCAGCTCACCGGCATCTACAGCCTGGTCGAGCGGGTCAACAAGGCCCTGGGTGACCCCGGGCAACTGGAGCTGCTGCGCACCCAGTTGCCGACCCAGCTGTTTTTGTTCGACTGCCTGCGCGCCGATGGCCGCAAGATCCCGATCGAACTGCGCCTGGTACTGGTCTGGGATGACCAGGAGCGCTTCGAAGGCATCCTTGGCGTCGGCCGCGACATCAGCCAGCAACGCCGCGCCGAGAAAGACCTGCGCATGGCCGCCACGGTATTCGAGCACTCGACCTCGGCGATCCTCATCACCGATCCAGCCGGCTACATCGTCCAGGCCAACGAGGCCTTCAGCCGCGTCAGTGGTTACGCCGTG
The DNA here is from genome assembly GCF_050435905.1 of Pseudomonas sp. 2835. Taxonomy (NCBI): domain Bacteria; kingdom Pseudomonadati; phylum Pseudomonadota; class Gammaproteobacteria; order Pseudomonadales; family Pseudomonadaceae; genus Pseudomonas; species Pseudomonas sp. 2835. The sequence goes on along the minus strand of NZ_JBNDLE010000002.1, from coordinate 80,245 downwards.
GCCGATGTGCTGGACCAGTTGCCGGGCCTGCTGACCGTCGATGAGCATCAGGACGCCCACCTGCGCTACGTGCTCAAGCAGCTGCACCAGCGCGGCACCTGGGAAGGCGAAGTGTGGCTCAAGCGCCGCAGCGGCGAACACTACCCGGCCTGGGTCGGCATCACTGCGGTGCTCGATGACGAAGGCGACCTGGCCAGCTATGTGTGCTTCTTTACCGACATCAGCGAGCGCAAGGCCAGCGAACAGCGCATCCATCGCCTGGCCTATTACGACGCCCTGACCCACCTGCCCAACCGCACCCTGTTCCAGGACCGCTTGCACACGGCCCTGCAGCAGGCCGAGCGGCAAAAGTCTTGGGTGGTGCTGATGTTCCTCGACCTTGACCGTTTCAAGCCGATCAACGACTCCCTCGGCCATGCTGCGGGCGACCGCATGCTCAAGGACATGGCCGAGCGCCTGCTCGACTGCGTCGATGACGACGACACCGTGGCGCGCATGGGCGGCGACGAGTTCACCCTGCTGCTGCAACCGCGCGCCACCCGCGAGATGGCCCTGAACCGCGCCATTCACGTGGCCGAGCAGATCCTTGGCAGCCTGGTGCGGCCGTTCGTGCTGGAGAACCGCGAGTTCTTCGTCACCGCCAGTATCGGCATCGCCCTGAGCCCGCAGGACGGCAGCGAACTCAGCCAGCTGATGAAGAACGCCGACACCGCCATGTACCACGCCAAGGAGCGCGGCAAGAACAACTTCCAGTTCTATCAGGCCGACATGAACGCCAGCGCCCTGGAGCGCCTGGAGCTCGAAAGCGACCTGCGCCACGCCCTGGAGCAGAACGAGTTCATCCTTTATTACCAGCCGCAGTTCAGTGGCGACGGCAAGCGCCTGACCGGTGCCGAAGCGCTGCTGCGCTGGCGTCATCCGCAGCGCGGGCTGGTGCCGCCGGGGGATTTCATCCCGGTGATCGAGGAGCTCGGCCTGGTAGTCGATGTTGGCGACTGGGTGCTCAAGGAGGCCAGCCGCCAGCTCAAGGCCTGGCACCAGGCCAAGGTGCGGGTGCCGAAAGTCTCGGTGAACATCTCGGCGCGGCAGTTCTCCGATGGCCAGCTGGGCGAACGGATCGCCACCATCCTCAAGGAAACCGGCCTGCCGCCGGCATGCCTGGAGCTGGAGCTGACCGAAAGTATCCTGATGCGCGAGGTCAACGAGGCCATGGTGATCCTCGACAGCCTGAAGAACCTCGGCCTGAGCATCGCCGTTGACGACTTCGGCACCGGCTATTCGTCGCTCAACTACCTCAAGCAGTTCCCCATCGACGTGCTGAAAATCGACCGCACCTTCGTCGACGGCCTGCCCGAGGGCGAGCAGGACGCGCAGATCGCCCGGGCGATCATCGCCATGGCCCACAGCCTGAACCTGGCGGTGATCGCCGAGGGCGTCGAGACCCACGAACAGCTGGAGTTCCTCCGTGAGCACGGCTGTGACGAAGTGCAGGGCTACCTGTTCGGGCGGCCGATGCCGGCGCATCAGTTCGAGGCGCAGTTCAGCAACGAAACCCTGTTCATGTTCGAATGATCCGTACAGCTGCAAGTGCCTCATCGCTGGCAACGCCAGCTCCCACAGGGGATATGCAGGGCGCTTCATTGTGGGAGCCGGCCTTGCCGGCGATGGGCTGCGCAGCAGCCCCTGACCTGCCACGATCACCATCCATCTCTGAATGAAGCCCACTTGTCTGCGACATGATGCCCTTTCATATGCCAGACAAAAGCTGATGAGGTAGAATGCCCGCCTATTTCAGCACGATCCTTGAGGACCGCCATGTTCAGCCGTGATTTGACCATTGCCAAGTACGACGCCGATCTCTTTGCCGCCATGGAGCAAGAAGCTCAGCGCCAGGAAGAACACATCGAGCTGATCGCCTCGGAAAACTACACCAGCCCGGCTGTCATGGAAGCCCAGGGCTCGGTATTGACCAACAAGTACGCCGAAGGCTACCCGGGCAAGCGCTACTACGGCGGTTGCGAATACGTCGACGTGGTTGAGCAACTGGCCATCGACCGTGCCAAGGAACTGTTCGGCGCTGATTACGCCAACGTCCAGCCGCACGCCGGCTCGCAAGCCAACAGCGCCGTTTACCTGGCACTGCTTTCGGCCGGCGACACCATCCTGGGCATGAGCCTGGCCCACGGCGGTCACCTGACCCACGGCGCCAACGTCAGCTCCTCGGGCAAACTGTACAACGCCATCCAGTACGGCATCGACGCCAACGGCCTGATCGACTACGACGAAGTCGAGCGCCTGGCGGTCGAGCACAAGCCTAAGATGATCGTTGCCGGTTTCTCGGCCTACTCGCAGATCCTCGACTTCCCACGCTTCCGTGAAATCGCCGACAAGGTCGGTGCCTACCTGTTCGTCGACATGGCCCACGTTGCCGGCCTGGTCGCTGCAGGCGTGTACCCGAACCCGGTGCCATTCGCCGACGTGGTCACCACCACTACCCACAAGACCCTGCGCGGTCCACGTGGCGGCCTGATCCTCGCGCGTGCCAACGCCGAGATCGAGAAGAAGCTGAACTCCGCGGTATTCCCGGGCGCCCAGGGCGGCCCGCTGGAGCACGTGATCGCCGCCAAGGCCATCTGCTTCAAGGAAGCGCTGCAGCCTGAGTTCAAGACCTACCAGCAACAAGTGGTGAAGAACGCCCAGGCCATGGCCGGTGTGTTCATCGAGCGCGGTTTCGACGTGGTGTCCGGCGGTACCCAGAACCACCTGTTCCTGCTGTCGCTGATCAAGCAGGAAATCTCCGGTAAAGACGCCGACGCCGCCCTGGGTCGCGCCTTCATCACCGTCAACAAGAACTCGGTACCGAACGACCCACGTTCGCCGTTCGTCACCTCCGGCCTGCGCTTCGGCACCCCGGCTGTGACCACTCGTGGCTTCAAAGAGGCCGAGTGTAAAGAACTGGCTGGCTGGATCTGCGACATCCTCGCCGACCTGAACAACGAAGCGGTGATCGACGCCGTTCGCGAGAAGGTCAAGGCCATCTGCGCCAAGCTGCCGGTGTACGGCAAGTAAGCTTAGTTGTGAGGTGAAAAAGCCCGGCTCTTGAGCCGGGCTTTTTTGTACCTGTAGGAGCGGGCTTGCCCCGCGATGCAATAGTGATCGCACCATCGCATCGCGGGCCAAGCCCGCTTCTACAGAGTCAAAGCCTCGAAGCCTTCACGAATCTTCGCCTGCGGCAAATCATCGGCAATAAACACCATCACACTTTCGCGCGCCTCGCCCTCTGCCCATTCACTGTCCCAGTCAAAGCCATAGAGCTTGAGCACGCCCTGGAACACCAGGCGCCGATCTTCGCCAGCAATGTTCAGCACGCCCTTGTAGCGCAGCAACTGCTTGCCGTGCTCTTCCAGCAACTGGTTCATGAAGTCGCTGAGGCGATCGATGTCCAGCGGTTTGTCGGTGCGCAACACCATGCTGGAGATCCGGTCGATACTCGAAGCCGCTACTACCGGCCGCAAGTTCAGGCTTGCATTGAGGTTGAAACCACGCACATCGAGCAACTCGGCCAGATCGATCTTGCCGTTGTCCACCACCCGGATCGGCGCGCGGCGGTTGATTCGCCCCAGGCGCTCGCTCAGGGCCTGGAAGCTGGCAGCATCGACCAGGTCGGTCTTGCTCACCAGCAGGCGGTCGGCGAAACCGACCTGGGCCTGGGCGATGGTCTGGGTCAGGTGCTGATCGGCATGCGCGGCATCCACCAGGGTGATGATGCCATCGAGGATGTAGCGCTCGCGCAGCTCTTCGTCGATGAAGAAGGTTTGCGCCACCGGCGCCGGGTCGGCAAGACCGGTGCACTCGATCACCAGGCGGTCGAAGGCGATCTCGCCGCTGTCCAGGCGCTCGAGCAGCAGGAACAACGCCTTGGTCAGGTCGGTGTGGATGCTGCAGCACACGCAGCCGTTGGCCAGGGTCATGACCTGTACCGGCTCATCGCCCAGCAACTGGGTGTCGATGCCGGCATCGCTGAATTCGTTTTCGATCACGGCGATCTTCAGGCCGTGCTCGGCCTTGAGCAGGTGGCGCAGCAAGGTGGTCTTGCCGGCGCCAAGAAAACCGCTGAGCACGGTAACGGGAATGGGAGATAACAAACCGAATACTCCTGAACGCTGAAAATGACTGTGGGAGCGCGGCGCGAACCGGGCTCCCACAGCTTTGTCACTAGCCTTGCGTGCCGTTGTTCAACAGCACTTGGGCCCACCCTTGCCGCCGTAACGAGCCTCCTGGCGTTCGCGGAAGAACTCCTCGTAGGTCATCACCGGCTTGTCCGGGTGCTTGGTCTGCATATGCTCGACGTAGTTGTCGTAGTCGGGCATGCCGACCATCAGGCGGGCTGCCTGCCCCAGGTACTTACCCAGTCGACCGAGATCGTTGAACATCACTGCATTCCTCTAGGGTTACGCATCCGGCAGGGCCTGGAACGGGGACTCTTTGTCAGTCCGCTCTTTTTTGCCCAGGGCAGCGATGCCGACCTTGAGGGCGAAGAACAGAATGCTGAAGACCACGAACAGGAACAGGCCGGTCAGGGCCGCGTTGGTGTAGGCGTTGAAGATCACGTGCTGCATCTGGCCGATGTCCTTGGCCGGGGCCAGTACTTGCCCGGCATCGAGCGCCACGCTGTACTTGTTGGCCAGCGCCAGGAAGCCGACCGCAGGGTTCGGGTCGAACAGCTTGATGAAGCCGGCGGTGGTGGTGCAGATCAGCAGCCATACCGCAGGCAGCAGGGTGACCCACATGTAGCGCTGGCGCTTCATCTTGATCAGTACAACGGTGCCGAGCATCAGGGCGATACCGGCGAGCATCTGGTTGGAGATACCGAACAGCGGCCACAAGGTATTGATGCCGCCCAGCGGATCGATCACGCCCTGGTACAGCAGGTAGCCCCAGAGCGCCACGCAACCGGCGGTGGCGAGCAAGTTGGCGCCCCACGATTCGGTGCGTTTGAGCGCAGGTACGAAGCTGCCCAGCAGGTCCTGGAGCATGAAGCGCCCGGCACGGGTACCGGCGTCCACCGCGGTAAGGATGAACAGCGCCTCGAACAGGATCGCGAAGTGGTACCAGAAGGCCATGGTGTTTTCACCCGGCAGCACCTGGTGAAGGATCTGCGCGATACCCACTGCCAGGGTCGGCGCACCGCCGGCACGGGCCAGGATGGTGTGCTCACCGATGTCCTTGGCGACCGCTTCCAGCGCATCGGGGGTAATGGCAAAGCCCCAGCTGCTGACGGTCTGCGCCACCGAGACGACATCAGAGCCGACCACTGCGGCCGGGCTGTTCATGGCGAAGTACACGCCTGGCTCGATCACCGAAGCGGCAACCATGGCCATGATCGCCACGAACGACTCCATGAGCATGCCGCCGTAGCCGATGTAGCGGGCGTTGACTTCGTTATCCAGCAGCTTGGGCGTGGTCCCCGAGGAGATCAGCGCATGGAAGCCCGATACCGCGCCACAGGCGATGGTAATGAACAGGAACGGGAACAGTGTGCCCTTCCACACCGGGCCGGTACCGTCGGTGAACTGGGTCAGCGCCGGCATTTTTAGCTCCGGTGCGATGATCAGGATGCCGATGGCCAGGCCAACGATGGTGCCGATCTTGAGGAAGGTCGACAGGTAGTCACGCGGCGCCAGCACCAGCCATACCGGCAGTACTGCGGCAACGAAACCGTAGCCCACCAGCATCCAGGTGATCTGCACGCCGGTGAAGGTGAACGCCGGGCCCCAGACCGGGTCGGCGGCAACCTGGCCCCCCAGCCAGATCGACAGCAACAGCAGCACCACACCGATCAGCGAGATCTCGCCGATATGGCCCGGGCGGATGTAGCGCATGTAGATGCCCATGAACATCGCGATCGGGATGGTCGCCATTACCGTGAACATGCCCCATGGGCTCTCGGCCAGGGCCTTGACCACGATCAGCGCCAGCACCGCGAGGATGATGATCATGATCAGGAAGCAGCCGAACAGGGCAATGGTGCCCGGGATCCGGCCCATTTCTTCACGGACCATGTCGCCCAGCGAGCGGCCGTTACGGCGGGTGGAAAGGAACAGGATCATGAAGTCCTGGACCGCACCGGCCAGTACCACCCCGGCAATCAGCCAGAGGGTACCGGGCAGGTAGCCCATCTGCGCCGCCAGCACGGGGCCGACCAAGGGGCCGGCACCGGCAATCGCGGCGAAGTGGTGACCGAAAAGAATGTGTTTGTTGGTCGGCACGTAGTCCAGACCGTCGTTGTTAACCACCGCCGGGGTAGCCCGACGCGGGTCCAGCTGCATCACCTTGGTGGCGATGAACAGGCTGTAGTAGCGGTAGGCGACCAGGTAGATAGCCACCGAAGCGACGACGATCCACAAGGCGTTGATGGCCTCGCCACGACGCAGGGCGACCACACCCAGCGCACAGGCTCCTATGACTGCCAGCGCCAGCCACGGAATGTGGCGTAGCAGGCTATTATTGTTGTTCATGGTTTGCTTCCAGCTAGTGGATAAAAGACAGCCTTTCGAGTCTAGCGATACTGGCAGGAAAGGCCAGCCCCCACGTTGGTCTAGAGCCCTCCAGCGTGGTTGAACAAATCTCGTTATGCGCCCTTGCGCGGGCCTTGGCAAGTGCTGAGCTATAGTCAGGAAGAACCCCGGAGTGCCTGAACATGAGCGACCACCAAGAACGTCGACGTTTCAAACGCATTGCCTTCGACGCCCCCACCGAACTGGTGCAAGGCGAACACCGTTGGCAGGTCAGCCTGCTGGACATCTCCCTCAAGGGCATATTGATCGAATACCCCGAACCCTGGGACGCCGACCTCGAAGAGCTGTTCGATGCGGTGATTCACCTGGGTGAAGGCGCGCAGGTCGAGATGCAGGTGCAACTGCGCCATATCGATGAACAGCAGCTCGGCTTTATCTGCCTGCATATCGACCTGCCTTCGCTGGAGCATCTGTGCCGCCTGATCGAGCTTAATCTGGCCGATCGCACCGAACTGGAGCGCGAGTTCCACCAACTGATCGAAGTTTAGAAACTCTTAGCTTCCTACCTACCTTCCTCCAAATACCTTTCTTGTCCGTTTGGACAGCTTTATAGCCAGCCCCACGGTGCCCGCACGAGGCCCTGTGGCGCTGGCCTGTGGCTCTTGGAACAGAATCTGCATCCAGCCCTGAAGCCAAACCACGGGTAGGACTGTTCCTACGCAAATCTAAAAATTGTATACAATTGTTCTGGCATTACCGTGTAGGACTTGTCTACAGTAGCGCCACAACAATAAAACTGAGAACTTGCCCCATGAATACGTCCTCCCCTAGCACGTCTTCAGCCCAGCGTCCCGAAGACGAGAACCTGGGCCTTGGCGCCAACCTGGCTTATGGCCTGCAGCATGTTCTGACCATGTACGGCGGTATCGTCGCCGTGCCGTTGATCCTCGGCCAGGCGGCCGGCCTGGGCCCTGCCGATATCGGCCTGCTGATCGCCGCGTCGCTGTTTGCCGGTGGCCTTGCCACCCTGCTGCAAACCCTCGGCCTGCCGTGGTTCGGTTGCCAGTTGCCGCTGGTGCAGGGCGTATCGTTCGCCGGTGTGGCAACCATGGGCGCAATTCTCAGCAGTGAAGGCGGTGGTGGCTTGCCCGGGGTACTGGGCGCGGTCATGGCGGCGTCGCTGATCGGCTTTCTGATTACTCCGGTGTTCTCGCGGATCACCAAGTTCTTTCCGCCGCTGGTGACCGGCATCGTCATCACCACCATCGGCCTGACTCTGATGCCAGTGGCCGCGCGCTGGGTGATGGGTGGCAACAGCAAGGCGCCGGATTTCGGCAGCATGGCCAATATCGGCCTGGCCGGGCTGACCTTCGTCATCGTCCTGGTGCTGAGCAAGCTGGGCAGCGCGACCATTTCGCGGTTGTCGATCCTGCTGGCCATGGTGATCGGCACCCTGATCGCCTGGTCGCTGGGCATGGCTGACTTCAGCAAGGTCCTCGACGGCCCGCTGGTGGCGATGCCAACACCGTTCCACTTCGGCATGCCGACCTTCCACATCGCCGCCATCCTGTCGATGTGCATCGTGATCATGGTGACCCTGGTGGAAACCTCGGCGGACATCCTCGCAGTCGGTGAAATCATCGACACCAAGGTCGACTCCAAACGCCTGGGTAACGGCCTGCGCGCCGACATGGCCTCGAGCATCCTGGCGCCGATTTTCGGCTCCTTCACCCAGAGCGCCTTCGCCCAGAACGTCGGCCTGGTCGCCGTGACCGGGGTCAAGAGCCGCTACGTGGTAGCCACCGGCGGGGTGATCCTGGTAGTGCTTGGTCTGCTGCCAATCATGGGCCGGGTGATTGCCGCAGTGCCGACCTCGGTACTCGGTGGCGCCGGCATCGTGCTGTTCGGCACCGTCGCCGCCAGCGGTATCCGCACCCTGTCCAAGGTCAGCTACAAGAACAACGTCAACCTGATCATCGTCGCCGCCTCCCTGGGCTTCGGCATGATCCCGATCGCTGCGCCAAACTTCTACGCGCAGTTCCCCAACTGGTTCGAGACCATCTTCCACTCCGGCATCAGCTCGGCGGCGATCATGGCCATCGTCCTCAACCTGGTGTTCAACCACTTCACCACCGGTAACTCCGACCAGCAGTCGGTGTTTGCTGCCGCTTACGAACGCACCATCCACTACTCGGATATCTCCGCCCTGCGCGATGGTGACTACTTCGAAGACGGCAAGCTGTTCAACGCCGAGGGCAAGGAAGTGCCGGTGATGAGCGAGGGCGAGCATGGAGAACCGCCGGCGCGACGAGAGACGGTTTCGGAACACTGAATGAGTTAGCAGTTGAATCTTCGGGGCCGGTGCACATGCACCGGCCTTTTTGTTTCAGCGCGAAGCAAAGTAGCCATTGAGTTGTTGCAAGTCCTGCGGCTCCAGCACCCCGGCCAGGTAACGCAACTGCAGCCAGGCGCGCAGGTAGTCGTAGCGCGCCTGGGCCAGGTCGCGGCGGGCGCTGTAGAGCTGCTGCTCGGCATCCAGCACGTCGAGGTTGACCCGCTCACCACCTGCCACGCTTTTGCGCGTTGCGGTAATCAAACCGCGGGCGGATTTGACTGCCAGTTCATAGGCACGGATCTTCGCCGTGCTGCTGGCGCAGAGGTTGAACTGCTTGCGCAACTGGTTGACGGTATCGGCGATCTGCCCGTCGAGGCTGAAACGCGCACTGTCACGCTCGGCAGCAGCCTGGCGGGTAGAGGCCGACACCCCGCCGCCGGCGAACAGCGGCAGGCTGAACTGGATGCCGATGCTGTCGGTGTCATAGCGCTGGTCGTAGCTGCTTTCCGAGCTTGAGCTGGACTTGCCGGTGCTGGCGTAGGCACTCAGGGTCGGCAGGTGGCCGGCGCGCTGGCGCTCGACAGCGTAGTCGGCGGCAACCAGGGCGTGACGCTGGGAGGCCAGTTCGGCATTGTGGGCCACGGCAAGATCCCGCCAGCTTTCGAAGCGTAGCGGCTGCAAGGGTTGAACCCGGAACTCGCCACTCAAGGGCGCCAGGTCGGCGACGTCCAGCGGCTCGCCGATGATCGCCTGCAAGGTACGCAGGGCTGCATCAAGGTTGTCGCCGGCTTCGATTTCCTGAGCCTGGGCCAGTTCGTAACGGGCCTGGGTTTCCAACAGGTCGGTGCGGGTGCCCTCGCCACCCTTGAGCAGGCGCCGGTTCAGTTGCAGTTGCTCGGCATAGGCGCGGCGCTGGGCCTGGGCCAGGGCGATCTGTTCGTTGGCGAACAAGGCTTCGCTGTAGGCGGCGAACACCCGTACCGCCAGTTCCTGGCTGCGGCCACGAAAGCGCTCGTCGGCCAACAGCGCCTTGGCCACACCCTGGCGGTATTCGGCCCAGGCGCCGTAGTCGAACAGCGGCTGTTGCAAGGTCAGGGTCGAGGTGTAGCTGCGGTAGTCACGCTGGCTGGTGACGTTGCCGCGGGCGTTGGTCTGGGTCACTTCGGAATCGTTGCGGGCATTGTTGTAGCGGTAGGACAGGTTCGGCAGCAGCGCCGCGCGGCCAATGGCGCGACTTTCAAGGCCGGCATCGCGCTCGGCGATGGCAGCATGGAAGGTCGGATCGTTGCGCAGAGCCAGGGCATAGGCATCGCCCAGGTCCACGGCGGTGGCCGACAGGCTGGTGCCCATTAGAAGCAGGCAACACATCACACGCATCGACATCATTCCTCTGCCAGGGCGACATGCACCCGGTCGGTCAACGGCTTGAACAGATAATTGAGCATCGAGCGCTCGCCGGTACGCACGAAGGCTTGCACCGGCATGCCGGGGCGGATGTCCTGGCCGGCCAGTTGCTGCAAGCCAGCATCGCTGACCTTGGCGCGCACCTGGTAATAGGGCTGCTGGGTTTGCTCATCGACCAGGCGATCGGCCGAGACCAGGGTCAGCTCGCCCTCCACCCGCGGAGTCTTGCTCTGGTTGAAGGCGACGAACATGATTTCCACCGGCAGGCCCGGATGCAGGCGATCGACCAGCTCCACTGGCGCGCGGGCATCGATCAGCAAGGGCGCGTCCCTCGGGACGATCTCCATCAGTTGCTGACCACGGGCAATCACCCCGCCATTGGTGAACACGCTCAGGCCCACCACCGTGCCGCTGGCCGGTGCGCGCAGCTGGGTGTTGGCCAGTTCGAAGGCGGCGCTGCGCAGGCGGTTGCCGAGGTCTTCTGCGCTGGACTGCATGTCGCTCAACTGCTGGCCGACCTCGCGCTGATATTCCTGCTGACGCTGGGCCATGCGCAGTTTCAGCTCCAGCACCTGGCGGCGGGTGCGACCGATATTGCCCAGGTCTTCGGAGATCGCGCCGTTGATCTGGGCGTACAGGCGTTCACTGTCGAGCAGGCGGTTGCGCGGGATGTAGCCGTCACGGGCCAGTTCGCGCAGGCCCTGCAGTTGCTCATCGAACGCAGCGCGTTGTTCCTGCTTGTGGCTCATAGAGCCCTGCACACCGGCGAGCATGGCCTCGGCGCCGGCGATGTTCTCGCGCAGGCCGGCCAGCTCCATGTCCAGCGACTGGCGTCGGCTGCTGCGCAATTGGCGCTGCAGCTCAAGGGCGGTGGCGACCCAGGGTTCAGTGGCCAGCGCCTGCAGCTCGGCCGGGAAGGTGATGCTGGCCAGGCCGTCGCGCTCGGCCTGCAGGCGCGCTTCACTGGCTCGGGCGTTGACGTATTGCACCCGCAACGAATCGTGCTGAGCCTGGGCCTGGGTGGCGTCCATCTGCACCAGCACCTGGCCGCCACTGACGCTGTCGCCATCGCGTACCAGCAGGCGTTCGATGGTGCCGCCGGTGGGATGCTGCACGGCCTGGCGACTGCCGGCGACCACCACGTTGCCCGACACCGGCACGCCTTTATCCAGCGGCGCCAGGGCTGCCCAGAGGATGAAACCGCCAAAGCCGCCGAGCACCAGCCAGCGGCCCAGACGGCTGTGACGGTGAGCATTGAGGCTCAACAGGTTGTCAGCAGTGGCATGGGCGTGAAGCGACTGAGGGGCGGTCATGTTCAAGATCTCGGGGAGCCGTAGCTCATGCTGACGCTGGTTGCGCTGCGCAATGCTGTAGTCGGAGCAGGCATGGGAATGCCGGCCGGTTTGTGGCTGCGCTGCAAATCCTGCAGCACCCGCGCGGTCGGGCCGAAGGCCTGCATCTGGCCGTTCTGCAGCACCAGCAGTTTGTCTACCGCCGCCAGCAGGCTGGATTTATGGGTAATCAGGATCAGCGTGCGCTGCTGCGCCTTGACCTGGCGGATCGCCTCGAGCAGCGCGCGTTCGCCGAAGTCATCGAGATTGGAGTTGGGTTCATCAAGCACGATTAGCGCCGGCAGGCCGTACAACGCCCGGGCCAGGCCAATGCGCTGGCGCTGGCCACCGGACAGTCCCGCCCCGCCTTCACCGAGCTGGGTGTCGTAGCCGTTGGGCAGTTTCAGGATCAGCTCGTGGACACCGGCCAGTTGCGCGGCAGCCACTACCTGGTGCGAATCCACTTCACCCAAACGGGCGATATTCTCGGCAATGCTGCCGGCGAACAACTGCACATCCTGGGGCAGGTAACCGATGTGGGCACCGAGCAGGCTCTTGTCCCAGTGCTGTAACTCGGCGCCATCCAGGCGCACCTTGCCGGCTGCCGGTGTTGCGGCGCCAACCAGCAGCCGCGCCAGGGTCGACTTGCCCGAGCCTGACGCGCCAATGATGCCCAGGCTATCGCCGGCCGCCAGCTCGAAGCCGAGATTGGCCAGGCATGGCTTGCGCGTGCCCGGCTGCAGGGCGCTGAGTTGCTCCACCAGCAAGCGCCCGCCAGGTACCGGCAACGGCATACCGGGCGCACGCGGTGGCTGCTCGCTGAGCAGGGTGTGCAAGCGTTCATAGGCCTGGCGTGCCGCCCCCCACTGGCGCCACACGGCAATCAGTTGGTCGATCGGCGCCAGCACCCGGGCCATAAGGATGGAACCGGCGATCATCATCCCCGGGGTGATCAGTTGCTCGATCGCCAGCCACGCCCCCAGGCCCAGCACCAGTGATTGCAGGGCCAGGCGCAGGCTCTTGGACACGGCGGTTACCGCCGCCGTGCGTTCGCTGCCGAGGTTCTGGCGCAGGAGAAACCCGTGGTGCAATTGGGCCCAGCGCTGGCGCACCGCCGCCAGCATGCCCATCGCCTCCATCACCTCGGCATTGCGCAGGTTGGCGCCGGCCTGCTGCCCGGCCTGCTGCGCCAACTGCCCGGCTTCGGCGAACGGCGCCTGGGTCAGGCGCTCGTTGACCCAGGCGAGAATCGTCAACAGCACCGCGCCCACCAACGCCATCAAACCCAGCCATGGGCTGAACAGGAACATCACCAGCAGGTACACCGGGAACCATGGCGCATCGAAAAAGGCGAACAGCGCCTGGCCGGTGGCGAACTGGCGCAAGGTGGTCAGGTCGCTCAACACCTGGTTCGCCGCGCCCTTGTGGCCAGCCAGGCTGGCTTGATAAGCGGCCTCGAACACCCGTGGGTTCAGGCGCATGTCCATCTGCGTGCCGAGGCGGATCACCACCAGGCTGCGCACCCATTCCAGCAGGCCCATGAAGGCGAACAAGCCCAGCACCATCAGGCTGAGCATCAGCAGGGTCATCTCGTTGCCCGAAGACAGCACCCGGTCGTAAACCTGCAGCATGTACAGCGCCGGCGCCAGCATCAGCAGGTTGATCACCGCAGTGAACAGGCCGATGTTGGCAAAGCCGGCGCGGCAGGCCTTGAGCGCCTGCAACACTTCGTTGCCAGGGCGGGAGCGGGTGGTTTTCATGAACGACCTCAACAAGGCAAGCTTGCGGGCGATTGACCTCGCCGGCGCAGGCTCGCAGAATTCGCACCACCGCCACCTGGGCCCGGCAAAGACGCAGGCGGCGGGGTAAGCAAGCAGCGAATGGAGGAGTGATCTTCCATTCGCTTTTTTTTGCCTGGGGTCAGGCAGCCAGGGCGAAGTCCTCGGCCAGTGCCTGGACACCCACCACATCGGCCGAAGCCACGCTCAGCGGGCCGCCGGCCAGGGCAGCACTGATGGCATCGAAGGTGTCGTCGGTAGACACGCCGTAGCCGGCCAGCAAGTTGTCCAGCACGCCTTCCAGGGCCGAGGTGTTGCCTTGCATCAGGCCGTAGATCACGCTCTGCACTTCGTTGCCGGCACGACCGGCGCCCAGCGCGGCGTCCAGGTCCAGGCCGTTGAAGCTGACCACGTAGTTACTCAGGGTGAAGTCGCTGCCACCGCCGCCGCCCAGCACCTGCCCCAGGGAAACGTTGTCCAGTTCGCCCCACAGGTAGTGGTTGAGGTTGTCACCGGCTGGCAGTCCACGGTCGAACACATAGTGCAGACCATTGGCGGTGTTGCTGTCGGCGATGAATGCGTAGTCGGAGCCCTGGCCACCGTGGGTGGCGTACTGGTCACCGCTCAGGCTGCCGTTGCTGAAGCCGCCGGTATTGCTTTGTCCATGACCTGCAGTGACGAAGCCCGAGGTCCAGAACGCCAGGTAGTCATCGATCGACGAGCTGGAGAAGGCGGCATCGTAAGTAACGGAAAGAGTCATAACGGTTCCTCGTTGCATTGCATGATTGCGAAGGCGTGTTCCCTGCCTTCGTGTCGCCCGACATGGGCAAACCCGGTGTGGATCAGAATTTGTATTCGAGCATCCCGCTCAAGGTCCGGCCGCGGGCCAGCGACAGGTTGTCGGTGTCGCCCATGGCCACGAAGTAGGCTTCGTCGGTGGCGTTCTCCAGCGACAGCGCCAGGTTCAGGCTCGGCGTCATCCAGTAGCTGGCGTACAGGTCGTAGACTTTGTATTTGGGCCACTGCGCCTGGTCGATCAGGCGGTAGCCGTGGTCATTGAGGTTCTCGCCGTTGCCTTTGCTGTAGCGCAGACGAGCGCCGACATCGAGGGTGCGGTCAAGAAAGCGCATGCCCACCGTCAGCGAGCCGCGATCTGCCGGCATGTAGCTGGCGTTGCCCATGATGTGGCCGCAGCTGACAGTCTGGTCGAGGTCGGCAGCGTCCTCGGCCCGCGAAACGCGCACCGGCAACATGATCACGCGGCTGCCCACCCGCACCGGGCGCAGCACCGTCCCGGCGCTGACCAGACGCTGCCCTCCCCCCATGTACAACTGCTTCGAGCAGAAATCGTTGCTGCCAATCATGTGGGTATAACTGAGCTGGCTGTAGTAACGCCCGGCGTCGTAGTCGAGGCTGTATTCGACCCCGCGAAAACGCGTCTGCTCCAGGTTGTTCTGATAGGCCGAACGCCCGAGTGAAGTCCCCAGTGCAGAGGCGCCGGGCACATCGGCGTTGACATCCATGAACGAGAAGTTGTCGATGCGGGTGTCGAAATAGGCGACCTTGGCGCCAAAGCGATCACCTTCCTGCAGCAGCGATTCCTTGAACAGGTTCACCCCCAGTTCCCAGTTGTGCGACTCCTCGGGCTTGAGGAAGGGGTTGGGATAGAGCATCTCGCTACCGCCACCATGGGGACGGCCGCTCATGAATACTTCAGTCACGGACGGCGGACGCCAGCCACGTCCCCAGCGGGTGTAGACCTGCATCCAGTCGACACCGGGCTTCACCGCAATGCCGAAGGTGGGCGAGAAACGACCCTGCTCCTGTTCTTCGTCAAAGATCAGGTGAGTCTGCACGCGTTGAAGGTTTTCACCTGTGACACCCCTTGGATACATCCAAGTGGTGATACCGGTTTCGCCGGTGAGACGGTAACGGTCGTAGCGCAATCCGGCATCGACCGTCAGCCAGTCGCCATGCTCGTACTGCACATCACCGAACAGGCTGGCCATGATGCGCTTGCCTTCTGGCGTAGTGCCCTGGACGTACGGCAAGGCCTGTTCATTAGGAGCCGGATTGCGGTTGGTGTCCGGCTTGAAACTGTCCTGGAACAGCTCGGTACCGTAGTTGAAGGTGATCTTGTCGGCATCGCCCAGGTAGAAGCGCGAAGTGTTTTGCAGCTGCAGGCCCCAGGTATCGGTCTGAAAACGATCGTCATACGCCTCGACGCGGTTGTTGCTGCTGGCGGAGGCATCGTTGCCCGCATTCCAGCGATCCTGCCGGGTCGAGACGAAGTACAGCTTGGCCTTCAGATCGACCAGGTCGTTGTCCGGGCTGTAGCTGTAATCGAGCGAGGCATTGCGGGCGTTGAAATCACTGCTACCGGTACGCTTGTAATAGAACTGGCGGGTCTGATTGTCGTAATAGGTCCAGGCATCCTTGCTGTCCGTGTCGGTTTCCATGTAGTTGAGCTGCAGGCGCTGGTCATTGGCCAGGTTCAGGCCCAGCTTGAGCATTTGCGAGCGAGTGACGCTGCCGGTCTCGCCGACTTCGGAGTGCAGCCAGTCCTTCCAGGCTTCGGGATAGCTGGTCTTGCCGCGGATCTGGGTGCCGAGGTTGTCAGCGTTATTGGTCCCGGCGCGGTAGTCACCGAAATGCCGTTCACTGACGCCGAGCAGTACATCACCCAGCTCATTGCCGAAGGCAAACAATGCGCTGCCGTTGAAGTGGGTGCCATTGCCCAGCTCGCCGATACCGTTGCCCGCGCGCAGGCGGCCGCCATACTCCTTGTCAGGGCCGAGAAAATCACTGGCCTGCACTGTATTGAAGCTGGCGATACCGCCAATGACACCAGCACCACCCATGCCCGCCTGGGTGCCTTTTTCGATCTCGATGGAGCTGATGAACTCCGGGTCGATGAACATCACCCCGTTGCGCTGCTGGTGGCCATTGACGTTGAAGTTCTGGCGCATGCCGTCGATGTTCATGTTGACCCGGCCATAGTCCTGCACGCCGCGAATGTTCACCGACAGCCCCGGATCGCGCTGGTTGACCGCGGTGTAGACGCCGGCGGTTTCTTCGAGCATGTCAGCGGCATGGCGCGGTGGGCGCTTGTCGATCTGCTCGCGGGTAATGACGCTGACCGAAAGCGGCGTCTGGTAGACCCAGTCGGCGTCGCTGTTGGAGTCGACATGGGTGGTACCCAGCTCGAGGGTCTGGCCATCATCACTGACCCGCTCCAGGCCGACCCGGTCGGCGCCGCTGAAGCGATAGCGCACGGGCGAGCCGCGCAACAACAGGCCGAGCCCTTGCTGGGCCGAGTGCTCGCCACGCAGGCCGTCACTGCGCAGGCCAGCCAGCTTGCGGCTGTCGAAAAATACCTGGACCCCAGCCTGTTCGGCGAATGCCAGCACGGCGCTGTCCAGCGCCTGGGCGGGAATGTCGAAGTGAATCAGTGCGGTTCGCTGGCTCGGGTGAGCGGACTCGGCTGCCTGCACGCTGCCGATCCCCATCGGCAAGGTCCAGGCACCCAGCATCAGGCTGCTGGCAAGGGCTACCCGACCGAACGGCCGGGTGCGTCGTTGTTGTTGATTGCTCACGTCTGTTGCTCGCTGTGTTGGCGTTTTCTAGTAATGAAAATCAATCTCAACAAACAGACGTGCAACGCGGGAAAAGTCAGTAAAGAAAATTCAAAAGAATTTTAACCGGCCAGATTCAGACGCCGCAGGTAAGCGAAACGCCAGTTTCGTGGAAAACAGCGCTACCGACAATCGGCCACGCGCCACTCAATAGATCAGGGTCAGCCCGGGCAGGTCGAGGCGGCTGGCCTTGAGCTCGTCGGTCAGCATGGCCAGCGCGGCATCGAGGTTGTCCAGGCGAAACATGCCGCTGACTTCACGCCGGGCCAGGGCCTGATCGGTGATTAGCACGTGCCCGCCACGATAGCGATTGAGCTGTGCGGCCACCTCGGCCAGCGGTTCGCGCTCGAACACCAGCACGCCGCGCTGCCAGGCGCTGGCGCGACGCACGTCATGCTCAAGCCACGGGCGAATGCCATGGGCGGCGTCGTAGCGCAGGCTTTGGCCTTCCTTGAGCACCTGCTCGGAACTGCCCGCTTGCGGGGTGGCCTGCAAGGTCACGGCAACACTGTGTTCGAGCATGCCGACCCAGGTGCCGCCGTCAGGCTCGGGGCCCACCACGAAACGCGTGCCCAGGGCGCGACTGCTGCCCCCTGCCCGCTCGACCACAAAGGGCCGTTGTTCAGCGCCAGAAACCGGTGCAACGGTGAACACTGCTTCACCGGCCAGCAGGCGCACGCGGCGCTCGCTGTCGTTATAGGCCAGCTCGATGCCACTCTGGCTGTCGAGGTCGACCTGACTGCCATCGGGCAACGTCACCTGGCGAACCTCGCCCTTGGCCGTTGCGTAGTCGGCGCGCAATGCCAGCGCAAGGCTGGGCGCCTGCACGAGCCCCACCACCGCCAGCACCAGCAGCGCCGCCGTACTCAACGCCCAGCGCAGGCGTGAACGGCGCCGGCGCCCGGCCAGTGGGCGAGCCGCCATAGAAGGCACGCTGGGTGCCGGCTGATCCATACGGCCAAGACGGCCGAGATCAGCCCAGGTCGCCTGGGCAAAATCCAGCGCCTGAGCATGGCGCGGATCAACGGCCAACCAGCGCGCCAGCGCCAGCGCCTGCTCGGGGGTCAACGGGCCGGCGCTGCGCAGCACCGCCCACTCGGCGGCCTGCTCGCGAATGGCTTGCTCTGGCAAGTTCTGGCTGGTCACACGGTTCTCTCGAATTCTGGTTATGTGAGTGCTGACGTCTGAAGGCGCATTTCCCAGTAAACCGTTCGTCATCCTGGTTCCTGCAGACACTGCATCACATAGGCCAGGGCCTTGGCCAGATGCTTCTGTACCGAGCTGTCGGAAATATCCAGCGCCCGCGCCACCTCGGCGTGGGTCATACCCTCGAGGCGGTTCAAGCGAAACACATCCTGGGTGCGTGGCGGCAAGTCGGCCAGGGCCCTGCGCAAGCGGCGCATGTGTTGTTCAGTGGCGGCGTTTTCGTCCAGGCCAGGACTGTCTTCAATAATGGTTTCCAGCGCCTCATGAGGCACCGAATCGGTCTTGCGCCGTTGCTGCTGGCGCACGTGATCGATCATCAGGTTGTGCGCAGTGCGATAGAGGTAGGCCGGGGTGTTGTCGATCCGTTCGCGGCCCTGTTGCTCGGCCAGGCGCAGGAAGCTTTCCTGCACCAGGTCGGCGGCCAGTTGCGGGTCACGCACCTTGCGCGTCAACAACCCCTGCAAGGTTTTCGCGTGCTTGAGGAACAGCCGCTTCAAGTCGGACTCCGCCACGCGAACTCCCTGTGGATGGCCGGAAAGAAGGCGGTATGCTACTCGTTAGTGAGAATCAGTTGCAACTTCACCCCGGCACGCATTGCACGCGCCGGGATGCGAAGATCACTAGAACAGCGCGTCCAGCGCCTGTTCAAGGCGGGTCACAGCAATCACCTGCAGCCCAGGTGGCGCTTCCTTCGGGGCGTTGCCCTTGGGCACGATGGCGCGCTTGAAGCCATGCTTGGCCGCTTCCTTCAACCGCTCCTGGCCGCTCGGCACCGGTCGCACTTCACCAGACAAGCCAACCTCGCCAAACACCAGCAGGCCGTTGTCCAGCGGACGGTTGCGCAGGCTGGACATGATCGCCGCCATCAGCGCCAGGTCGGAGGCCGTCTCCAGCACCTTGACCCCGCCGACCACGTTGAGGAACACGTCCTGGTCATGGGTAGGGATGCCGCCATGGCGATGCAGCACCGCCAGCAGCATGGCCAGGCGGTTCTGGTCCAGGCCCAGGGTGACCCGCCGCGGGTTGGACAGGTGGCTGTCGTCGACCAGCGCCTGGACCTCCACCAGCATCGGCCGGGTACCCTCCCAGGTGGCCATGACCACACTGCCAGGTACTTCTTCCTGGGCACGCGTAAGAAAGATCGCCGAGGGGTTGGAGACTTCCTTCAGGCCACGGTCGGTCATGCCGAACACGCCCAGTTCGTTGACCGCGCCAAAACGGTTTTTCACTGCGCGCAGCAGGCGTAGGCGGCCGTCGGACTCACCTTCGAAATACAGCACGGTATCGACCATGTGCTCGAGCACCCGTGGCCCAGCCAGCGCGCCTTCCTTGGTCACATGACCGACCAGGAAGATCGCCGTGCCACTTTGCTTGGCATAACGCACCAGCAAGGCTGCGCTTTCGCGCACCTGGGACACGCCACCGGGGGCGGACTGCAACTGCTCGGTAAAGATGGTCTGGATCGAGTCGATAACCATCACCTTGGGCTTTTCGACCCGGGCGGTGGCGATGATGGTCTCGATGCAGGTTTCGGTCATCACCCGCAGTTTGTCCTGGGGCAGGCCCAGGCGTCGGGCGCGCATGGCTACCTGCTGCTGGGATTCCTCGCCAGTGACGTACAGCGCCGGCATGCGCGTGGCGATGTTGCACAGGGTTTGCAAGAGGATGGTCGACTTACCGATGCCCGGGTCGCCGCCGATCAGCACCACCGAACCGTCAACCAGGCCGCCACCGAGCACCCGGTCGAGTTCGGCGCTGGCGGTGGTGAAGCGCGGGATTTCTTCGACGCTAACTTCGGCCAGGGTCTTGATCTGTGCCTGCTGCCCGGCCCAGCCGGTGCGCCCGCTCGGTGCTGCGGCCGCGCCACTCTCCAGCACGGTCTCGACCAGGGTGTTCCAGGCGCCGCATTCAGCGCATTGCCCGGCCCATTTCGGAAAGGTCGCGCCGCACTCGGTGCAGCCGTACATGCGCTTGGCCTTGGCCATGGGGACGGTCCTCTGGAAAAAGGCACCATCATAGCCGACCTCGGGCGCCCCGGCGGGCAGAGAAAACGACAAAACTATTCGATATAACCGCAGTCTGTTGCAGCAGCGCGGAGCATGAAGCGCATAGCTGAATTACACTGCGGTTACCCAAATCATCTGTTACAAGGAATAAAACATGGGCGTGCTCAATGAATTCAAGGCCTTCGCGGTCAAAGGGAATGTCGTCGATATGGCCGTCGGTATCATTATCGGCGCCGCCTTTGGCAAAATCGTTTCATCTTTTGTAGGTGACGTGATCATGCCACCTATCGGTTTGCTGATCGGCGGAGTCGATTTCAGTGACCTGGCGGTAACCCTCAAGGCCGCTGAAGGCGACATACCGGCCGTAGTGCTGGCCTATGGCAAATTCATCCAGACCATCCTCGACTTCATCATCGTCGCCTTCGCGATTTTCATGGGCGTCAAGGTCATCAACCGCCTGAAACGCGAAGAAGCCGCCGCGCCAACCCTGCCGCCGGTACCGACCAAAGAAGAAGAGCTGCTCACCGAGATTCGCGACCTGCTCAAGTCGCAGAATCAGCAACCCAGAGATCCAGTGTAAAAAAAACGGCGCCTGCGGGCGCCGTTTTCGTTCCTGCTTACCAGTAAGTCTCGACAGCTACCTGACCGGGTCGCCGGCTGAGGCTCAGATTCATGTCCCGTTGCTTGAGCACCTTGCGGGTGTCGTCGATCATCTGCGGGTTGCCGCAAAGCATTACCCGCGAGTGTTCCGGGGTCAGCGCCAGGCCGGCCGCGCGCTCCAGTTCTCCATTCTCGATCAGGGTGGTGATGCGCTGGTTCAGCGCTCCGGGATGCTGCTCGCGGGTGACAATCGGGATGAACTGCAACTTGCCGGCATATTCAGCCAGGTAATCGCGCTGCTCCAGACCTGCGATCAGTTCCAGGTAGGCCAGCTCGCGAGCTTCACGCACCGAATAGACCAGCTTGATCGACTCGAACCGCTCCCATACTTCGAAGTCCTGAAGGATCGACAGGAACGGCGCAATGCCGGTGCCAGTTGCCAGTAGCCACAGGTCGCGACCGTCGACAAATCGGTCGAGGGTCAGGTAACCGAAGGCCTGGCGATCGATCAACAAACTGTCGCCGGCGCCCAGGCGGCTCAGTTCACTGGTGAACTCACCGCCCGGCACCACAATGGAAAAGAAATCCAGGTGCTCGTCGAACGGCGAGGACACCATCGAGTAGGCGCGCCAGACCACACTGCCGTCTGCCTTGGTCACCCCAAGACGGGCGAACTGGCCGGCACGAAAGCGAAAGCCCTGGTCACGGCTGGTACGCAAGCTGAACAGGCTGGGGGTCAGCGGCTGGACGTCGAGCAGCGTCTGGCGGGTGAACTTTTCAGCACTGGCAGTCATGACTTACTCCAAAGAACAGATGCCCCAGTGTCGCGCAAACACCGCGGGATAAACACCGTTGGTTTGTAGTGGCATCTGCCGCTGCTGCTGTGCGGGGAACACAGCCGGTGCCTGTGAAGGCGAAACCACGATGTCATAACACTTGAACAGTGACTGGGGAAAATCACAAGGTATGTCCGGTGATAGCCCAATGATTTCGAACTGATATCAAATAATTACGCACTGCGCTCTAAAGAACAGCCCTGTAGAAATGTTCACATTTCTATAGCCAAAAAACCCAACAAAACCGTGGGACATTTCCTACACTACGTTGCACCTTGCCAGATCTTGGATCCACCCATCGAGAGAAAGCTCCCATGCCGCACTGGAAAGAACAGCAACTGGAACAGTTGCTCGCCGAAACCGATGAACAACGGATGTTTGATCTCGCGGTTTCCCTGGCCCAGCAACTGGACATGGAGTACCTGTGTTTCGGCATGCGTGTGCAAATCGCGACCTTCGCCCCGCAGCTACGATTATTCAACAACTATCCCACCGCCTGGAACGAACGGTACCAACACTGCAACTACCTGGACATCGATCCCACTGTCGCCCATTGCCACC
The DNA here is from genome assembly GCF_050435905.1 of Pseudomonas sp. 2835. Taxonomy (NCBI): domain Bacteria; kingdom Pseudomonadati; phylum Pseudomonadota; class Gammaproteobacteria; order Pseudomonadales; family Pseudomonadaceae; genus Pseudomonas; species Pseudomonas sp. 2835. The sequence continues at coordinate 58,035 of NZ_JBNDLE010000002.1, read as the reverse complement.
GCTCCTTGATGCCGTTGCTGTGGAACGATGAGCTGTTCCGAGAGACGCCCGAATTCCGCGAAGAAGCCAAGTCTCATGGGCTGTGTCACGGCTGGAGCCAGTCGGCACACGACATGCGTCACAACGAAAGCATTCTCAGCATCGTCCGCAGCCAGCGCGCCATCGGCCTCGACGAGCTGTACGACAAGGCTGGCCAGACCATCTGGCTGTGCAACCTGCTGCATACGTTGATGATTGACCGCCAACCCGGGCAGGCAACGCCGACCTACAACCTGTCCGAGCGCGAAAGCGAAGTACTCAAGTGGTCGGCCGCCGGCAAGACCGCCGCCGATATCGCCTGCATCCTCTCGTTGTCGCAAAGCACGGTGAATTTTCACATCCGCAGCATCTTCACCAAAACCAACGCCAGCAACAAAGCCGGTGCAATCGCCATTGCAGCGATGAATGGCCTGATCTGAGCCAACGCCCCCGCCCCCTGCAAAGCACGGTAGAATCACGGCCCTGTAGAGCGCGCCGCGCGCACGCACATCAATGCCCCAGAGCCTTACACCATGCCCCTGCTGACCAGCCCCTTCGCCGAACTCGACCTGCTTCGCCAGCCCGAGCAAGCCAACGATCCCCTGCAAGCCTTCGATGCTGCCGACGAATACCTGCTGGAGCACCTGGCCGAACAGGCACCTGCCGCGACCAGCCGGGTACTAGTGCTCAACGACAGCTTCGGCGCCCTGGCCATCAGCCTGGCGGCGCATGTGTCAGTGCTCAGCAGCGGCGATTCGCACCTGGCGCATCTGGCCCTGGAAAAGAACCTGGTGCGCAATGGCCTGGCCTTCGACGCGGTGCCGTTCGTGGCGGCCAGCAATACCTGGCAAGGCCCGTTTGACTGTGTACTGGTACGCGTGCCGAAGACCCTGGCGTTGCTTGAAGAACAACTGATCCGCCTGCAGGGCCAACTCGCGCCCGGTGCCCAGGTGGTTGCCGGGGCCATGATCAAGCACTTGCCACGGGCTGCTGGCGATCTGCTGGAGAAGTACATCGGCCCGGTGCAAGCATCCCTGGCGAAGAAAAAGGCCCGTCTGCTGATTGCCACCTTTGAGGCCAAGCCGGCGTTCGTTTCGCCCTACCCGACCCGCTACCAACTCGACGCGCCACGCCTCGAACTGCTCAACCACGCCAACGTGTTCTGCCGCGAAGGCCTGGATATCGGCACCCGGGCGTTCCTCCCGCACCTGCCCAAAGACCTCGGCAGTGCCCGGGTCGCGGACCTGGGTTGCGGCAATGGCGTGCTGGCCATTGCCAGCGCCCTGGCCAACCCGCAGGCGCAGTACACCCTGGTCGATGAATCGTACATGGCCGTGCAGTCAGCGCTGGAGAACTGGCAGGCAGCATTGGGCCAGCGTGAAGTCACGGTACGCGCCGACGACGGCCTGGCCGGGCAGCCTGCGCAGTCGCTGGATGTGGTGCTGTGCAATCCGCCGTTCCATCAACAGCAGGTAGTCGGTGACTTCCTCGCCTGGCGGATGTTCCAGCAAGCGCGCGAGGCGCTGGTGGTCGGTGGCGCGCTGTATATCGTCGGCAATCGTCACCTGGGTTATCACAGCAAGCTGGCGCGGTTGTTCCGTGGGGTCGAACAGGTGGCGGCGACGCCCAAGTTCGTGGTGCTCAAGGCGCATAAATAGGCCAGCGATGAGGCCCTAAAAAAAACCCTCCGCAGCGAATGCTGCGAAGGGCTGTAAATCCGCCGCAAGGCGGGATGGGAAATAGCGTGTCAGTGCGTGCTCAGTCCGGCCGCACTCATGAACAGGCGCATCAGCCAGGCGACCAGGGCCAGGCTCACCACGCTGCCGACCCAGATCGCCACCAACCAGCCCAGGCGCTGCCAGAGCGGTTTCTTCTCTTCGTCAATCGTGCCTTTGCCAGTCATTGCCATGCTCCCCTAGTGGTAGCCATCTTCGTGGGTCACCTTGCCGCGGAACACGTAGTAGCTCCAGAAGGTGTAACCGAGGATGAACGGGATGATGAACAAGGTCCCGACCAGCATGAAACCCTGGCTTTGCGGCGGCGCGGCAGCGTCCCAGATCGAAATCGACGGCGGGATGATGTTCGGCCACAGGCTGATGCCCAGGCCGCTGTAGCCGAGGAAGATCAGCACCAGGGTCAGCAGGAACGGGGTGTAGTGAGCGTTACGCGCCACCGCCCGGAGCAAGCCGTAAAGGGTTACCAGCACCAGGATCGGTACCGGCAGGAACCAGAACAGGTTGGGCAAGCTGAACCAGCGCTCGGCAATGTCCGGGTGGGCCAAAGGCGTCCAGATACTGACGATACCGGTCACTGCCAGCAGCACCAGGGCCAGCGGACGCGCCAGATCGTGCATCTGCAGTTGCAGCTTGCCTTCGGTCTTCATGATCAGCCAGGTGCAGCCGAGCAAGGCGTAGGCAACGATCAGGCCCAGGCCGCAGAACAGGCTGAACGGGGTCAGCCAGTCAAGGCTGCCGCCGGCGTAGTTGCGATCGACCACCTTGAAGCCTTCGATGAAGGCGCCCAGGGCTACGCCCTGGAAGAAGGTAGCCGCCAGCGAGCCGCCGATGAAGGCCTTGTCCCACAGGTGGCGCTTGGCCGCAGTAGCCTTGAAGCGGAACTCGAAGGCCACGCCGCGAAAGATCAGCCCGATCAGCATCAGCATCAACGGCAGGTACAGCGCTGAAAGGACCACGGCGTAGGCCAGCGGGAAGGCGCCGAACAGCGCCGCGCCACCGAGCACCAGCCAGGTTTCGTTACCGTCCCAGACCGGGGCGACGGTGTTCATCATCACATCGCGGTCCTGCTCGCCCTTGACGAAGGGGAAGAGGATGCCGATGCCCAGGTCAAAGCCGTCCATGACCACGTACATCATGATGCCGAAGATGATGATGATGGCCCAGATAAGCGGAAGATCAACACCCATGGTTCAGTTCCCCTTGTTCAGGCTGGCGTGCTCGCCATTGTCATGATCGTCATCGGCGGCAGACAGCGGCCGTGCCGGGGTACGTTGCTGGCCGGGGCCACCGGGGTTGGTCTCGTCGCCCTCACCGGTTTTCGGCCCTTTGCGCACCAGGCGCATCATGTAGCCAAGGCCGGTACCGAACAGCGCGAAGTAGACCACCACGAACATCACCAGGGTCAGGCCGAGCTGGCCGTAACTGTGGTTCGAGGCGCCATCGGCGGTGCGCATCAGGCCGTAGACCACCCAGGGCTGACGACCGATCTCGGTGGTGAACCAGCCGGCGAGGATCGCGATCAGGCCGGAGGGGCCCATCCACAAGGTCAGGTACAGGAACGGCCGCGAGCTGTAGAGCTTGTCGCTCTTGCGCAGCCACAGGCTCCAGAGGCCGACGAAGATCATCAGCATGCCAAGGCCGACCATGACCCGGAACGACCAGAAGACGATGGTCGAGTTAGGCCGGTCTTCTTTCGGGAACTCCTTCATCGCCGGCACTTGCTTGTCCAGGCTGTGGGTCAGGATCAGGCTGCCCAGCGCCGGGATTTCCACCTTGAAGCGGGTGGTCTCGGCTTCCATGTCGGGGATGCCGAAGAGGATTAGCGGGGTCGGTTCGCCCGGCTTGTTCTCCCAGTGGCCTTCGATCGCGGCGATTTTCACCGGCTGGTGCTTGAGGGTGTTGAGGCCGTGGAAGTCGCCGATCACCGCCTGTACCGGGGCGACGATCAGGGCCATCCACATGGCCATCGAAAGCATCTTGCGAATCGCCGGGTTATCGCGGCCGCGCAGCAAGTGCCAGGCGGCCGAGGCGCCGACAAAGAACGCTGTAGCAACAAAGGCGGCAGTCGCCATGTGCGCCAGGCGGTAAGGGAACGACGGGTTGAAGATCACCGCGAACCAGTCCACCGGCACGACCACGCCGTTGACGATTTCGTAGCCCTGGGGGGTTTGCATCCAGCTGTTGGAGGCGAGGATCCAGAAGGTCGAGATCAAGGTGCCGATGGCCACCATGACCGTAGCGAAGAAGTGCAAGCCACGGCCGACGCGGTTCCAGCCAAAGAGCATGACGCCAAGGAAACCGGCTTCGAGGAAGAAGGCGGTGAGAACTTCATAAGTGAGCAGCGGCCCGGTGACGGAGCCGGCGAAATCGGAGAACTTGCTCCAGTTGGTGCCGAACTGGTAGGCCATGACCAGGCCTGAAACCACCCCCATGCCGAAGTTGACGGCAAAGATTTTCGACCAGAAATGGTAAAGGTCACGGTAGACGCTGTTGTTGCTCTTCAGCCACAGCCCTTCGAGAACAGCCAGGTAGCTCGCCAGGCCAATGGTGATGGCCGGGAACAGGATGTGAAAGGACACGGTAAACGCGAACTGAATTCGGGCGAGATCTAGAGCCTCTAATCCGAACATAGTGCTTCCTCTGTCAGGTAATCCGGCGTCAGGCGGTGGCCTCGGCGCCAACTGCCCCCACGGTAGTTGAGTGCGGCAAGTTGGAATTGTTCTGTAAACATCACATCGCAGGGAATTCGGCCGTCTGGCCATGCCGTTGCAAATGAAACAATTGATCCAGATCAACGGATGCCTGAAAGGATAGTCCTGAACGGGCTGCGCGCTTGTGTGGTTGATTGCCGCGTGACCGGTTGTCTCACCCCCTTTACCGCGCCCCAAAACAGTGCGCTTACCGCACAGAGATGCCTTGCTCGCAACCTGCTGTTACAAAGTGGTGATAACCTGCACCGCCGATCCCTTCGCCGAGGCTCTGTTTCGCCGATGTCAGACCCCGTTGTGCTGCTGCGTCATCACCGCCCCTTCCTGGCCTTCTGGCTCGCCCGGGTATTTACCGCCAGCGGCTTTCAGATGCTCACCGTGGCGATCGGCTGGCACCTTTACCAGTTGACCGGCAATGTCCTCGACCTGGGCCTGGTGGGCTTGGTGGAATTCGCCCCGCGGGTGCTGTTCATGCTCCATACCGGGCACGTCGCCGACCGCTATGACCGGCGCCGGGTCGCGGCCTTGTGCCAAAGCGCCCAGGCGATGATCGCCCTGGTGCTGGTGGTGGCCAGCAGCACTAACAGTGTCAGCCGCGAACTGATCTTCCTGCTGGCGTTCTTGCTCGGCGGCGCACGCTCCTTCGAAATGCCGGCGAACCAGGCGCTGCTGCCCAATGTGGTGCCCTCCGAGCTGTTCCCACGTGCCGTGGCTGCTTCTGCCTCGGCGATGCAGGCGGCGACCATCGTCGCGCCGGCGGTGGGGGGGTTTCTCTATGCCTTTGGCAGCGTCTGGGTGTACGGGCCGACGGTGGCGCTGTACCTGATTGCCTGCGTGTTGACCCTGGGTCTGGTGTCGCGCCAGCAACCAGGCAACCAGGGCCGCGCCAGCCTCGAATCGCTGATGGCCGGCATTCGCTTTATCCGCAGCCGCCCGGACATTCTCGGGGCGATCTCCCTGGACCTGTTCGCCGTGCTGCTGGGCGGCGCCACCGCGCTGTTGCCGGTGTTTGCCAAGGACATCCTGCTGACCGGCCCCTGGGGCCTGGGCCTGCTGCGCTCGGCGCCGGCGGTGGGCGCCCTGCTGATGTCGCTGTGGCTGGCGCGTTTTCCGGTGGAGCGCAAGGTCGGGCGGGTGATGTTTACCGCCGTCGGCGTGTTCGGGGTGGCGACCATTGCCTTTGGCCTGTCCACATCGTTCTGGTTTTCCCTGGCCGTGCTGGCGGTGCTAGGTGCCGCCGACATGATCAGCATGGTGATTCGCGGCGCGTTCGTGCAGCTAGAGACGCCGGATGAGATGCGCGGCCGGGTCAGTGCCGTGAACGGGCTGTTCATCGGCGCCTCGAACCAGCTCGGTGAGTTCGAGTCAGGGGTGACTGCGCACTGGTTCGGCACGGTACCGGCGGTGGTGCTGGGCGGGGTCGGCACGCTGCTGGTGACCGGGGTGTGGATCAAGCTGTTTCCGACCTTGGCTGGGCGCGATCATATGCACAGGCAATAAGGGTCTGTGGGAGCGGGCTTGACCCGCGATAGTCACACCCGCAGCTCAGTAGTCACCCGCTTTCGAACCGCCCGGCCCGCCACGCTCTCTACCAACACCAAGGCAAATTCCAGCGCCGCCGCCGAACCCTGGGCGGTGATGCAATTACCGTCCACCACCACCGGCTTATCGACAAAGCTGCACCCGGACAACCCCTGGCTGACACCCGGGTCACAGGTCATGCGCCGCTGACGCAACACACCATAAGCCTGTAGCGCCAACGGCGCTTCGCCGATCGCGGCAAAAAACTTGCCGGCCCTGGACTGATCCTTGATCTGCTGCGCCAGCGGTTGGTGCGCAGCCATGTGCTGTGCGCCTTTTTCGCCCCCAGGCAAGACCATCAGGTCGAACGGCTGGGCCAGCAGGTCGACCAGCATGCCGTCGGCGGTCAAGCGCGTGCCGCGGGCACAGGTGAGCATCCGCCGGCCTTCGATACTGGCTACCACCACTTCGATCTCGGCGCGGCGCAGCACGTCAATCAGGGTCACGCTCTGCAGGTCATCCACGCCTTCGGCGACTACGATCAGGGCTCTGTGGGTCATCAACTGCTCTCCGCCGGGGTATCCCACAAGCTTAGTCGCTCACAGCAACAGGGTCAGTTGACGCTCGTGGCCCTGGCGCGCGCGGTAGCCATCGCCGCTGCCGACCCAGCCGCTGGCCAGGTACAGCGCCAGGGCAGCGTGGTTGTCCGGGTCCACCGACAGCTGTAGGCAGCGCACCTCGGGCCACAACTGGCGAACCAGGCCAGGCAATGCCTGCATACAAAATCGCCCCAAACCACGCCCTTGCACACCTTGATCGACCTGCAAGGCATTGATTGTTGCTGCATCAGCCCGGGCCCAGGGCGCCAGGAACGCCCCGCGCTGGAGCAGCAGGAAGGCCTGCGGCACGTTGTCCACCAGCAGTGCCACGCCGCGCAGGTCAGGGCTGTTGCTGCTTTGCAGGGTGTACAAGGCACCGGCCATATCGCCGGCAAAGTGCTGTTGCTCAGGCCGCACCTGGATGTCGAGCAGTTGCTCGCGCTGGGTCGGGGTGAGGTCGCGGTAGTCGGTCAGGTGCACAGCATGGTCAACTCGGGTTGGGGGGAACGGCGCAGAACCTGCAGATATCTGCAGTGTATCGCGACATTAATTACCGCTGCCCGAGCATGCTGGTATGATGCGCGGCTTTTTTCCGACCCAGGGAAAAACCACAGTCTCCCGGTACAGTCTGTGCTTTGCTAACTGGGTCGATACATTCACGGCGCCGGGAGCGCCACGGGGAGCAGGCATGCTGGAAAGGCTGTTTCAACTAAAAGCACACGACACCAATGTCCGCACCGAGATTCTCGCGGGCGTGACCACCTTCCTGGCCATGGCCTACATCCTGTTCGTCAACCCGAGCATTCTCGGCGAGACCGGCATGGACAAGGGCGCGCTGTTCGTCGCCACCTGCCTGGCTGCGGCCATCGGCTCGACCACCATGGGCCTGATCGCCAACTACCCGATCGCCCTGGCACCGGGCATGGGCCTGAACGCCTTCTTCACCTACACCGTGGTCCTGCACATGGGCCACACCTGGCAGGTGGCCCTGGGCGCGGTGTTCATCTCGGCGGTGTGCTTCTTCCTGCTGTCGATCTTTCGCATCCGCGAATGGATCGTCAACAGCATCCCGCTGCCGCTGCGCTCGGCGATTGCCGCCGGTATCGGCCTGTTCCTGGCGCTGATTGCCCTGCATAACGCCGGTATCGTCGTGGATAACAAGGCGACCCTGGTGGGTCTCGGCGACCTCAAGAAACCCGCGCCGATCCTCGCCACCCTGGGCTTCTTCCTGATCGTCGCGCTGGAGGCCATGAAGGTTCGTGGCGCGGTGCTGATCGGTATCCTGGTGGTGACCGTGGCCTCGATCGCCCTCGGCGTCACTCCGTTCAATGGCGTGGTATCGATGCCGCCGTCGCTGGCGCCGACCTTCCTGCAGCTGGACATCAAAGGCGCGCTGGACGTTGGCCTGATCAGCGTGATCTTCGCCTTCCTGTTCGTCGACCTGTTCGACAACTCCGGCACCCTGATCGGCGTCGCCAAGCGCGCCGGGCTGATGCGCAAAGACGGCCACATGCCGAAAATGGGCCGGGCGCTGATCGCCGACAGTACCGCGGCCATGGCCGGTTCGCTGCTGGGCACCTCGACCACCACCAGCTACATCGAATCCGCCGCTGGCGTGAGCGCCGGTGGCCGTACTGGCCTGACTGCCATCGTGGTGGCCGTTCTGTTCTTGCTGGCGCTGTTCTTCGCGCCGCTGGCCGGCAGCGTGCCAGCCTTCGCCACGGCACCGGCGCTGTTGTTCGTCGCCGTTTTGATGGCTTCGGGCCTGGCTGAAATAAACTGGGACGACATTACCGAAGCTGCGCCGGTGGTGGTCACTGCCCTGGCCATGCCGCTGACCTACTCGATCGCCAACGGCATCGCCTTCGGCTTCATTGCCTGGACCGCGATCAAGCTGCTATCCGGCCGTGCCCGTGACCTCAACGCGGCGCTGGTGATCCTCTCGGTCCTGTTCGTCATCAAACTGGGCTGGTTCAACGCATGAGTGCTGTCTTCGACCCTTCGACCTACACCCAGCAGCTCGACGCCAAGGTCGCGCGCCTGCGCGAGCTGCTGGCACCGTTCGCAGCGCCCGAGCCTGCGGTGTTCGACTCGCCGCGCGAGCACTATCGCCTGCGCGCCGAGTTCCGCCTGTGGCGCGAAAACGAGCAGCGCTTCTACGCGATGTTCGCCCCAGGCGAAAAACACACGCCGATCCTGATTGAAGACTTCCCGATTGCCAGCCTGCAGATCAACGACCTGATGCCACGGCTCAAGGCCGCCTGGCAGACCAGCTCGGCGCTGAGCTTCAAGCTGTTCCAGGTGGAGTTCCTCACCACGTTGGCGGGCGATGCGATGATCACCCTGTGCTATCACCGTCCACTGGACGAGCACTGGGAGCGCGCCGCGCAGCAACTGGCCAGCGACCTGGGCGTGAGCATCATCGGCCGCTCCAAGGGCAAGCGCGTGGTGATCGGACGCGATTACGCGGTCGAAGAACTGCAGATTGCCGGGCGCACCTTCCGCTACCGCCAGCCCGAAGGCGCCTTCACCCAGCCTAACGGCGCGGTCAACCAGAAGATGCTCAACTGGGCCTATGAAGCCCTGGGCGAGCGCCAGGACGACCTGCTCGAGCTGTACTGCGGCAATGGCAACTTCACCCTGCCGCTGGCCACCCGGGTGCGCAAGGTACTGGCCACCGAGATCAGTAAGACCTCGGTCAATGCCGCCCTGCACAACCTCGACGACAACGCTGTGGACAACGTGCGCCTGGTGCGTCTGTCGGCGGAAGAGCTGACCGAAGCGCTGAACGAAGTGCGTCCGTTCCGCCGCCTCGAAGGCATTGACCTGAAGAGCTACCAGTTCGGCAGTGTGTTCGTCGACCCGCCGCGCGCCGGCATGGACCCAGACACTTGTGAACTGACCCGGCGCTTCGACAATATCCTGTACATTTCCTGCAACCCGGAAACCCTGGCGGCCAACATCGCCCAGTTGCACGACACCCATCGCATCGAGCGCTGTGCATTGTTCGACCAGTTTCCGTATACCCATCACATGGAGAGTGGGGTGTTGCTGGTTCGGCGTTGAAGCTATCGCGGGTCAAGCCCGCTCCCACAGGTTTTGTGGGAGCGGGCTTGACCCGCGATCAGGGCCCTTCAGCCCTGCCCCGAACACATCAACAACGGCACCAGCTGGTCCTCATCGGTCAACGCCCCATGGTGCCCCCGCCACTGGCTGGCGTGCTTCTCTACCTCGCTGCGAATGATCCCGCCCGCCCCGTTCGGAACCACGATCAGGTCGCCAATCCGCGCCTCCGCCTGGCTTAGCAGCACGTCGCCGAACAGCCCCTTGGCAATCGCCTGGGCCTTGCTCAACACGTGGTAACCCTCCCCCAGGCGATTCTGCCAACGCTCATGCACGCGGTCTTGCTGGTGCTCGTGGGTGTACAGGTAGCGCGCGCGGATATCCCCGGCCATCGCCCGCACCCCCTCCTGCAGCACCGGGTCCAGATCAAAGTCGCACACCTGTTCGCTGTCCAGCGCCAGCATGCCGTGGTCGGCAATGACCATCAGCCGGGCCTGCTCAGGCAAGGATTGGGCGATGGCCTGGGCCAGCTGGTCGGCAATCTGCAACTGCTTGAGCCAGCCCTCGGAGCCTGGGCCGAACAGGTGCCCGGCAAAATCCAGGTCGCCGAAATAGGCGAAGCAGAACGCCGGCCCAGGCACGGCCAGGGCGGCATTGACCAACTGTGGATAAGCATCATAGGCCGGCGCCGGGAAAATTTTGCCGGCCTTGTAGATCGCCCGGGTGAAGTCGGAACTGGCATAGCGCCCAAGCATCACCGTGCTGATGGCGATGCCCTGGGCCGCGGCCTGGCTCCAGGCATCGACGGGTACGATAAAGGCCTCCGGCAGTGGCGCGACACTGGGCTGCGCCTCGACCTGCAAGGGCGAGGTGGTCCAGGTCAGCGGCGACAGTTCGGTTTGTTCATCCAAGGCAAAACCACAGCCAACGATACCGTGGGCGCCACTGCCCAGCCCGGAAGCCACCGAGGCCAGGCTGCTCGCGGTGGTAGCCGGGAAACCCACCTTGAAGTGGCTGTCCGGCTGCATCAGCGAGGCGAGAAACGGTGCATGCCGGGCGTGGGCCTGCAGCAGGTTCCAGCCCAGGCCGTCGACCAGAAGCAGGCAGGTGCTGCGCGAATGATCGAGGCGAAAGGCATTGCGAAAACCATGGCCACCCAGGGCCGCGAAGATTGACTGGGTCAGGTTGGCCAGGCCCGGCCAGGTTTCACCCAGCGACTGCAGGTCGTTGATCGGGGTTGCCATGTCTCCCTCCGTGGTCAGGTGCAAAGCAACAGGTGTAGCACAGGCTGTGCGATCAGCGCACAGAAAACACGCCTTTGGCCTTGCGCCCAATTGACCAAATTAACCATTCGGTACATTTTCTAGCTGACGCGCTCCCGCTTCATTACCAAGAACAACAACGGAGTTTTCAGCATGGCTTTGGCCTCTTCTTCCGGCATCCTCGCCGGCCTTATCGGCGCCGGCATCCAGGCCTCGCGCACCCCCGCGCTGCACGAGCACGAAGGCGCCGCGCAAGGCCTGAACTACCTGTACCGACTGATCGACCTGGACCAGCTCAAGCTCGACGCCAGCGCCCTCGAAGAGCTGCTGACCGCAGCCGAGTACATGGGCTTCACCGGCCTGAACATCACCTTCCCGTGCAAGCAGGCGATCCTGCCGCTGCTCAACGAGCTGTCGCCGCAAGCCCGCGGCATTGGCGCGGTGAACACCGTGGTACTCAAGGACGGCAAGCGCATCGGCCACAACACCGACTGCCTGGGTTTTGCCGAAGGCTTTCGCCGTGGCCTGAGCGATGCGCCGCGCCGCCAGGTGGTGCAGATGGGTGCCGGTGGCGCCGGGGCTGCGGTGGCCCATGCGCTGCTGGAAGAAGGGGTCGGGCAACTGAGCGTGTTCGATGTTGAACTGGCCCGTGCCCAGGCCCTTGTGGATAACCTCAACCAGCACTTTGCCGGCAGCCGGGCCAGGGTCGGCCATGAGCTGCAAAGCGCCATGGCCAGCGCCGACGGCCTGGTCAACACCACGCCCATGGGCATGGCCAAGCTGCCGGGCATGCCGGTGCCCAAGGCGCTGCTACGGGCGGATCTGTGGGTGGCGGAGATTGTTTACTTTCCGCTGGAAACCGAACTGCTGCGCGAAGCCCGGGCCCTGGGCTGCCGCACCCTGAGCGGGGCGAACATGGCGGTGTTCCAGGCGGTGAAGGCGTTTGAACTGTTCAGCGGGGTGAAGCCTGATGCGGCGCGGATGATCGAGCACTTCAACAGTCTGGGTGACTGAAAAGCATCGCGGGCAACGCCGGGTCCCACAATGGATCTGCATGCGCCGCAACTGTGGGAGCTGGCCTTGCCAGCGATGGGCCGCCAAGCGGCCCCGGCTCCTCACGCCTGCAAGAACCTCAGCACCGACTCGCAAATCATCTCCCGATGCCGGTCCTTGACCGCCTTGTCCTCGAAGTCCACCTGGAAGATCTCACCAAAGGTATGCCGGTTCGACACCCGGTAGAAGCAGAACGAGCTGATCAGCAGGTGCACATCCAGCGCCTCCAGCCCCTGGCGAAACACCCCTTCGGCCGCCCCGCGCTTGAGCACTTCGTCCAGCGCCGTGAGCACGGTCTTGTTCATCGAACGGATGGCCGAAGAGCGCTTCACATACTCGCCGTGGTGCATGTTTTCGTTGCAGACGATACGCACGAAATCGACGTTGCGATCATGGTGATCGAAGGTGAACTCCACCAGCCGGCGGATGCCCAGGCGCGGCTCGAGCTCGGCCAGGTGCAGGTTGCTTTCGGTGCTGCGGATATCACCGTAGAGTTTCTCCAGCACCTCTACGTACAACTGCTCCTTGCTGTTGAAGTAGTAGTAGATCATGCGCTTGGAGGTTTGCGTGCGCTCGGCGATCGCATCGACCCGGGCGCCGGCCAGCCCCTGCTGGACGAACTCGCTGATCGCCGCCTGGAGAATGTTCTCGCGGGTCTTTTCCGGATTGTTCTTGCGGCCCTTGCGCGGCGCCTGTTCGGAAGCTGCGCAGAGTGCTGGGGTAGTCGTCATACGGGACTCATGGCCATCGGTTAACCCGGCAATTATGAGCCCCGGGTGCTGAGTAAGGAAGCCTCGGTGCCTGCGCCCTACAACTTGGCCTGTGCCGGCGACCCGGCGCGGGCCTTGGCCATGGCGGCCAGACGCACGGCGACGTTGGCCGCGCCATAGCCGCTGTAGCCGTTACGCCGTTGCAGCACCTCAAAGAAGAAGCGCTCCTCGAACGGCTCTGTATACACATGAAACAGCTCACCACCCTGGGCATCACGGTCGTAGAGCACGTTGTAGTAGGCCAGTTCGCTGAGGAACTCGTCGTCGAAATCAAAGCGCGCGGCAAGGTCGTCGTAGTAGTTGAGCGGGATGTCGAGCAAGGCCACGCCCGACTCCTTGGCCTGTTTGACTGCAGTAAAAATATCCGCGCAATCGAATGCGATGTGGTGCACACCCGAGCCGCGGTAATGCGACAAGGCATGGGCAATCGCCGTGTTGCGGTTTTCCGAAATGTTCAGCGGCAGGCGGATCGAGCTGCAGCGGCTGCGCAAAGCGCGGCTCTTGACCAGGCCGTAGGGGTCGGGCAACACCACTTCGTCGTCGGCGCTGAAATCCAGCACGCTCTTGTAGAATAGCGCCCAGCTGTCCAGGCCGTCGGCCGGCAAAGCCAGGGCCATATGGTCGATGCGGGTCAGGCCCAGGCTGCTGCCCGCTTGCTGCTGCAGGCTGAAGTCGGTGTCGTAGATGGTCCGGCCCTGGGCATCCTGGTCGACCAGGTAGATCAGGCTGCCGTCCGGCGCACGCACTGCTGCCAGCTCGCGCTCATTGGGGCCGACCAGGCCACGATAGGGCTGGCCATGGTAGGCCACGGCCCGGGCCAGGGCCTGGGCGCTGTCCTTGACCCGGATCGCCGTGGCGCACAGCGACGGGCCATGACTTTCAAAAAAGTTGTGGGCGAAGGAGTAAGGCTCGGCGTTGAGGATCAGGTTGATGTCGCCCTGGCGCAGCAAGCTGACATTCTTCGAGCGGTGCACGCCGGCGCGGGTAAAGCCCAGGCGTTCCAGCCAGTTGCCAAGCTTGGCCCCCAAGGCATCGTCGACGGCAAACTCGAGAAACTCAATACCGTCGTAGGCGCTGGCAGGCGGCGGGGCGAACAGCAGGTCGTCGCTGGCAGGCGCTACACGCTCTTGCTCAAGGCGCTGGCGCGTTTTTTCTTCCAAGTACAACAGCGAGCGCAGGCCGTCGGCGGCATTGGCCCGAGGTGGCGCGGCACGAAAGCCATCGTTGAAGATTTCCAGCGACAGCGGGCCGCTGTAACCGCTGGCCAGAATCGGCGCGAGAAAGCCTGGCAGGTCAAACTCGCCCTGCCCCGGGAAGCAGCGAAAGTGCCGGCTCCACTCCAGCACGTCCATGGCCAGGATCGGCGCGTCGGCCATCTGCACGAAGAAGATCTTGTCCCCCGGCACCTGGGCGATGGCCCGCGGGTCGCCCTTGAGCGATAAGGTGTGGAAGCTGTCGAGGATCATCCCCAGGCTTGCATGGTCAGCCGTTTTGACGATGTCCCAGACCTGCTCCCAGGTGTTCACGTGGCGGCCCCAGGCCAGGGCTTCGTAGCCGATACGCAGGCCACGGGCGCCAGCGCGCTCGGCCAGCAGGCGCAGGTCGTCGACCAGCAACTGGCGCTCACCCAGAGAATCGGCGGCGACATTGCTGCACACCAGCACCAGATCGGTGCCCAGCTCCTGCATCAAATCGAATTTGCGCTCGGCCCGTTCCAGGTTGCGCGCCAGGCGATCGCGGCGGCAGCCCTCGAAATCGCGAAACGGCTGGAACAAGGTAATCGCCAGGCCCAGGTCGGCGCAGCGCTGGCGAATTTCGCGCGGGCTGCCGGCGTAGTACAGCAGGTCATTTTCGAAGACCTCGACGCCGTCGAAGCCAGCGGCGGCGATGGCTTCGAGTTTTTCTGGCAAAGTACCGCTCAAGGATACGGTGGCGATCGAACGCTGCATTATTCTGGCTCCGATGGGCAGGCAAAAACCGGTGGAGGAATTATTGGTGTTGAGCAATTTTTGCTCAATGCAAAAGGTACGAACTAGTTAGTTTTGTGTTCGATTATCGCCCAATATAGCGTTCAGTCAATTGACCCTTTTTTGACCACAGGCGCACCATTTCGACACCAAGGCTTGACCCATAAACATAAAAATACGGGTAACCCGCGATGATCCACTCTCAATCCACCCGCATGGCCCAGCCCCTGGGCACTACTGCGCACGCCGGCATCGGCGACAAGCTGCGTGGCGCCATGGCCGTCGGCAAGACCCGCTGGGTCATGCTCGCGCTGGTGTTCTTCGCCACCACCTTGAACTACATCGACCGCGCCGCCCTCGGGGTGATGCAGCCGATCCTGGCCAAGGAGATGAGCTGGACGGCGATGGATTACGCCAACATCAACTTCTGGTTCCAGGTGGGCTATGCCATCGGCTTCGTGCTCCAGGGCCGGCTGATCGACCGGGTCGGCGTCAAGCGCGTGTTCTTCTGCGCGGTGCTGCTCTGGAGCCTGGCCACCGGCGCCCATGGCCTGGCCACCTCGGCGGTGGGCTTTATGGTCTGCCGGTTCATTCTTGGCCTGACCGAAGCGGCCAACTACCCGGCCTGCGTCAAGACCACCCGCTTGTGGTTCCCGGCCGGTGAACGCGCGGTGGCTACCGGCATCTTCAACGCCGGCACCAACGTCGGCGCCATGTTCACGCCGATGCTCCTGCCATTGATCCTTACCGTGTGGGGCTGGCAAGCGGCGTTCATCGGCATGGGCGCCCTGGGCCTGGTCTGGGTAGTGTTCTGGGGTCTGAAATACTTCAACCCGGAAGACCACCCAAGCGTCAGCAAAGAAGAACTGGCCTACGTGCAAAGCGAAGTGGAACCGGAACAGGCCCGCGTGCCGTTCTCACGGATCCTGCGCATGCGCGGCACCTGGGCCTTCGCCCTGGCCTACTCGATGACTGCGCCGGTGTTCTGGTTCTACCTGTACTGGCTGCCACCGTTTCTCAACCAGCAATACAGCCTGGGCATCAGCGTCACGCAGATGGGCATCCCGCTGATCGTCATCTACTTGAGTGCGGATTTCGGCAGCGTCGGCGGTGGCATTCTTTCGTCGTTCCTGATCGGTCGCGGCATGGCCCCGGTCAAGGCGCGGCTGCTGTCGATGCTGCTGTTCGCCACCACCATCATCGGCGTGATCTTCGCCGCCGGCGCCAGCAGCCTGTGGGTCGCGGTGCTGGCGATTTCCCTGGCCATCGCCGCTCACCAGGCCTGGACCGCCAACATCTGGAGCCTGGTCATGGACTACACGCCCAAGCACATGATGAGTACGGTGTTCGGTTTCGGCGGCATGTGCGCAGCCATCGGCGGCATGTTCATGACCCAGTTGGTCGGCTACATCCTGACCACCACCAACAACAATTACACCCTGCTGTTCACCATGATCCCGGCCATGTACTTCATCGCCCTGACCTGGATGTACTTCATGGCCCCGCGCAAGGTGCCGAAGGTCGAGGCCTAACGCCGCCGTTGCAACCAGGCGGCGCCCAGGCCGCTGAGGCAGATCAAGGCAATCCCCACCAGCCCGGCCATGTCCGGGCTGTGTCCGAACAACACCAGGCCGAGAACACCGGCGAACACGATCTGACAGTAACTGAACGGCGCCAGCATGGCCGGTGGCGCATGCCGGAACGCCTGGGTCAGGAACAGGTGCGCGGTCATCCCGCAGGTGCCCAGGGCCACGGCCATCAGGCCATGGATGAAGCTCGGGGTCTGCCAGAACATCGGCACCACGGCGCTCATCACCAGGGTGTTGAGCAGGCCGGTGAAGAAGTTGCTGGTGGTCGGGCTATCGGTACCGCTGAGCTTGCGCGTCAGCAACTGGTAGAAGCAAAAACACAGGGCCGAGCCGAACGGCAGCAACACCGCCGGGGTAAACAAGGCCCCGCCCGGATGGATGATCACCGTCACCCCGACAAAACTCACCAGCACCGCCACCCATTGCCCACGCGTGACCTTCTCGCCCAGCAGCGGCAGCGACAGCGCCGTGACCAGCAACGGCGCGAGGAAGTTGACCGCCGTCGCCTCGGCCAGCGGTATGTACTGCAGGGCGGTGGTGAACAACAGGCTGGTGCCCAGCAGGCACAGCGCGCGCAAGGTCTGCAGCCCCGGCCGCCGGGTACGCAGCACGCGCAAGCCCGACTGCGGCAGGAAGATCACCATCATCAGCAGGGTGTGCACCAGGTAGCGCGCCCACACCACCCAGAGAATCGGGTAGAACCCCGCCAGGTACTTCGACAAGGCGTCGTGGCTGGCGAACAGAAAAGTCGCCAGCACCACCAGGGCAATGCCCTTGAGCGGTTGGCTGACAGCGTCGAGCGCAGTGGGACGGGGCATCGATAAAAGCTCGCAGGTTCAGAGTTGACGGAGCAACTGATGGGTCTTGTCCAGGGCCATCTGCGCCCGTTGCAAGGCACTCAGGCCCTGGTCGCGAACGGGAACTTCCAGGCTCAGGGCGATATTTTGCGGCAGGCTACGCAGCAGGCCGGGCAAATCGCAATTGCCATCGCCGGGAAAACGCCGCTCGTTACGCGCCTGGCGCAAGATCTCGGCCATGTCGTCCGGACGCGGCCCGGCTACGTCGCACACCTGTGCATAGCGTAGCCGCGAGGCCGGGACCTGGCGCAACTCGTCCAGCGACGAGGCCGAGCGGTCAAAGTGAAAGGCATCGACCAGCACCCCGCCATTGTCGCGCCCGGCCTGCTCGACAATGCGCCAGGCCTGGGTGAGGTTTTTGGCATCGGTCCAGGGCATGAACTCCAGGTGTGGGTGCAGGCCGTAATCTGCGGCCAGGTCACAGAGGGCGGCGAAGTTGTCGCTCTGGCGTTGCTCATCAGGGTCGTTGCCAGCCACCAGCAACTCGCTGGCGCCAAACTCGGCGCCGACGGCCAGCAGGGCTTCGAAGTCGGCCACGCAGGTCTCGGGCTTGAGCCGCAAAATCTCCACATCCAGCACCTGGATGCCGGTATCGCGCAGGCGCGCGGCAGTCTGCCGGCGCAGGCCGGCGTCGGCCACCAACGGGAAGTGATGTTCCTCGGCCGTGGCCGGTTCCAGGCGCAGGCCAACATGGCTGTAGCCTGCGCGGGCAGCAACCTCGACCATGTCCACAGGCGACAGCTCAAGTACCGTCAGGGCGGCGAGGGACATCACGCGTTGGCTCATTGTTGTTTTCTCGGCGAGTTGAATTTGGAAATATTTAGAACTTAGTTCCAATTTCAATGCAAGCAAAAAAACGGACCTCGGGTGCAGGAGCGGGCTTGACCCGCGATGCTTTTAGACAAACAACTCAGAAGCAGGACTCGCCGCCGACAATTCCGCCACCGCCGCCAGCAACACCGGCGCCAGCTCGTGCATGCGCGCCTCGCTCATCCGCGCACTGGGCCCGGCCACGCTGAGCACGCCGACCGCGTGGCCATCCAGCGGATGACGCACCACCGCCGCCAGCGCCGACATCCCCACTGCCGAACTTTCCACCACCCAGGCATAGCCATGCTCGCGGGCGATGCGCAGGCGCTCGAGCAGCTCGGCATTGGATTTTGGCGCATTGGGACCGAACTGCGCCGGGTCGGCGATGCCCTGGCGTTCCACCAGCAACAAAGCCTGGGCATCGCTCAGGCTCGACAGCCAGGCATGCCCGGAGGCGGTGTAGAACAACGGCGCATCACGGCCCATGTCCGGGTCGTAGCGCAAGCCGGAGCGGGCGCCCTGGGCCTTGGCGATCCAGGTCTGGCGCTCACCGTCGATCACCCCCAGGCGCACCAGCTCGCCGGTCTGCTGGGCCAGTTGGTCAAGAATCGGCTGGACGATATCGGCGCCGCTGCTGGCCAGGTAGCGAAAGCCCATGGCCACCAGGCGGGTGCTCAAGTGATAACGGCTGCTCTCGGCGTTCTGACGCACATACCCCAGGCGCATCAACTCGGCGAGCATGCGGTGGGTGGCGCTCTTGGGGATGTCCAGCTCTTCGGCCAGGGTCTGCAGGGGCAGCCCGCGCGGGTCGCTGGTGAGGCGTTCGAGAAGGCTGAACGCGCGTTCGATCTGACTGCCGGCCATGGTCATGGTCCCTGAAATTTGTGCCGATTCTAAAGAGCCTCGGCGAAAGCGCAAATCACTGTCCGATCTTCGCCCACTTTGTCGTGGCACGCCTTGGCTGGACGATTGATCTAACCATAGAATATGGAATCAAGTTCCAAAATATAACAAAATTGCCTGGAGGATACTGCTCATGCCCGTCGATACCCCGCTGGTCGAATGCGATGTACTGGTCATCGGCTCCGGTGCCGCCGGGTTGGCCGCTGCCGTGACTGCCGCCTGGCATGGCCAGAAGGTCATCGTGGTCGAAAAGGATGCGGTGTTCGGCGGCGCCACGGCCTGGTCCGGCGGCTGGATGTGGGTGCCGTGCAATCCGCTGGCGCAGCGCGCCGGGATCATCGAGCAGCGCTCGCAGCCGCGTACTTACCTGGAACATGAGCTGGGCGAACGTTTCGACGGGCAGATGATCGATGCGTTTCTCGAGGCGGCACCCAACATGGTGTCGTTCTTCGAGCGCCATACCGCCCTGCAATTTGCCGACGGCAATGGCATTGCCGACATTCACGGCAATACCCCTGGCGCCGGCACCGGCGGGCGTTCGGTAATTGCTGCACCCTACGATGGCCGCCAGTTGGGCAAAAAGCTGCTCACGCGCCTGCGCAAAACCATGCGCGAAACCTCGTTCATGGGCATGCCGATCATGGCTGGCAAGGACCTCACTGCCTTCCTTACCCTGACCCGTTCCTGGCGCTCGTTGCTGCATGTGAGCAAGCGCTTCAGTCGCCACCTGCTCGATCTGGCAACCCACGGCCGGGCCCTGCAACTGGTCAACGGCGTAGCTTTGGTCGCGCGGCTGGCCAAGTCGGCTGAAGACCTCGGCGTGTTGCTCTGGGAATCGGCAGCGGCTCGCCAGTTGATCCGCGAGCATGGCCGGGTCAGCGGTGCGCTGATTGAAACCGCACGCGGGCCGATCCGAATCAATGCGCGCAAGGCCGTGGTGCTGGCCGCTGGCGGCTTTGCCAACGACATCGAGCGGCGCAAGGCGCTGTTCCCGCGTACGCCCACCGGTCACGAGCACCTGGCCTTGCCGCCGCTGGGCGCCAGCGGGGATGGCCTGCGCCTGGGCGAAAGCGTTGGCGGCCAGGTGGCTGACGACCTGCATAGCCCGGTGGCCTGGGCGCCGGTATCGCGGGTGCCTTACAAGGACGGCAGCACCGGGCATTTCCCGCACATCATCGAACGGGCCAAGCCCGGCATCATCGGCGTGCTCGCCGACGGCAAACGCTTCGTCAACGAGGCCGACGGTTACTACGACTATGTCAGCGCCATGGTCGCCAAGGCACCGGGGGACAAGGTCGAGTCGTGGCTGATCTGCAGCCATGCTTTCCAGCGCCGTTATGGCCTGGGTATCTCGCGCCCCTTTCCGTTGCCGCTGCAGCCGTTGATCACGTCCGGCTACTTGAAGTCCGGCGACAGCATTGAAGCCCTGGCGCGGGCCTGCGGGATTGACCCTCACGGCCTGGTCGCGACGGTCGCCGAGTACAACCGGCATGCCCGCAACGGCGAGGACCCGCAATTCGGCCGCGGCTCGACGCCCTACAACCGCAAACAGGGCGATGCCCTGCACGGGCCAAATCCATGCGTAGCGCCGATCGAACAGGGGCCGTTCTATGCGGTAAAGGTCGAACCAGGCTGCTTCGGCACCTTTGCCGGGCTCAAAACCAACGCCCATGCGCAAGTGCTGGACGAGCACCAGCAGGCCATTGCCGGACTGTATGCGGTGGGCACCGACATGGCCAGCATCATGGCCGGACATTATCCGGCGGGCGGAATCAACCTGGGGCCGGCGGCGACGTTCGGGTATATCGCCGGGCGGCATATTGCCGGGGCAACGGATTACGAATGAGCCGTTCCTTGCAATAAGGCATCACAGGGAAAGCAGACAGGCTGCTTAGGATTATCCACCACGCGAATACTTCACGGCTCCCATTGCGCCTTAAGGCAAGCAATCCGCTCGCCGCGCCGGCGACCGTTCAAAAGGAGTTGAACCGTGAACAACCTGAGCCCCCCCGATGGCGACGCAAAGCCTGTCGACCAGCTGTTTTCCTGCACCACTGCCCGCGTTGACCTGTGGCGTGAGCTCAACGCCCTCTGTCGCCGTTGGCGCGGCAGCAAAGATCAGCACAGTAGCGAGAAGCTCCGACAGCAATGCCTCGCCCAACTTGAGCAGATCGCTCAATTGGAGGCCTATCAGGCCTACCCGGGCCCTCGCCTGCTGGACCTGCTGGTCGAACGCGTAGCCTCGGGCAATGCCATCGGGGCACTGCACCTGGCTCAGCGCATCAGCAGTTCACTGCTCGACCGCAGCTACAAACAGGATGCAAACGACTGGGAGGCCAGCGAGGACCTTCCCGATGCACCCGCGACCCGTAGTTTCGCTGGCGCGTCGGCGCATCGTCCGTATTTCGAAACACTGATTGTCAGCCCCGCGCCCACGTCGACATGGCCTCAGCACCTTCAAGCCATTCGCCGGTTGCGCCGCCATCAGGACCCTTTCATCTATGAAGCGGTCATGACCGGATCCTATGAGGATGCGTTGTTGGCAGTGATCCTCAACGTCAATCTGCAAGCGGTGGTGATCTATGAAGGTTTCGGTTTTGCATCGACCTGTCGCGCCGCCTGGGTGCGTGACCTGCTTGCGCCACACCAGGGCAACAACCCGGACGACGAAAAACCCACGAACCTGGCCTTGCCGCTGGCCCGAGCGATCAAGTCCATCAGGCCGGAGCTCGATATCCTGCTGCTAAGCGATCGTCAGGTTGAGCGAATTGCCGGTGATGAAGACTACGCGTTCATCAGCCGGGTGTTCTACGAAGTCGAGGAGCCGCTGGAGATCCACCTGAGCCTGCTGCAAGGCGTTGCAAAACGCTATGAAACGCCGTTTTTCAACAACCTGAAACACTATGCTCAACGTCCTATCGGCACCTTCCATGCGCTGCCCATTGCCCGAGGCAAATCGATATTCAAGTCGAACTGGATCCGCGACATGGGCGAGTTCTACGGCATCAACCTGTTTCTGGCCGAAAGCTCCGCCACCACGGGCGGGCTCGACAGCCTGCTAGAACCAACCGGCAACATCAAAAAGGCCCAGGACAGGGCAGCCCATGCGTTCGGCGCACAGCAGGCGTTTTTCGTCACCAATGGCACCTCGACCTCGAACAAGATCGTTGAACAGGCCCTGCTTGCCCCCAGTGACATTGTGATTGTCGATCGCAACTGCCATAAATCACACCACTACGCCATGGTTCTGACCGGCGCCTATCCGCTGTATGTCGAAGCCTACCCGCTGCCCCGATACTCAATGTACGGCGCAGTGCCACTGAGCGCTATCAAGCAAGCGCTACTCGACCTGAAAAAGGAAGGAAAGCTGCATCGGGTCAAACTGCTGGTGTTGACCAACTGCACCTTCGATGGTCATGTCTACAACACCTTCCGGGTCATGGAAGAATGTCTGGCGATCAAACCGGACCTGGCCTTTCTCTGGGATGAAGCCTGGTTTGGCTTTGCACGCTTCTCACCCCTGCTGCGCCGTCGAACCGGCATGGGCGCCGCCGCACAACTCAAGCAGGCGCTAAGCTGCCCGCAGTACCGGCACGCTTTCGAACGCCAGCGCGAACGACTGCAAGCGCTTGCTCCCGATGACTCCGCGCTGCTGCAGGAACATCTGCTAATGGACCCGGACACCACCCGCGTGCGCGTCTATCAGACCAACTCCACCCATAAGTCGATGTCCGCCTTGCGCCAGGGCTCGATGATCCTGGTCGATGACCAGGACTTCCATCAGGTTGAAACCTCGTTCCGCGAGGCGGTATTCACCCACTCTTCCACTTCGCCCAATCAGCAAATCATTGCCTCCCTTGATGTTGCCCGCCGGCAAATGGAGCTGGAAGGCTATGAACTGGTGATGTCGGCAACCCAGCTGGCCTTCGACATCCGTCGAGAGGTCAGCCGCCACCCGCTAATATCAAAGTATTTCAAGATACTCACGATCGAGGACCTGGTGCCAACAGCCTATCGGGCTTCAGGACTGCAGGATTACCTGGCAAAGGGCACCGCCTGGCCCACCGTCATCGATGCCCTGAACACCGATGAAGTCGCCCTGGACCCTACCCGCCTGACGCTGGTCTGTGGCCATGCAGGCTTTGACGGCACCACGTTCAAGAACTTGCTGACCAACCGCTACGATATTCAGTTGAACAAGACTTCTCGCAACAGCGTGTTGCTGCAAACCAACATCAACAACACCCGAAGTGACGTGGCACATCTGATCCGGGTGCTGGTACGGATAAGCCGCGAACTGGAAGATCGACTGCA
Organism: Pseudomonas sp. 2835; assembly: GCF_050435905.1. Taxonomy (NCBI): domain Bacteria; kingdom Pseudomonadati; phylum Pseudomonadota; class Gammaproteobacteria; order Pseudomonadales; family Pseudomonadaceae; genus Pseudomonas; species Pseudomonas sp. 2835. The sequence continues at coordinate 34,865 of NZ_JBNDLE010000002.1, read as the reverse complement.
CACCAGTGATGGCAAACTGCGGGACACCTTTAATGCCCGAGTCAAGTCACTCATGGAAGATGTGCCGGACCTGCCCGACTTCAGCTGTTTCTACCCCGCTTTTCGTGAGTCGGCGAACAACAGTACGGCAGAAGGAGACATTCGCAGTGCTTACTACAAAGCCTACGACAGCGCAGCGTGCGAGCATATTCGTCTGTTCGACAAAACCATCGACGAACGCCTGGAAAATGGCCCGCCGCTGATCTCGGCAAACTTCGTGATTCCCTATCCGCCGGGGTTTCCAATCCTGGTACCGGGGCAGGTGATCACTGCTGAAACGCTCTCGTTCATGCGCAAGCTCGATGTGAAAGAGATTCATGGCTACAACGCCGATGAAGGCTTGAAACTGTTGAAGTCCGAATCCATCGGCGTTACGACACCACGCTGATCCGAACAAAAAAGCCCGCCAATGGCGGGCTTTGCTCATGTCACTCGCTTCAACATTCAAAAATCGAAGAATACCGTCTCGCCTTCACCCTGAATGCGGATATCAAAACGATACGCCAGCTTGCCGTCTACCTCGCAACGGGTCGCCACCAGCGTCTCGCGCCGCTGCGGCTGCTCGATCAGGTTGAGCACCGGGCACTTGGCGTTGGCCTGGGCTTCGTCATCGAAGTACAGGCGGGTCTGCAGGTGGATGTTGATGCCACGGGCAAACAGACTGACGTTGATGTGCGGCGCCATCGGCACACCAGCGGCGTTGTTCACCACCCCCGGCTTGATGGTGTGCAACGTCCACTCACCGGCATCGAAGGTGGTGGCGGTACGGCCAAAGCTGTTGAAGGGTTTTTCCAGGTTGAAATCGTCCTGGTAATCGCCGCTGTGGTCGGCCTGCCAGAACTCCAGGAACGAGTCGCGCACCAGGTGGCCGTTGCCGTCATAGACGTTACCGAACACCAGGATGTGCTCGCCTGGCGCGTGCGCCTGCGCCATGCGGTTCCAGATTTCCTGGTCGCGGGTCGGGTTGCCGGCGGCCTCCTGGGCCAGGCCGATGTGCACGTAGGGGCCGGCGGTCTGCGAAGGGGTTTCCGGCAGCAGTTCGATAGGCATGGGGCACCTCCTCAGCAGTTTTCGAAGTGGGTCTTGCGTTGCCCGCGCAACACGATGTCAAAGCGGTAGGCCAGGCAATCCATGGGGTTGGCATTGCTCATGTCCAGCCGGGCGATCAGGCTCTGCACCGCGTCAGGGTTGGCAATCGACTTGACGATCGGACACATCGGAATCAACGGGTCGCCTTCGAAATACAGCTGGGTGATCAGCCGCGTGGCAATCGACGGGCCGCTGATCGACACATGGATATGCGCCGGGCGCCAGTCGTTGGGGCCATTGCGCCAGGGGTACGGGCCCGGCTTGATGGTACGGAAGCTGTAATAACCTTCGCTGTCGGTCAGGGCACGGCCGACACCGCCGAAGTTGGGGTCCAGCGGCGCCAGGTAGCGGTCATTCTTGTGCCGGTAGCGGCCACCGGCGTTGGCCTGCCAGATTTCTACCAGGGTGTGCGGAATCGGCTTGCCGTGCTGGTCGCAAACGCGCCCGGCGAGAACGATACGCTCACCGATCGGCAGGCCGCCGTTATTGAAGTTGAGCAGCAGGTCATGATCGTTAGGGCCGAATTTCAGGTGGGAGAAATCCGGGCCGGTGCTTTCGCTGATCGACTGCGGGATGCTCACCAGGGCCTGGCGCGGCGAGCGCGCGACAGAGGTCTTGTAGTCGGGGGTCAAGGCTTTCGGGTGCCAGTTGCGATCACGGATAGCGAAGCGACTGTTGTCTTGCGCAGACATGCCGTTCTCCTGTCTTGGAATTATTGGAGGGCCTGGGCGTGGCAGGCGAGCTTGCAGTTTCCGGTATGCAGGGCCCGGCGAATACTGAAAAGAACAGCGCAATACATAACCAAATGGTTATGAATAAATCAGGAACCTGACAGAGCCCCACGCCGTGAACTAATCTTTGTCCTCATGTTTCCAAGCTCCGGAGAGCACTCATGCAATGGCGAAAAGGCAGGCGTAGCGACAATGTGGTCGATGCCCGTGGCGAGGGCGGTGGCGGCATGCGCTTCGGCGGTGGCAAAGGCCTGAGCATCGGCGCGATCCTGTTGATTGTCGGGATTGGCTGGATCACCGGCCAGGACCCGCTGCAGATCCTCGGCCAGTTGGCCGGGCAAATGGGCCAGGAACAGAGCGCACCGGTCAGCCCTGGCACCGGCAAGGCGCCGCCGGCCAATGACGAGCAAGCGGAGTTCGTCCGCTCGGTGCTTGGCGACACCGAAGACACCTGGAAGGCCATCTTTGCCCAGGCCGGCCGCCAGTACAAAGACCCCAACCTGATCCTGTTCAGCGGCCAGATCAATTCGGCCTGCGGCTTTGCCTCTTCGGCGGTCGGGCCGTTCTATTGCCCGGCCGACCAGAAGGTCTACCTGGACATGAGTTTCTTCCGCGAAATGGAACAGCGCTTCTCGGCCGCCGGCGATTTTGCCCAGGCCTACGTGATCGCCCACGAAGTCGGCCACCATGTACAAACCCTGCTTGGCGTTTCGGCCAAGATCCAGGCCGCTCGCCAGCGTGGCGAGCGCATGGAAGGCGACAACGGCTTGCTGGTGCGCCAGGAGCTGCAGGCCGACTGCCTGGCCGGGGTCTGGGCCTACCAGGCGCAAAAACGCCTGAACTGGCTGGAGCCGGGTGATATCGAAGAAGCCCTGAACGCCGCCAACGCCATCGGCGACGACCGTCTGCAGCAGCAGGGCCAGGGCCGGGTGGTACCGGACTCGTTCACTCACGGCACCTCGCAACAGCGCCAGCGCTGGTTCAAGACCGGCTTCGCCAAGGGCGATATCAACCAGTGCGACACCTTCGGCGCACGCTCGCTCTGACGGTTTTTGCGGCCGCCTGAAGCCTCAGGCTGGCCGCAGAAATCCCCTGTTACCTACCGCTGATCATTTTTGCTGAAAAAGCGTTTCAGCTCCGGCGCAAGCCGCCGATAAACCCTGCTCAGAACATCGGCTGGCCATCAATAACAACAACCTTCCACCGATTCGGATCAAGAAGCACAACGTTCCTGGAGGGATTGCATGAATAGCTGGTTTGCCAACATCAGCGTCAACCTGAAACTCGGCCTGGGCTTTGGCCTGGTGCTGTTGCTTACCGGCCTGCTGGCCCTGACCGGCTGGAACAGCCTGGGCAGCCTGATCGATCGCAGCAACTGGATGAGCGACATCACCCAGCTCAACAGCGACCTGACCAACCTGCGCATCACCCGCCTGCAGTACATGCTGACCAACGGCGACGATGCAGCGGCCGGCAACGTCCAGGTCAAGCTCAATACCTTCAGCGAGCAGCAGCAAAAACTGCTCAAGAGCTTCAAGAGCCCGGAGAACATCAAGCTGCTCCAGGAGCTGGGCCAGACCATCAGCCAATACCAGGTGTCGATCAACAAGATGCGCGCCGGTTACAAGACCAGCCTGGCCGCTCGCGATTCGATGAACCAGGCTGCGGCCCGCGCCATCGAGCTGATCGAAGCGATCAACCGCGACGTGCTGGCCCTGCCCGAGGGTGACGCCAGCCGCCTGGAACAGTTCCGCACCATTACCCAGGCCAAGGAGCAACTGCTGCTGGTACGCCTGGCCGTGCGCAGCTACATCGCTGACATCAGCAGCGAGACCGAGCAACTGGCCCTGCGTCAGCTCGACACCGCCCTGGCCGAAATCGCCGGTCTGAACCGCCAGCTGCCAGGCGAAACCGCGCGCATCAAGCAGTTTGAAACCGCAGTGATGGCCTACCGTGACGCCGTACGCCAGTTCCGCGACGCCACTGCCGATATCGCCGTAGCCCGTCAGGAAATGACCGTTCAAGGCGCCGACATCGTCAAGACCAGCGACGCCCTGTACCAGATCCAACTGGACCGCCGCGACAGCGAAAGCGCCCAGGCCCGCACCCTGCAGCTGACTGCCACCTTGCTGGCACTGCTGGTCGGCGTACTGGCTGCGGTAATCATTACCCGCCAGATCACCCGCCCGCTGCGTGAAACCCTGGCTGTGGTCGAGAAGATCGCCGCCGGCGACCTGACCCATAACATGCGCGTCACCCGCCGCGACGAGCTAGGTGTGCTGCAGCAAGGCATCCAGCGCATGGGCTCGACCCTGCGTGACCTGATCACCGGCATCCGCGACGGCGTCACCCAGATCGCCAGCGCCGCCGAAGAACTCTCGGCTGTTACCGAAGAAACCAGCGCGGGGGTCAACAGCCAGAAAGTTGAAACCGACCAGGTCGCCACCGCCATGCACGAAATGGCTGCCACCGTGCAGGAAGTTGCGCGCAATGCCGAGCATGCTTCCGAGGCTGCCACCGAAGCTGATGGTCAGGCCCGTGCCGGTGACCAGGTTGTCGCCGAAGCGATCAGCCAGATCGAACGCCTGGCCGAAGAGGTGCACCGCTCCACCGAGGCCATGGGCCTGCTGCAACAGGAAAGCCAGAAGATCGGCAGCGTCATGGACGTGATCAAGTCGGTGGCCGAGCAAACCAACCTGCTGGCACTCAACGCTGCCATCGAGGCGGCCCGCGCCGGTGAAGCCGGCCGTGGTTTTGCCGTGGTCGCCGACGAAGTTCGCGGCCTGGCCCAGCGTACGCAGAAGTCCACCGAAGAGATCGAAGAGCTGGTCGCCGGCCTGCAGAGCGGTACCCAGCAGGTGGCCAACGTCATGCTCGGCAGCCGCAACCTGACCGACAGCAGCGTCGAGCTGACCCGCAAGGCCGGTGCTTCGCTGGAAAGCATCACCCGTACGGTGTCGAACATTCAGTCGATGAACCAGCAGATTGCGGCGGCGGCGGAGCAACAGAGCGCGGTGGCCGAGCAGATCAGCCGCAGCATTCTCAATGTCCGTGATGTGTCCGAGCAGACCGCAGCGGCCAGTGACGAGACGGCGGCGTCGAGCGTTGAACTGGCGCGCCTGGGTAACCAGTTACAGACCATGGTCAGCCACTTCCGCGTCTGACCCTCTGAAGCCGGGGCTGCTTTGCAGCCCATCGCCGGCAACGCCCCACAAAAGGCCTGCATGCGCCGGACCTGTAGGAGCTGGCCTTGCCGGCGATCGAGCGCGTAGCGGTCGTGATCCAGGCGCTAGCTGATGTGCTGACTGCACTGGCCTCATCGCCGGCAAGGCCGGCTCCCACAGTAGACTTGCATGTACCGGACCTGTGGGAGCAGGCCTTGCTAGCGATCGAGCGCGAAGCGGTCGCAATCCAGGCGCTAGCTGATGTTCTCACTGCACTGGCCTCATCGCCGGCAAGGCCGGCTCTCACAATGGATCGGCGTACACAGAGCCCTGTAGGAGCTGGCCTTGCCAGCGATCGAGCGCGAAGCGGTCGCAATCCAGGCGCTAGCTGATGTTCTCACTGCACTGGCCTCATCGCCGGCAAGGCCGGCTCCCACAATGGATCTGATGACAGCTGACCCTGTGGGAGCTGGCTTGCCAGCGATAGCTTCAGCACTTACTTAACGATCTGCCCCACACCCCGCCCACGCGGATCAGAAGCGGTTTCCAGCGCCGTGCCATTGACCCGGATAGCCTGGATATCGCCCATCTCCCAGCCCTGATCTTCCAGGGTGTAGCCCATTTTCTTCAGCTCTTCAGCGACCTTGCCGGTAAGCGGTGCAAAGGCATCGAAATAGATCGTGTCCTTGGGCAGCAGCTGGTGATGCACGCGTTGTGCAGCCACGGCTTTTTCCAGCGGCAGGTTGTAGTCATAGAGGTTGTTCAGCACCTGGAAGATCGAGGTGAAGATCCGCGAGCCACCCGGGGTCCCCAGTACCAGGGTGACATTGCCTTCGCGGGTCACCAGGCTCGGGGTCATCGACGAAAGCATGCGCTTGCCCGGCTCGATCGCGTTGGCATCGCCACCGACCACTCCAAAGGCGTTGGCCACGCCCGGCTTGGAGCTGAAGTCGTCCATTTCGTCGTTGAGCAAAAAGCCCGCGCCCTTGACTACCACGCCGCTGCCGTAGTCCCAGTTCAGGGTGTAGGTGTTGCTGACCGCGTTACCCTCTTTGTCGACGATGGAGAAGTGCGTGGTCTGGTGCGGTTCGAGGCCAGGGCGGACTTTCTCGGTGTCCGAGATGGCCGTCGGGTTGACCTCCTGGGCGCGCTTGGCGATGTAGTCCTTGGCGATCAGTTGCTCGACCGGTACCTTGGAGAACGCCGGGTCGCCGAGGTAGTCGGCGCGGTCGGCGAACACGCGTTTTTCGATCTCGGCCAACAGGTGGATGTAGCGTGCCGAGTTCAGCTCGACGCCCTTGAAGTCGGCGGCGCGCGCTTCCTTGATGCCCAGCAGCTGGGCCAGGGCGATGCCGCCCGAGCTTGGCAGCGGCGCGGTGTAGACCGTATTGCCACGCCAGTCGATTTTCATTGGCTCACGCCATACAGCTTTGTAGTCCTTGAGGTCGTCCTTGCTGATCAGGCCCTTGTCGGCCTGCATCTGCGCGACCAGCAGGTCAGCGGTCTTACCCTGGTAGAACTCGCTGACGCCCTTGTCGGCGATGCGTTCCAGGGTCTGCGCCAGCTCCGGCTGCTTGAAGGTCTCGCCGACTTTCATGCTGCCGAAATAATCGTTGAAGTTGGTGCTGTCCTTGAACAAGCCCAGGGCGTCCTCGCGGTACTGGTACTGTTTGGAGGCGACCTTGAAGCCATTCTTGGCGTATCCGACCGCCGGGGTCAGCAGTTCGGCCCACGGCAGTTTGCCGAATTTCTGATGCGCCTCCCACAGCCCCATCACCGTACCGGGCACGCCGGCAGCGCGGGAACCGACCAGGCTGAGGTTCTCGATGATCTCGCCCTTGTCGTCCAGGTACATGTTGCGGCTGGCGGCCTTCGGCGCGGTTTCGCGGTAGTCGAGGAAGTAGGCCTTGCCGTCGACATACAGGGTCATGAAACCACCGCCACCGATGTTGCCGGCCTCGGGGTAGGTGACCGCCAGGGTGAAGGCGGTGGCCACGGCCGCATCCACCGCGTTGCCGCCTTTTTTCAGGATATCGGCGGCGACCTGTGCACCATATTGATCGGGTGCAGCAACCGCACCGCCCTCCAGGGTAACCGCGTAAGCCGCGTTACTGGCGAGGATCGCGGCGCCGAGGGCCAGGGATCGGAACATCACAACGCGCATGAGAGCTTCCTTAGTGTTGTTTTCGTTGAACAGCCATTAAGGCTGATGTCAGACGAGTTATCAAACACCGTAGGAGTTTTCGCCGCGCATAGGCAGAAGCTGTCGCAGATGGACGCTTCAGCAGGCGTAGATCGCCAGCTTGTTCTGAATGAAATCGAGAAAGCACTGGATGCGCAGTGCCAGCTGGGTGTTGCGGTAGTACACCGCATTGATCGGCTGGCGGTAGCCGCTGTTGTGCTCGGCCAAGAGCACCTGCAGGCGCCCGCTGCGGATGTCTTCATGGGTCATGAAGTGCGACAGGCAGACGATGCCCTCACCGGCCAGGGCCAGTTCGCGCAGGGTTTCACCGCTGGAGGCCGACAGCGCCGGGCGGATCAGCAGGCGGTCGCCTTCGGCATGGCGCAGCGGCCAGTGGTTGAGGGTCTCGGTCTGGGTAAAGCCAAGCAGCGCGTGGCCTTGCAGCTCTTCAACCCGCTCGGGTGTGCCATGCCGGGCCAGGTACTCGGGGCTGGCCAGCAGGTTCAACGGGCTGCAACCAAGGGCACGGGCATGCAGGCTGGAGTCGGCCAGCTCGCCGATGCGAATGGCGACGTCGGTACTCTGCTCGATCAGGTCGATGATCAGGTCGCTGGTGTTCAGCTCCAGCTGGATCTGCGGGTACAGCGCGCGAAACTCACCAACCCAGGGCACGATGGCGTGCAACATGAACGGCAGCGCGGCGTTGATACGCAAGCGCCCGGACGGGGTCTGGTGGTGCACCGACAGGTGCTCTTCGAGTTCGTCCATCTGCTGCAGGATCGACTTGGCCCGCTCGAAGAAAAACCGCCCTTCCTCGGTCAGGTCCATGCGCCGGGTGGTGCGGTTGATCAGGGTGGTGCCGAGCTTGGTTTCCAGGCGCGACAGGGTCCGGCTGATTGCCGACGGCGTCTGCCCGCCCTGCTCGGCGGCCGCGGAAATCGAGCCGCACTCGATCACCGAGACGAACACCTGCAATTCATCGGACCTGGCTTTCACGGCTGTACCCCGGGGTTGGCAACAGCCGTGATAGATAGCCGCTTGGCGCGCCTTGCGCAAGGCTTCATCAGGCTTGAGTCTGGAAAACCTCGGCCAGGTGCTGCTCGTAGGCGGCCACGGCGGCTTCAACGTTGGGGCGCTTCATCACGTCCACCGCAAGGTAAGTCGGCAGGCCGCTCATGCCAAGGAACTGGTTGGCCTTGTGGAACGGGAAGTACACCGCGTCCACGCCCTTGCCTTCGAAGAAGTCGGCCGGGTCGTCAAACGCCTGCTGCGGCGCGTTCCAGGTCAGCGACAGCATGTACTGCTTGCCCTGGATCAGGCCGCCGCTGCCGTACTTTTGCGACGCATCGGAACGGGTGCGGCCGTCGTTGGCGTAGAGACTGCCATGGCCGGCGGTGAAGACTTCGTCCAGGTACTGCTTGACGGTCCACGGCGCGCCCATCCACCAGCCGGGCATCTGATAGATGATGACGTCGGCCCAGAGAAACTTCTGCACTTCTTCGGCGTTGTCGTAGCCGCCATCGATGTAGGTGGTTTTCACATCGAACCCTGCGCGGTCCAGGAAGGCCAGCGCGGCTTCGTGCAGGGTTTCGTTCAGGCGGCCATCGGAGTGGGCGAATTTTTTACCACCGTTGAGCAACAGGACTTTTTTCATGGGTGCCTCATCTGTTTTCGATCAGGGGCAGCGGAGCCTGTGACCGAGTGAATTTGATGGCGGCAGAATAGAGGCCGGCCTCGCGGGGAAACAGACGCGCCGGGGCAAAATACATTTGACTAAAAAGCACGAATCCAGAGTTTATTGTTGCCTTAGAATCGATTCACCCCCTTTCATTCAGAGGCCTGTTCATGAGCGAGCAGTACGGTTTCATCCTCAAAGCCAAGACCCGTCCACAAATGTCCGAGTCCTTCGAAGCGCTGTTTCGCGCTTACGTCGAGCCCAGCCGCCAAGAGCCGGGCTGCATCGAATACCACATGCTGCGCGACCAGCAGGACCCAAGCCTGTTCGTGTTCTACGAGATCTGGGCCAGCAAGGCCGCGCTGGATGTGCACTCGGCCCTGCCGCACATGGCGGCGTTCTTCGAAAAGCGCATGGACTACCTGGAGCGCGACTTCGATATCCAGCTGATCGAAATGCTCAGCCCCTCATCCGCTAGCCGTTGAGCAACAGGTGCGTGCCGAGCAGCGCCAGGCCGATAAAGAAGCAGCGCTTGAACAGCACCGCGCTGATGCGCTGACGCAGCCACTGGCCGCCGAGCATGCCCAATAGCGCCGGCGCCAGCACCAGCAATGATGCGCCCAGGGCCTGTGCACCCAGCGCATCCTGGCCCGCCAGGCCGATCGCCAGGGCCAGGGTCGAGACGCTGAACGACAGGCCCAGGGCCTGGACCATTTCCTCGCGGCTCAGGCCCAGGCTCTGCAAGTAAGGCACGGCCGGAATCACAAACACCCCGGTGGCCGCCGTGATGACCCCGGTGATCAATCCGCAGAACGGCCCGAGCCAGGCTTCATGCGCAGGCGCCAGACTCATTCCGCGGCCGACCAGGCCATACAGCGCATACACCAGCAACGCCCCACCCAGAGCATGCGCCGCCCAGGCGCCACTGTTGATGCCCAGCCAGGCGCTGCCCAGCAAGGTGCCGACAAAGATCAGCGCCAGCATCGGCCACAACCTTTTCAGCAAGGCGCGCAAGTGCCCACCAAAGGCCAGTTGCCAGAGGTTAGTCAAGGTCGATGGCACAATCAGCAGGGCCGCTGCCTGCGCCGGAGACATAGCCATGCCGAGCAGGCCCATGGCGATGGTCGGCAGGCCAAGGCCGATCACCCCCTTGACCGCACCGGCCAGCACGAAGGTGACAATAACCAGCAGCGACAGCGCTGGACCGATATCCTGATAGAAGCCGAAAAAGGTAGTCATGGCGCTATCCTGCACTTCGCCACCCAGAGTGAAAATCTGCCATATACTCAGCCAGACTATTGCTCAGGAAGAGGCTGATGCATTTCGATCTGATTGACCTGCGCCTGTTCCAGCACACCCTGGAGTGCGGCAACATCACCGCCGGCGCCCAGCGCAGCCACCTGTCGCTGCCGGCCGCCAGCGCGCGTATCCGCGCCATGGAAAGCTCACTGGGCACGCCGCTGCTCGAACGCAACCGCCGCGGGGTGCAGGCCACGCCTGCCGGGCAGGCGCTGCTGCAACATGCGCGACTGATCGCCCAGCAGGTCGAGCGCCTGCAGTTCGACCTCGGGCAATACGCCAAGGGCCTGCAGGGCCAAGTGCGGCTGTTGTGCAATACCGCAGCGCTGACCGAATACCTGCCGGAATTGCTCGCCGGGTTTCTCGAGCAGCACCCGGCGATCGATATCGACATTCACGAGTTGCCAAGCCTACGCATCGTCCAGGCGATCACCCAGGGCGTGGCGGATATCGGCATCATCTCCAGCGCGGTGGCCAGCGAACACCTGCAAACCCTGGCGTTTCGCGACGACCCGCTGGTGCTGATCATGTCGCCCGCGCACCCGCTGGCCGCCAACCCCAACCTGCGCTTTGCCGACACCCTCGGCCACGGCTACGTTGGCCTGCAAGCCGACAGCGCCCTGGCCCTGCACCTTGAAGAGCAAGCCCTGCACCTGGGCCGGCGCTTGCAGGTGCGGGTGCGCGCCGATGGGTTTGACGGGGTGATCCGCATGGTCGCCCATGGCGCGGGCCTGGGCATCGTGCCAAAGGCTGCGGTGCAGCGCTGGCAGGGGTTGCTGGCGTTGCACAGCCAGGCGCTGCACGAGCCGTGGGCCAAGCGCCAACTACACCTGTGCAGCCGGGATTTTGCCAGCCTGCCCGGGCATGCGCGGGCCTTGCTCGACTGCCTGAGTGCCGGCGCTATTGCTCCGGCAGGGGCAATCCACCGACAATCGCCCCCGCGGACGTAGCTGTTGCTGCACTGATCGCCAACCGAGTCGTAAAAGGGAGTTTCACCGTGCCGTCGATCTACCAGCTCAAACCCCGCTTTCAGGCGCTGTTGCGCCCGACGGTCGAGCGCCTGTACCAACGCGGCGTCACTGCCAACCAGGTAACCCTGAGCGCCGCCGTGGTTTCCGTCCTGCTCGGCCTGTTGCTGGCCTGGCTGCCACAGGTCGCCTGGCTGTTCGCCCTGGTGCCGGTATGGATGCTGCTGCGCATGGCCCTCAATGCCATCGACGGCATGCTCGCCCGCGAATTCGGCCAACAATCGAAGCTTGGCGCCTACTACAACGAACTCTGCGACCTGATTGCCGACAGCGCCCTGTACCTGCCCTTCGCGCTGTTGCCGGGTGTGTCCTCGGCGCTGGTGGTGATCGTCGTACTGGCGGCGCTGATCAGCGAATACGCCGGGGTCATGGGCCCGCTGGTGGGCGCTGAACGCCGCTACGACGGCCCCATGGGCAAAAGCGACCGCGCCTTTGCCTTCGGCGTGCTCGGCGCCGGCGTTGCCAGCGGCCTGTTGCCGGCCAGCTGGCTCAACGGCGTGCTGCTGGTGATCTTGCTGCTCTCGCTCTATACCCTCTACAACCGGGTCAGCTGCGGTCTGGCGCAAACCCGCTGAAGCTCTTTGTGCCAGATAAGGATATTTGCCATGCGCAACGCGCAATCGCTGCACTTCACCACCCACGACGGCGTCGAACTGCATTACCGCCACTGGCCCGCCGACGTTGCTGACGACCAGCCGCGCCGCGCGGTGGTGCTGTTCCACCGCGGCCACGAACACGGCGGGCGCATGGCCCATCTGGCCGATGAGCTGCAACTGCCCGACCACGACTTCTTCGCCTGGGACGCCCGGGGCCACGGCCAGTCCCCCGGCGCCCGTGGCGACAGCCCGAGCTTCGCCTGCAGCGTGCGCGATGTGCAGACCTTCATCGAACACATTGCCCGCGAGCACGGCATCGCCGAAGAGGACATGGCGGTGCTGGCGCAAAGCGTCGGCGCCGTACTGATCGCCACCTGGGCCCACGACTACGCGCCCAAGGTGCGCTGCCTGGTACTGGCCTCGCCGGCCTTCAAGGTCAAGCTCTACGTGCCCTTCGCCCGTCCGGGGCTGAAGCTGATGCGCGCCTGGCGCGGCAACTTCTTCGTCAACAGCTACGTCAAGCCGCGCCTGCTCAGCCACGACCCCGAGCGCATTGCCTCGTACGAAAGCGACCCGCTGATCAGCCGGCCGATTTCAGTGACCATGCTGCTTGGCCTGTATGAAGCCGCCGACCGCGTGGTGGCCGATGCCCAGGCGATCCAGGTGCCGACCCAGCTGTTGATTTCCGGCGCCGACTTCGTGGTCAAGCGTAAACCCCAGGAGCAGTTCTTCGAACGCCTGGGCAGCGCGCACAAAGAGAAACACATCCTCCCCGGATTCTTCCACGACACCCTTGGCGAGCGTGACCGCAGCCATGCCCTGGCGCGGATCCGGCGGTTTATCGAACACTGCTTCAGCCTCGCGCCGCAGCGCCCTTCGCTGCTCGCTGCCGACCAACTGGGCGCCAGCTGCGCCGAGGCCGAAAGCCTCGCCGCGCCGCTGCCGCGCAACTCGCCGGCTGATCTTTACTGGCGTGCCACCCGTGCCGGCCTACGGCTGGGCAAGGGTTTGTCGGACGGGGTCAAGCTGGGTTTTGACACCGGCTTCGACTCGGGCAGCACCCTGGACTACATCTACCGCAACCAGCCCACCGGCAAGGGCGCGATCGGGCGCATGATCGACCAGAACTACCTCAACGCCATCGGCTGGCGCGGCATCCGCCAGCGCAAACTGCATGTCGAAGAGCTACTGCGCCTGGCCATCGAACGCCTGCGTGAACAGGGCAAGCCGGTGGATATCGTCGATATCGCTGCCGGCCATGGCCGCTACATCCTCGAAGCGCTGCAGGGCCTGGAACGCAAGCCGGAGTCGATCCTGCTGCGCGACTACAGCGAGCTCAATGTCCAGCAGGGCAGCGCGCTGATCGCCGAAAAGGGCCTGGCCGAGATTGCCCGCTTCGTCCAGGGTGATGCCTTCGATACCCAGAGCCTGGCCAGCCTCGATCCACGCCCGACCCTGGCGGTGGTTTCGGGCCTGTATGAGCTGTTTGCCAGCAACCAGATGGTTGGCGATTCCCTGGGCGGCCTGGCCCAGGCGGTGGAGCCCGGTGGTTACCTGGTGTACACCGGCCAACCCTGGCACCCGCAACTGGAGATGATCGCCCGCGCCCTGACCAGCCACCGCGCTGGCCAGGCCTGGGTGATGCGCCGGCGCAGCCAGGTGGAAATGGACCAACTGGTCGAGGCGGCAGGCTTTCGCAAGGTCTGCCAGCGTATCGATGAGTGGGGCATCTTCAGCGTCAGCCTGGCCCAGCGGGTCGTTTGATGAGCACGGCGCGCGAGCCAGGCTTGATCAAGCGCGGGGTGCTCTGGCTGCTGTTGCTGGGGCCGCTGTTCTTTCTCAGCTACGGCCTGACCAACACCTACACCGCCGGGCGCAGCGACGTCGGCAGCCTGGTGTTCGCCTGGGAAGGCGGCATCCCGCTGTGGCCCTGGACCATCATCCCCTACTGGTCGATCGACCTGCTCTACGGGTTGTCGTTCCTGTTGCCGCTAAGCCGCCTGGAGATGGACCGCCACGCCCTGCGCCTGCTCAGCGCGCAGGTCATCTGCATCCTCGGCTTTCTGCTCTGGCCGCTGCGCTTTACCGTCGAGCGGCCCGCGCTGGATGGCCTGTTCGGCTGGCTGTTCGATGTGCTGATGGGTTTTGACAAACCCTTCAACCAGGCGCCGTCCCTGCACATCGCCTTGCTCGTGATCATCTGGGCGATGTTTGCCCGGCATATCCACGCCAGGCTGCCGCGCTTGCTGGTGCATGGCTGGATGGCGTTGATCGGCATTTCGGTGCTGACCACCTGGCAACATCACTTTATCGACCTGCCCAGCGGTGCGCTGGTGGGGGTGCTGTGTTGCTGGCTGTGGCCGGTTGCGGGTCAGCCGGTACTGCGCCCGATGCACCTTGCCCGTGATCCGCAGCGCTGGCGCCTGGCCTTGCGTTACTTCGCCGGCGCCGCCCTGCTGGGTGGTCTGGCGTTGTACCTTGCAGGCGCTGCCCTGTGGCTGTTGTGGCCGGCGGTGGCGCTGCTGGTGGTGGCACTCAACTACGCGCAACTGGGCGCCGAAGGTTTTCAGAAAAGCGCCAACGGCCAGCTGTCGTACGCCGCACGCTGGCTGCTGGCGCCCTACCTGATCGGCGCCTGGCTCAATTCGCGCTGGTGGACCCGGCGCCATCCGCAAGCGGATGAAGTCTGCGACGGCGTGTACCTGGGGCGGATTCCGGGCAAAGGGCAAGGGGCGCAGTTCGCCGCCATCGTCGACCTGTGCGCCGAACTGCCCGCCTCGGTTGCCCCGGGCCAGGCTTACTGTGGCCTGCCCAGCCTCGACCTGGTGGTACCTACGGCCGAACGCTGCCGCGAAGCGGCGGCGGCCATCGAACAACTGCGCAGCCAGGGCCCGGTGCTGGTTTGCTGCGCGCTCGGTTATTCGCGCAGCGCCAGCGCCGTGGCCGCCTGGCTGGTGCTCAGCGGCCGCTGCGCCAATGCCGGGCAAGCGCAGCAACGCATCAGCCAGGCACGCCCCGGGGTGGTCCTACATCCGCAGCACCTGCGGGTAATTGAACGCCTGCAAACGGAGCCCTGCCTGTGAGCGCCACAATCCATCTGGCCGTGGTCGCCAGCCTGCTCAAACGCGGACGCCAGGTCGAGCGCCTGGCCGACGGCATCAGCCTGCTGGCGGTGTTGCTTGGCCTGGCGGCGCTGCTGATCGAATCGCCTGCCCCAGGTTACTGCGCAGTACTGAGCAGCCTGTTGTTGCTGGCCGGCTTGCTGCAAAAGTTCTTCGCCATGCGCGTCGCGCTGGATGCCGAACTGTTTGCCCACCTGGCCACGCGCAGCGATCAGCTTGGGCAACACACCCAGGCCCTGGACCAGTCATTGTTCGCCCTGGGCCTGAAAGCCAACCCGGTCGATCACCGCGACTGGCAGGCACGCGGCCTGGCGGCCTTGGGCCTGCTGCGCAAACAACTGCTGTGCTTTGCCGTACAAGCCGTGCTGGCGCTGGCCGGCATGCTGCTTTTGCCCTTGCTTCACTTCGCCGGATAAGGACCTTGCCCATGCTTGCTGCCCTCACCGCCTTTGCCATCACCTCGGTCGCCCGCCTGATCACTGGCGCCCGCGCCTTGTGGCTGGGCTGCACGCCGCAACCGGTGCAACGGCTGTACTACGCCAACCACAGCAGCCACGGCGACTTCGTGCTGATCTGGGCCTCGCTGCCCCAACCGCTGCGCCAGCACACGCGGCCGGTGGCCGGTGCCGATTACTGGCAAAAACCTGGGATCCGCCAGTTCCTGATCAAGCGGGTGTTCAATGGCGTGCTGATCGACCGTCAGCACAACGACGCCACAAGCAACCCCTTGCAGCCGATCCAGGATGCACTGGCCCAGGGCGATTCGCTGATCTTCTTTCCCGAAGGCACGCGCAACCTCAGCGACGAGCCGTTGCTGGCGTTCAAGAGCGGCCTGTTCCACCTGGCCAGCGCCCACCCGCAGGTCGAGGTGATCCCGGTGTGGATCGCCAACCTCAACCGGGTCATGCCCAAGGGCCGCGCCCTGCCGTTGCCCTTGCTGTGCACCCTGAGTTTTGGCGAGCCGCTGCACCTGCAAGCGGACGAAAGCAAGCACGCGTTTCTCGACCGGGCCCGCCAGGCCCTGTTGGCCCTGGCCCCGAAGGAATCCTGAGATGGACAACAACACCCTTTCGCTGTTTGCCGGCATCGGCGGCCTGCTGCTGCTCGCCAGCCTGATTGGCCGCCTGCTCAAATGGCGCGCCGGCCCCGCCCCCCACGCGGTGATCGACAACCTCAACGCGCGGATCAACGCCTGGTGGGTGATGGTCCTGGTCATCGGCCTGGCGTTTCTGTTCGGCAAGCTGGGGGTGATCCTGCTGTTCTATTGCGTGTCGTTCTACGCCTTGCGTGAATTCCTCACCCTGACACCCACCCGGCGCAGCGACTACCCGGCACTGGTCGCGGCCTTTTACGTGGCCCTGCCGGTGCAGTACCTGCTGATCGCCATGGACTGGTACGGGCTGTTCAGCATTTTCATCCCGGTCTACCTGTTCCTGCTGCTGCCGATCCTCGCCAGCTTCGGCGGCGACACCACGCGCTTTCTCGAGCGTGCCTCGAAGGTGCAGTGGGGCTTGATGATCGCGGTCTACTGCCTGTCTTCGGTACCGGCCTTGATGACCCTGGACATCCCCGGCTACGAAGGCCGCAACCTGCTGCTGATCGCCTGGCTGATCCTCGTGGTGCAGATCTCCGATGTGCTGCAGTACGTCTGCGGCAAGCTGTTCGGCAAGCACAAGGTGGCGCCCAAGCTGTCGCCGTCAAAGACCGTCGAAGGCCTGGTCGGCGGCGTGGCCCTGGCCACCCTGATCGGCGCCACCCTGTGCTGGATCACGCCGTTCAGCTTCTGGCAGGCGGCGCTGATGGCCCTGACCGTCAACCTCATGGGCTTTGCCGGCGGCCTGGTGATGTCAGCGATCAAGCGCGATCGCGGCGTCAAGGACTGGGGCCACATGATCGAAGGCCACGGCGGCATGCTCGACCGCATGGACTCGGTATGCTTTGCCGCGCCGGTGTTCTTCCACTTCGTGCGTTACTGGTGGGCGTAAGCGTTAAGCCAACAGGTCGTAGGACAGCTTGCCGATCAAGATCAGCAGCAACACCAGGAACAGTGCGCGAACGAAGGGTACGCCCTTGCGCACTGCCAGCCAGGTGCCGGTCAGCGCGCCAAGAATGTTGAAGGCGGCCATGGGAATGGCGATCAGGTACAGCACGTTGCCGGTAGGAATGAAGAACATTAGCGCAGCGACGTTGGTGGCGATGTTCACCAGTTTCGCCGACGCCGAGGCATGCAGGAAGTCGAAGGCAAAGCAGCGAATGAACAGGAAGATCAGGAAGCTGCCGGTGCCGGGCCCGAACAGGCCGTCATAAAAGCCGATGGCACCGCCGATGACGATCGCCAGCATTTTTTCGCGAGTGCCGATACGCATCGGCTTGTGCAGGGCGCCGAAGTCCTTTTTCCAGAAGGTGTAGATCGCCATCAGCACGATCAGCACCAGCACCGCCGGGCGCATCAGCCCTTGCGGCACCAGCGACACCGTTGCGGCGCCGACGAACGCCATGACAAAGGCCGCACAGGCTGCCGGAACCACCAACCCCCAGTCGATCACCACCTTGCGTACGAACGAGCGGGCGGCAAACGCCGTGCCGCAGGCCGAGGCAACTTTGTTGGTGCCCAGCAACGCAGCCGGGGGCGACGCCGGCAGCACGTTGAACAGCGCCGGAATCTGGATCAGCCCGCCACCACCGACTGCCGCATCGATCAGCCCGGCGGCAAAGGCAAACACGCAAAGAACAACGATATCGACCATGGTTTCAGGCTCTGGCAGTCAAGGATGGGCGCGCCAAGGTTAACCAACCCCCGGGTTTTGTGTTGCAATGCCATATTGCAAAAACTGCAACGAGGTAGTGCATGGCCCTGGATATGCTCGCGGAGCTGGAAGCCTTCGCAATGGTTGCCCGCAAGCGCAGTTTCGTCGCTGCGGCACGCGCCCTGGGCCGCTCGCCCAGTGCTGTGACCCGTGCCGTGCAAGCCCTGGAAGAAAACGCCGGGGCCAAACTGTTAAACCGCTCGGCCAATGCCGTGAGCCTCACTGAAGCCGGCGAACGCTTGCTGCCCTATGCCAACAAAATGCTTGATCTGCAACGCGAGGCCGATGAAGAGTTAGCCGGGCTCAGCGGCCTGGCTTGCGGCTGGGTGCGGTTTAGCGCCCCCGAATCACTGGCGCCGGTATTGCCCGGTTTGATAGCGCACTATGGCGAACGCTACCCGCAGGTGAACGTCGATGTGATCTTCAGCGACGAGCCTATCGACCCGGCCAAGAGCAAACTGGACTTCGCCATTCGTGGCGCCTTTGCCCAGGACAGCGAACTGATCGGCTACCCGCTGTGGCGCTACTCACGTTCGCTGTACGCCAGCCCTGCTTACCTGGAAAAGCATGGCATGCCCGCATCGATCGAGGCGCTGGAAGCACACGCGCTGATCCTGCATACCGCGCCGCGGATCCTCAAGGAATGGAAGTTTCGCAGCGTCGATCAGGCCGTCAGCCTGCGGGTGCATCCGAAGTTTCGTTTCAGCTCCGGGGTCGCGGTATTCCAGGCCGCCCTGGCCGGTGTCGGCATCGCCCGCCTGGCCGACTGGCTGGCCGAACCCGAAGTGCAGGCCGGGCGCCTGCAGCGGGTTTGTGCCGAGTACCGGCTGACCGCCAGCAACGGCGACAGCCCACAAATGCACGCGGTGTACCCGGCCGGCAGCTTGCCGCAGCGAGTCAAGGCGCTGCTGGAAGTGATCCGCAGCTTTGGTGACAGCCTCGATCGCTAATCACGGGTTTGCGCTCCCAGACACCCCAAGGTCGAGACCAGACATCTGCCGGGCACCGATCACGCCTATGGTGATGGACCTTTGAGTCATCCTCTGGAGCCTGGAATGTCCGATTTCATCACCGTGCTGCGCGAGACCTGCCCTACCCCCGTGCTGGATGCGACCAAGTGGCAACGCATCGGCGGCGACCCGCACACCGTCAACCTCAATGCCTATGTATCGGCCGATGGCAGCAAGATCATGGGCACCTGGATCTGTACGCCGGGCAAGTTCCAGGTCAGTTACGAGAAGTGGGAGTATTGCCATTTTCTGGACGGCTACTGCGTGATCACCCCGGAAGGTGAGCAGCCGGTGCACCTGAAGGCCGGTGATGTGTTCGTCATCGAACCTGGGATGAAAGGCACCTGGGAGGTGGTGGAGACGGTGCGCAAGTATTTCGTTTTTGCCTGATGCCGGGGCTGCCTTCGCAGCCCCTCGCTGGCAAGGCCAGCTCCCACAGAATGATGTGTGCGCAGTACCTGTGGGAACCAGCCTTGCTGGCGATGCTCTTTTTACTCGGGCTTGCGGTAACCTTCGACAATCGCCGAGAAATCCTTGCCACCCTCGCCGCGCAAGCTCATCGCCTGGTACAGCTGCTGGGCCACTGCGCCGAGAATCACTGGCTGGTGTGCCTGACGCGCGGCTTCTGTCGCCAGCCCCAGGTCCTTGAGCATCAGCTCGGCACCAAAGCCACCGGTATAGCCGCGCGATGCCGGGGCCGTCTCGATGATGCCCGGCCACGGGTTGTAGGTGTCCGAACTCCAGCAACGACCGGTCGAGCTGTTGATGATCCCGGCCAGCACCTTGGTGTCGATCCCCAACGCGTTGCCCAGGGCCATGGCCTCGGACACGCCGATCATCGAGATGCCCAGCAGCAGGTTGTTGCAGATCTTGGCGATCTGCCCGGTGCCGACCTCACCGCAATGGACGATGTTGCGGCCCATCTGCGCCAGTACCGGCTGCAGGGTGGCGAACAGCGTGTCGCTGGCGCCGACCATGAAGGTCAGGGTGCCGGCTGCGGCGCCGCCGGTACCACCGGACACCGGCGCATCGGCAAGGTCAACGCCCTGCTTGGCCGCAGCGGCTGCTACGTCACGGGCGGTCTGCGGGTCGATGGTGCTGCAGTCGACCACCGGGGTCCCGGCCTTGACACCGGCCAGCACGCCATCTTCGTTAAGGTACACACCGCGCACATGGGCGGCGGCCGGCAGCATGGTGATCACCAGTTCGCTCTGCTGCGCGGCGTCACGCGGCGAGCTGCTGATCTGCCCGCCGAGCTCGGCAAGTTCGGCCAGCACGGTCTTGTTCAGATCGAACAGGTTCAACTGGTGCCCGGCCTTGATCAGGTTGCGGGCCATGGGCGCGCCCATGTTGCCCAGGCCGATGAATGCGATACGCATGATGAGCTCCTTAGCGCAGGCTGATGGTGGTGTTCACGCCATCGTTGACGCTGTCATCATCGAACCAGCGGCTGGTGACGGTCTTGGTCTGAGTGTAGAACTGCACCACCTGTTTGCCGTACGGGCCCAGATCGCCGAGCTTGGAGCCGCGCGAGCCGGTGAAACTGAAGAACGGCACCGGCACCGGAATCGGGATGTTGATGCCGACCTGGCCGACGTCGATCTCGTTCTGGAACTTGCGCGCCGCCGCGCCGCTCTGGGTGAACAGGCCGGTGCCGTTGCCGAAGGGGTTGCGGTTGACCAGGGCAATGGCTTCGTCGAGGGTGTCGACTTCCAGTACCACCAGCACCGGGCCGAAAATTTCCTGGGTGTAGATCTGCATGTCGGTGGTCACCCCGGAGAACAGGGTCGGGCCGACGAAGTTGCCCTGCTCGTAGCCCGGCACGCTGACCTCACGACCGTCGAGCTCGAGCTTGGCGCCTTCCTTGATGCCGCTTTCGATCAGGCCCAGCACCCGCTCCTTGGCACGTTTGGAAATCAGCGGGCCGACATCGGTGCCCGGCTCGCTGCCAGCGTTGACCTTGAGCTTGGAGGCCAGCTCCTTGAGCTCCGGCAGCCACTCGCGGGCCTTGCCCACCAGTACCGCCACCGAGGTGGCCATGCAGCGCTGGCCGGCCGCGCCGAAACCGGCACCGACCAGGGCATTGAGGGTTTGCGTGCGGTTGGCGTCCGGCAGCACCACGGCGTGGTTCTTGGCGCCCATCATCGATTGCACGCGCTTGCCGTGCTGGCCAGCCAGGTTGTAGACGTGGGTGCCGACCTCGGTTGAGCCGACGAAAGAGATCGCCTTGATATCGCTATGGGTGCACAGCGCATCGACCACCTGCTTGCCACCATGCACGACGTTGAGCACGCCGGCCGGCACACCGGCTTCGACTGCCAGCTCCACCAGCAGCATGGTCGACAACGGGTCCTGCTCGGAAGGCTTGAGTACGAAGGTGTTGCCGCAGACGATAGCCATCGGGAACATCCACAGCGGGATCATCGCCGGGAAGTTGAACGGGGTGATACCGGCACAGACGCCGATCGGCTGGCGCAGGGTGTAGGTGTCGACGCCACCGGCAACGTTCTCGGCGAACTCGCCCATCTGCAAGGTACCGATGCTGCAGGCATGCTCGACCACTTCCAGGCCACGGAAGATATCGCCTTCGGCATCGGCAATGGTCTTGCCCTGTTCTGCGCTGAGGACTACGGCGATGCGCTTGGAGTGTTCGCGGATCAGCGCCTGCAGCTTGAGCATGATGCGCATGCGCGCGCCGATCGGGGTGTCGCGCCAGGTCTTGAACGCACGTTGGCCGGCGGCGATGGCGGCGTCGACTTCTTCGGCGGTGGCGAAGGGTACGCGGGCCAGTACTTGCTGGGTAGCCGGGTTGACCACGTCGCGCCATTCGCTGGTTTTCGATTCGACCCATTGGCCGTCGATCAGCAGCTTGACCTGCTCGACCTTGGTCTGGCCGGGAGTAAGGGATGCGTTCATGTGCGTTCTCCTGAAATTGTTGTTAGGGAGAGATCGACGCCACCGGGTCAGCCACGGCGGGCGCTTGGGTCCAGGGCTTTTTTGGAGTATAGATGTGCAAACATCTAATAAGAACGCACATAAAAGCCGGACCAACATGCAAAAAAACATCACCTCCCTGGGGTCGCTGAACTGGGATGACCTGAAGTTTTTCCTCGAAGTGGCGCGTACCCGCAAAGCCAGCAGCGCGGCCAAACGCCTGGGCGTCGACTACACCACGGTGTCGCGGCGGATCAGTTCGCTGGAAGTGGCGCTGGGCACTCTATTGTTCGAAAAGTCGCGGACCAACGGCTTTGTCCTCACCGCCGAAGGCCAGCGCTTGCTCAGTTACGCCGAATCTATCGAAAGCACCCTGCACATGGCCTGCGAGCAGGTTTCCGGCTCCGGCGTAGCGCTGTCGGGGCATGTGCGCATGGGCTGCACCGAAGGTTTCGGCAGCTTCTTCGTCACCCCGCAACTGAGCCATTTCGTCGACGCCTACCCGGCGATCTCGGTGGACATCCTGCCGCTGCCGCACTTCATCAGCCTGTCCAAGCGCGAGGCCGACATCGTCATCGCCCTGGAACGCCCGGAACACGGGCCCTACGTGTGCTGCAAGCTGTGCGACTACCGCCTGCGCCTGTATGCCACCCAGGAATACCTGGACAGCCACGAGCCGATCACCCGCAGCAGCGACCTGGCCCGCCATCAGTTCATCAGTTATGTCGACGACCTCGCCTTCAGCTCCGAGCTCCTGTATCTGGCCAACCTGATCCCGGCCGCCAGCGCCAACCTGCGCAGCACCAGCGTGATCGCCCAGTACGTGGCCGCCCAGCAGGGTCGCGGCCTGGCGATCCTGCCGTGTTTCCTGGCCGCACAAGACCCGCGCCTGGTGGCGATTCTGCCGGAGGAGGTCGAGATTACCCGGCAGTTCTGGATGTACTGCCGGGAGGACTTGAGGAAATTGAAGCGGATCACCCTGCTGTGGGATTACATCCGCGATGTCACCGAGCGCAACACCCCGCTGCTGATGGGCGAGTCGCGCGCGATGAGCTTTGCCGACTGATCAGTCGGAGGCGACCACGATCGATACCCGGCGGTTTTCCAGGCGCCCGGCGCGGGTGTCGTTGCTGGCCACCGGCTCGCTGCTGCCCAGGCCGCGGGTTTCGACGTTTTCCGGGCGCATGCCGACGCCGACCAGCACATTGGCCACGCTCTGCGCCCGACGCTTGGACAATTGTTCGTTATAAGCCGCGCGGCCCGAGGCATCGGTATGGCCGTCGACCCGCACGCGCTGGATGTTCACCGACAGCAACGACTTGCCAATGCGCTCGACGATCGTCCGGCTCTGGGCGTTGAGAGTGTCGACATCGCTGCCGAACAGCACTTTGCTCGACAGGCCGAACTCCCAGCCTTCATCGGTGAGCTGGAAGCCCTCCTGCTTGAGCAGGGCAATCTGTTCAGGGGTCAGCCCTTTGGGTGGCACGCTCTGGCAGCCGCCCAGGGCGAACAACGCCAGGGCCAGGCAAATAAAATGAAAACGTAGTCGTTGGCTCAGGTGAATCACGGTTCAGCTCCTGTTTTTTACGTGTTGGACAGAGCGCTCCGTCTCTGCCATTTGCCCCTGGCCACGCAAGTTGCGCTTGGCCTGATACATCGCCGCATCAGCGGCATTGAGGAGATCGGACGGATTCCCGCCGTCGTCGGGAAAATAGGCGATGCCGATGCTCAGCGAAGTGACGATGATCTGCCCTTCGCTCAGGCGGATCGGCAGTTTCATGCTGGCGGCAATCTTCTCGGCGATTCGCAGGGCGTCTTCGCGTGCGTGCAGTGGCGCCAGCAGCACGGCGAACTCGTCCCCGCCCAGACGGGCCACCAGGTCATTTTCACGAAGCTGCGCGCGTACCCGGGTGGCCACGCTGATCAGCACTTCATCGCCAGCGGCGTGGCCAAAGTTGTCGTTGACCTCTTTGAAGTTGTCGCTGTCGAGAAACAGCAAGGCCAGGTGCTCATTGTGCTTTTGCGCATTGCGCAGGGTGCGGCTCAGGCGGCCTTCGAAAAACGCCCGGTTCGGCAGGCCGGTGAGGCTGTCGTGGCTGGCCTGGTGGGCCAGGCTTTCGTTCTCGCTCTGCAGGTGGCTCTGCCACGACTCCAGCTCGTCGAGCAAGGCGTTGAAGTCGTTGCCCAGTTCGTTGAGCTCGGCGATCTGCGCCGGCGGCACACGGCGGTCGAAGCTGCGCTCGCGGCGCGCGGCGTGGGCGACATTGGCCAGGCTGCGCAGCGGCCCGACGATGTCGCCGAACATACGCCGCGACAGGTACAGCGCACTGAAGGCACTGAGCGCCGTGCACAGCAGGATCCCGGCCAGGCCGCTGAGCAGAAAGCGCACCAGGCTGCCGCCCTGCCCCACCAGCTCGATGCGCCCGACCTGCTGGCCCTGGTGCAACACCGGCAGAATGATCGGCTCTTCCAGCAGGCTGCGGGCGATCAGTTGCTCGGTCTGCGCCAGCAAGCTGCTGTTGTTGCGCTGCCAGCGGGCCAGCAATTCACCGTTGTCATCGAAGACTTTGACGTCGGCCACCTCTTCAGCGGCGGCAATCAGCGCCAGCGCTTCATTGGCCGCGCCGGCGTCGTTGAACACCACCGCCGCTTCCACGGTGTAATTGATCGAGCGGGCAATCAGGTGCAGGTTGTGATTGGCGTAAACGCGCAGGGCCAGCACGCCGAGCAGGGTCAGGGAGACTCCGGCAAGGCCGACGGCAAGCAGTGCGACGCTCAGGTGGCGACGGCCAAGCACGGCACGCAGGGTCGGGCGCTCGCGCCCCTTGCCAAAGCCGATCATGGTTGTGCCGCCCGCCGCCGCGAGAGCTGCAGCACGCTGGGGTGAATGCGCACGCCGCTGCGCGCCACCGAGTCGAGGTTGACCTCGAACGCCACCTGGCGATCACTGACCCGCAGGCAGAACAGGCTGCCGACCGTGCACGGGTCGTCGGCCTCGCTCATGCTCAGTACCGGATGACCGCTCAATGCGCTGAACAGCCGGTTACGTTCGTCCTGGCTGAGCTTGCCGATATAAATCGCATCGCATTCGTTGGCGATACGCGGGTCGCTGGCCAGCAAACGGCGGACCAGCACCGGGCGGCCGGTGGCCTGGGTGGTGCCCTTGACCAGGTCGTCGGCGTATTCGGTCGGGCCAATCAGGCACAGGCGCAGTTGTGCCGGCTCGACCGGCCAGCGTGCATAGCTGAGGATACCCAGCACGACCTGGGTGACCGCCTTGGCCCGCTGCTCGGCCAGGTTCGACGTGACCTCAGCCGCGGCACCGGCCTGCGCGGCGAACAGCAACAGCATCGCGGCCAGCAGCGAACGCGTCAGGCTCGTCACACGTCCCGATGTCGGGGCGGCCACATTCATGAAGGAAATCTCTTAAAACCACGCAGGATGATGCCGCAACGATAGCACAGAGGCCGATTTTCCAGCGAGGGAGCAGCCCGCCGGCGATCCGGTAAAAGGCCGAATCGCCGTGCTTAAACCTGCTCCAGCATCAGCCCCGAGATGCGCTTGACCTTGCGCCGCACCGCGTCCTCAAACACGCCCTGGCGCGGCTCGATCAAACTAAAGCAGGTCTTGGCCCGGGTGATACCGGTGTAGATCAATTCCTTGGTCAAAACCGGGTTCAGGGCGTCTGGTAGCACCAGCGCAGTATGGGTGAACTCCGAGCCCTGGGACTTGTGCACGGTCATGGCGAACACGGTTTCGACTTCGTTGAGCCGGCTTGGCAGAACGAAACGCACGCCGCCGTGCCCGTCGTTGCGGGCAAAAGCCACACGCAGCACCTGCTGGCCCTCATGCTGCTCATCGGGCAGGCGCAGGGCGATGCCGATATCGCCGTTCATCAGGCCCAGTCCATAGTCGTTGCGGGTCATCAGCACCGGACGGCCCTCATACCAGGGCTGCTCACTGTCGATCAGCCCGGCAGCGCCGAGTACCCGGCTGACCCGCTGGTTCAAGCCCTCGACACCCCAGGGGCCCTTGCGCACGGCGCACAGCAACTGGAAAGTCTCAAAGCCCTGCAGCACCTGCATGGCCCAGGTCTCCCAACGCGGGTCATCCACTGGCGTGCCGAGCGGCGGACGCTGCTGGCGGATGGTCTGCAGATAGCTGCGATAGCCCTGGGGGCCATCACCGCCGCGACCCAGACCTTCGAGCAGCAAGCGATCGAAGTTACGGTCCTGTTCGCCGCGCAGGCTCAGGGCAAACACATCGTCCTGTTTCTGGTTGAGCAAGGCCCGGGCCTGATCGGCCTCCTGGCGGTTGACCAGGCGGGCCAACTGGCCGATGCCGCTGCCTTCGCCAAAACGCCGCGAATAGCGCAGCATCACCACTTGCTGTGCCAACGGGTATTGCGCGGCGCTGCCAGGCAGCAGCTCACTGCCAGCCAGGGTTTCACCACTGACCTGCTCGAGCCAGGCCTGGGTCTCGGTGCTGTAGCGCCCGGCTTCGGCATCGCGGCACAAGTCACCGAGGACTGCACCGGCCTCGACCGAGGCGAGTTGGTCCTTGTCGCCCAGCAGCACCAGGCGCGCATGGGCCGGCAAGGCGCCAAGCAGATTGGCCATCATCTCCAGGTCGATCATCGAGGCTTCGTCGACCACCAGCACATCCAGCGGCAACGGGTTGCCGGCATGGTGACGGAAATGCCGCGAGCCCGGGCGGCTGCCGAGCAGGCGGTGAACAGTGGAGACGTCGGTAGGAATGTTGTCACGGACCTCGGCAGCCACCGCCAGGCGCTCGACCTGCTGGGCGATGGACTCGGTCAGGCGCGCGGCGGCCTTGCCGGTCGGTGCCGCCAGGCGAATGCGCAGCGGTCGCCCCGCCTCCACCGCGGGCGCCTGCAGCAAGGCCAGCAAACGCACCACCGTGGTGGTTTTGCCGGTACCCGGGCCGCCGGTAATGATGCTGAAGGCACTGCGGGTGGCCAGGGCACAGGCAAGCTTCTGCCAATCCACCTGGCCGCTGGGAGCACCGCCATCGAACAGTTGCGCCAGCCGCGCAGAGAGGTCTGCCGGGGTTGGCTCGACCTGCTGCAAGCGCTCACGCAAGGCATTGTCGATACGTCGCTCGTAGGCCCAGTAGCGGCGCAGGTACAGGCGCTGGCCATTGAGCACCAACGGGCGCGCGCTGTCTTCACCACTGCTGCCGTGGGCCACCAGCCGACTGCGGCTCAGTTGCTGCAACCAGGTGTCGAGCGACAGGCGCTCAAGCAGTTGCGAGGGCAGCAGCAATGGCCCCGCCAGGGCGTCACCCTCCGGCGGCAGCGACAGGGCGAAATCAGGCTCGGCCAGGGTTTCACCCAGGTCCAGGCAGACATGGCCGTGGCCCAACTGATGACTGGCCAGTGCCGCCGCCAGCAGCACCAAAGGCTCGCCGCCCGGGTCGCGCTCACCGAGGAAACTCACAAAGGCCCGGTCCAGGGCACGCAACCAGCCACGCTCGACCCAGCGATCAAGCAAGGCCAGCAGGTCCGCGCCCTTGCTCAGCGGCTGCAGCGCCGCCAGGTGGCCGGCATCCAGCGGCGTCGGCAACAAGTCGTCGAGGCTACGGCTCATGGTGCGTCTCCGAAAAACAGGTCGTGTTGCTGCGGGGCGCTGACGCCACGGAACAGTGCATCGAGCTGCTCGATCAGCTCACGCGGTGGCTTGACGAAATAGAGGCCACGGGAAGCGGAATCGACTCCACGCAGGAAGATGAACAGTGCCCCGCCGACATGCAGGTCGTAGTCATAACCCGGCAGCCGCGCGCGCAACTGGCGGTGCAGGGCCAGCAGGTAGAGCACGTATTGCAGGTCATAGCGGTGGCTGAGGATCGCCCCTTCCATGGCCAGTTCGCTGTAGGCCAGGTCATCAGGCCCCAGCCAGTTGGATTTGTAATCTGCGACGTAATAGCGGCCGTCGTGTTCGAAGGCCAGGTCGATAAAGCCCTTGAACATGCCATTGAGCAGCGCCGGTTGCGCAGCCAGACGCGCGACGCCCTGATGGGTGTATTCGCACACCAGTTGGTCGAGCCGGCCGACATCGACCTTGTGGCTGGCGAACCAGAATTCCATTTCGATCTGGTACTGGCTGAGCTGGCTCAAGGACAACGACGGGCTGTCGGGCGCCAGCGCCATGGGCTGCGCAAGCAGTTGCTGCAACCACTGGCTGAGGGTCGGAATCCAGCCAGTCCAGTCGCGGCGGTTGCAGCGCTGACCGACGGTGCGGGTCAATTGCTCGGGGTCAGTGCTGACCTGGGCGAAGCCTTCGTGTCCGGCCCATTCGAGCAGGCCGTGGAGGAAGGTGCCGGGGTTCGGCCCGCGCGGGAAGCGGTGAATATCGCCGCTACCGGGCGTCACTTCTCGCAGCTGCTGCACGTCGGGCCGCTCGTCATCGAGCAGCTGTTGCGCCTGGGAGCTGTCGGCCGCCAGGGTCATGGCCTCTTCGCCGATGCGCAAGGCACTGTAGGAGGCGATCCACCAGTTTTCCGCAGCCCGGCGTTTGGGCTGGCGAGCGGGCAGCAGCTCGGCCTGGTTGCGCGGGGCGCTGTAGGCCTGTTCATCCGGCGCTGGCAACTCGATGCTGGCGATGGCCGGGCAGCCGGACTGCAAGGCCTGCAGCCAATCACCCAGTTGAGTCGAAGCCGCCAGGGGCGTGCCGCTACCCAACAGGTAACCCAGGGCCGAGCGATGCAGGGTCGAGGCCTTGCCGGTGCCGCGCTTGAGGTCGGCAACACCGAGCCAACAGGCATGCTGGGCGCGGGTCAGGGCCACGTACAGCAGGCGCAGGTCTTCAGCCAGGCGCTCGTCGTCGGCCAGGGCGATCTGTTCGGCATCCGGGGTCAGGGTCAGGTGCGCCTGGCCTTCGCCGTCGTGCCAGGCCAGTGGCAAGCGTGAGCCATCGACCGGCTTGCTGGTGCAGATGAAAGGCAGGAACACCAGGGGGTACTCCAGGCCTTTGGACTTGTGGATGGTTACCACCTTGACCAGTTGCTCGTCGCTTTCCAGGCGCAGGATCTGCTCTTCGCCAGCCTGGCCGGAACTGGCCAGGTGCTCGCCCAGGTGGCGAATCAGCGCTTGTTCGCCATCCAGTTCGGTGGCCGCCTGTTGCAGCAGTTCGGCCAGGTGCAACAGGTTGGTCAGCACCCGCTCGCCATCGCTGCGGGCGATCAGGACCTGCGGCAGATCAAAGTCATGCAGCAGGCGCCGCAGCATCGGCAGAACACCCTGGCCGCGCCAGATCAGCCGGTACTGGCGGAACTGCATGACCCAGCGTTCCCACACCCGTTCGTCCTGGTTCAATTGGGCCAGGGCGCTAAGCGGCAGGTTGAGGGTGATGCTGGCAAGTGCCGCCTTGAGCAGGCGCTCGGCGTCCGGCTCGGCGCAAGCCTTGAGCCAGGCCAGCAGGTCATGGGCTTCCTGGGCGGCAAACACCGAGTCCTTATCAGACAGGTACACACTGCGCACATCGCGGGCTGCCAGCTCAGCGCGAATCAGCTGCGCCTCACGGCCATCGCGCACCAGAATGGCGATATCCGAAGGCAGGCAGCCACGCAGCGACTGATCGGCGAGCAGGAAACCACTGCGCCCCTGCTGCCCGCCATTGAGCAAGGCGACGATCTGGCTGGCACAGCTGGCGGCCAGTTGCTGGCGATACACGGCGCCGGAAACCGGTTCTTCACTGCTCAACTGCCAGAGGTTGAGTGCTGGCACCGGCACGCCATCGACCTGCAACTGCTCGCTGCGGCCCTTGGCCTTGACCTCGAGAAACGGCACCGGGTTGTCGCTGCCGTCGCGGAACAAAAAGGCGCCACGACCCTGCTCGCGCACTTCGGCCTGCATGAACACATGGTTGACCGCCGTGACCATGGCCTGGCTGGAGCGGTAGTTGGTATCGAGGCTGTGCAGGCGCCCGGCCGTCGCCCGTCGAGCGCCCAGGTAAGTGAAGATGTCGGCGCCGCGGAAGGCATAGATCGCCTGTTTGGGGTCGCCGATCAGGAACAGGCCGGTCTCTCGGACGTTCTCTTCAATCCGATAGATGCGCTGGAAGATCCGGTACTGCACCGGGTCGGTGTCCTGGAATTCATCGATCAGCGCCACCGGGAACTGCTCACGGATCAGCCCGGCCAGGCGCTCGCCGGCATCGCCGTGCAGCGCATGGTCGAGGCGCAAGAGCATGTCATCGAAGCCCATCTCGGCGCGGCGGCGTTTTTCCTGTTCGAAGCGGGCGCCGACCCAGGCCGCAGCATGTTCGAGCAAACAGGCATCAGGCGTGGGCAGGCCCTGAAGCTGGTCGCGCAGCCCCTCCATCGCCTGCAATGCCGGGTGCGCTGGCGGTTCGCCCTTCCAGGCTTCGGCCATGCCGGCGCGGGTAAAGCGGCTGAAGCCGGTGCCCAGGTCCAGCTCCAGTGCCTGGTCGTCTTCGGCCCAGGCCTTGAGCTTTTCGCACCAGGGCTCGAAATAGCGTGCCTGCATCTTGCGTCCATCGACCTGCTTGGCGGCCAGACCATCCCGGCAGATCTGCAGCAACTCGCCAGACCATTGCGCCCAGGGCGCCTTGAGCGTGCGCAGCAGCTCGGTACGCTGCTGCAGCACCGCTTCGATCAGGGCCTGGGGCTCTTCTTCATCGCTCTCGATGCGCTGTCGGCCGAACAGCGCGCGCACCCGTGGCAACAAGGCTTCGGGGCTGACCCAATGGGCGCGAACCCAGGCCAGCGCATCGCCCTGCATGCTGTAGCAGAAGCGCCGCCAGTAATCGCGCATGACCTGGCCAAGCAGGTCGCTGTGGTCGGTTTCCAGGGTCTGGGTAAACAGGCTGCCACTGTCGAAGGCGTGCTCGCGCAGCATGCGTTGGCACCAACTGTGGATGGTCGACACCGCAGCTTCGTCCATCCATTGCGCGGCCACGTCCAGGCGATTGGCGCACGCTGCCCACAGCGACGGCTCATAGTCATCGCGCAGTTGCTCAAGCAAGGGGTCGGCTTCGCTCAACTCTCCACGGAAATACCGCGCAGCTTCCGCCAGGCGGGTGCGGATGCGCTCACGCAGCTCCTTGGTAGCAGCGTCGGTGAAGGTCACCACGAGAATCTGTGGCGGCAACAGCTCCCGGCCAAAGCCCTGCTCGCCGCCATGGCCGAGCACCAGACGCAGGTAGAGCGCCGAGATGGTGAAGGTCTTGCCGGTACCGGCGCTGGCTTCGATCAGCTGGCTGCCTTGCAGGGGAAAGGTCAGGGCCAGGGGGGCTGGGGCAACGCCAAGGCTCATCGAGCGCTCTCCTCTTTGCCCAGCGTCTGCCAGGGCGCTTCGAACATTGGGCGGTACAGGGCCTCGCACCAGCCTTCGAATTCTTCACTGGCACTGAGTGCCGCAAAATCGCTGAACTGCCGGGCCAGTGCGGTGCTTTCGCTACGCTCGCCGAAGGTGTTCTGGCCATCGCCGTCGTAGGCCTTGGTTGCCGCCGCCAGGGCCTTGTCTGCATCGCTCTGGGCCAGCCAGGCAAAAGCGGTTTTCACCGCCACCGGCAATGGCGCGTTCATCCCTGCTTGGCGGGCCAGCAACAGGTCGCCCAACAGCTCGGCGGCGCGGCTCTGCTCCAGCGGCGCGAGCAACAAGGTGACATCGGTGGCGACCACGGCACTGTGCAACTTGAGGCCTACCGCGCAGGCTGCCAGGTGCATGACCCAGGTCGGGGTCAGACGGTGCCACTTGAGGGTGCGGCCACTGCTGATGCCATTGGGCAAGGTGGTGATGGTGAGCAACGACTCTTCATCGCGCTGGTAGACCCGGCCCAACCAGCCTTCAAGCTTGAGCTGGCGGTACTCGAAGCGGATCGGCACGGCGTTATCCACAGGCAACGGCCATTGCTCCAGCAGCTGTTGATAACGCTGGAGCAGGTCGGGCAACGGCTCGATCAGTTCAGCCTGCAGGCATTCACCGAAACCTGCCAGCGGCAGCAGCCCGTAGCCCTGCAGGCGCCGAGCCTGGGTGGTCAATGCCCGCTCGCTGTCTTGCGGATCGGCAAGGGCTGCTGCCAGCAGGCTTTCGCTCAGGCTATAGCGCTGCAGGGCATCGAGAACAAAGGGTTCTTCATCGGCCAGGGGCGCTTCCACCGACTCGAAGAACACCTTCAAACGCTGGCTGAAGAAGTGCCGCACCGGATGGCGAAGAAAGTCCTGCAGCAAGGTCAGGCTCAACGGTTCATCACTGCTGTAGGGCGGCAGCTCATCCTCAGGCTTGAGCTGTTGTTCGCCAGGCAGATGCAGGGTGCGCCACTCACGGGCATAGCTGAACAGGCTGCTGCCCTTATGAAAGTAGCGGGCGCTGAAAGGCTGCAATGGATGCTCGACGGTCAGCGCATGCAGCAATTGTTCGCCAGCATTGAGCTTGCCACCCTGCTCGGCGCCCGCCAGTCGCCACCCCGTCGCCAGGTGATCACGTAACTGGCCGATCAGCACCGAGGCCGGCCGTTCGCTGTTGTCGCGGATGCTGCGCCCGACCCAACTGACGTACAACTGGTCACGGGCCGACAGCAGCGCCTCGAGCAACAGGTAGCGGTCATCCTCGCGCCGTGAGCGATCGCCCGGGCGGTAATCACTGCCCATCAGGTCAAAGTCCAGTGGTGGTTGCGCGCGCGGATAGTCACCATCGTTCATACCGAGCAAGCAGACCACCTTGAACGGAATCGCGCGCATGGGCATCAAGGTGCAGAAGTTTACGGAACCTGCGAGAAAGCGCTGGGACAAGCGGCCCTGGTCGAGCCCGGCCAGCCAGGCTTCACGGACCACGGTGAGCGGCAGCAAGTCTTGCAGGCCGACCGACTCGCAGGTCTGCAACCAGGTCTCACGCAGGGTCTGCAGTTGCACCAACAGATAGTCGTCATGCTCGGTTTCGGCGAGGAAGAAAACCTGCAGCAAGGCATGCAGGCGCTCGCCCCACTGGGTAGCGGTTGCTGCTTGGGAGAGCTGCTCATGAGCGATTTCCAGGGCGTCGAGCAGTGCCACCAACGGGCCGATCAAGGCCGCATCCAGACCGCCGATTTCATCGAACGGCTCGATACCGTCACAGCCTTCGCCGACACCGACGGCGTAACCCAGCAGCATGCGTCGCAAGCCGAATCGCCAGCTGTTCTGTTCAAGGTCCGCCGGCAAGCCGAGACCGGCCCGTTGCTCGGCGTTCAGCCCCCAGCGAATGCCCGCGCCTTCGATCCAACGGTGCAGGGTCGGCAGGTCGCTTTCCTTGATCGCGAAGCGCGCGCGCAAGGCCGGCACATCGAGCAGATCAAGGATCTCGCTGACGGCGAAACGGCTGTCGGGCAACTTCAGCAGGTGCTCCAGGGCAATCAGCAACGGGTCGCGGCCACGCTGGCCCTGGTCGGTCAGGGTGAAGGGAATGAAGCGTGGATCGTTGCGGTCGAGCTGGCCGAACACGGCGCGGATGTGCGGCGCATAGGTGTTGATGTCCGGGAGCATGACGATGATGTCGCGGGGGCGCAGCGCCGCATCGGCGCTGAAGCGGGCGAGCAACTGGTCGTGGAGGATTTCCACTTCACGTTGCGGGCTGTGGCCGATATGAAAACGCACCGAGCGATCTTTGCCGGGATCGACGTCAGGCCACAGCTCGCGGGTTTCGGCCAGCGGGCGCAACTCGAGAATGTCGTCCTGCAACTGGTTGAGCAGGGTCTTGGGCTCGCTTTCGCTGAACAGGTCGATACGCCCGTCGCTGAACGCTGCGCGGTAACTGCCAGGGTCGTCGTAGCTGTCGAGCAGGTTGATGTAGTCGCGGCCCTGCTTGCCCCAGGCAGCCAGCAAGGGATGGGCGTGCTGGTGCAGGGTTTCGGCGTCGATCAGGCTGGGCATGCCCTGCTTGCGTTGCTGGCGCTTGTACTGATGGCGCAGCAGGTCCTTGTCGGCGACGATGTCGGCCCAATGGTGGCGGCAGGGGTTGTGCACGCAGAGCAGCACCTGGCTGAAACGCGCCAGGCCGGCGAGGGCTTCCAGCGCCTGGGCAGGCAACGACGAAATACCAAAGACGATCACCCGGGACGGCAAGCCAGCGGGCGCCTGTTCCAGGCTGTTGATCCGTTCGATGAAGCGCTGGTGCACCCCGGCACGGCTCTGGGCCATGCCCTCTACGCCGACATCCAGCAATAAGGCGCGCCACAGCTCGGCCTGCCAGCAGTTGGCGGGCGGCAGCGGCTTGGATTCGCCACGGGCGGTATTGAGCACATGACGGCCAGCGGCCCAGTCCTTGAGCCAGTCGGCGCGATACACCTGGTACTGGTCGAACAGGTCGGCCAGGCGCTCGGCCAGCTGGTAGCGCTTGCGCAGGTCGCTGTCGTCGGTGAGAAAGCGCTGCAAGGGCTCGAAGTGCGGCTTGTCGATGACCTCTGGTAGCAGGCGCATCAAGCGCCAGGTCAGCGGCGCCTTGTCGAGCAGCGACACCTCGGGGATTTCTTCGCGGCCCAGCACCTTGCGGTACAGCTGCCACATGAAACTGCCGGGCAACTGCACCTCGACCGCCGCAGCGATGCCGCAGCCGCCCTGGTCGTCATCCTCAGGATCTTCGGCCAGGGCCAGCTTCAACCACTGGGCGATACCGTTGCTCTGCACCAGGGCGATTTCGTTTTCCAATGGTGCCAGCGGGTAACGCCGCATCCAGCTCACCACCAGGCTGCGCAGTTCATCCAGGCGGTTGCCGTGAACCACCATGAAACCTGGTAGGAGTGGGTTTGCGTGCGGCATTGGGCATCCTTGAGGCTGTGCGGGCAGAGGGAAACCTTATCATGCTCGGCGAGCCTGACTGTGTTGTGCAACAGCCAGAAAGACAAAACCCCTACCTGCATGCGCAGATAGGGGTTTCGGAATTTAATCTTGACGATGACCTACTCTCACATGGGGAAACCCCACACTACCATCGGCGATGCATCGTTTCACTGCTGAGTTCGGGATGGGATCAGGTGGTTCCAATGCTCTATGGTCGTCAAGAAATTCTGTTGCCAGAAGGTCTTGTTAGACACTCCAGCGAATCGGGTATGTGATGTTTGTGAGTTACAAATCTTCGGCTGTGCAGTCTTCACAACACCGCAATCTGCTCATTCGACGCAAATTGCTTGGGTGTTATATGGTCAAGCCTCACGGGCAATTAGTATTGGTTAGCTCA